>DAIRDJ010000163.1:0-10698 GCA_036796215.1 Geminicoccaceae bacterium
GGCGGCAAGGGCCGGGCGGGGATGCGCACCCACGAGGACGATTTCGTCTCGCGCCTGTTCGTCGCCAACACCCACACGCCCGTCCTGTTCTTCTCGTCGCTCGGCCGCGTCTACAAGCTCAAGGTCTACAAGCTGCCCCTGGGCAACCCGCAGGCGCGCGGCAAGGCGATGATCAACCTCTTCCCGCATCTCTCGGAAGGCGAGTGGATCACGGCGATCCTGCCGCTACCCGAGGACGAGGCTTCCTGGGCCGAGCTCTCGGCCGTGTTCGCCACCGCCAGGGGCAAGGTCAGGCGCAACGATCTCGCCGACTTCACCCGCGTACCGGTCAACGGCAAGATCGCCATGGGGCTGGACGACGGCGATCGGCTGATCGGGGTCGATGTCTGCGACGACAGCCACGACATCCTGCTCGCCACCACCGCCGGCAAGGCGATCCGCTTTCCGGTCGAGAGCCTGCGGGTCTTCCGCTCGCGAACCTCCGAGGGGGTCCGGGGCATCGATCTCGCCCCGGGCGATGCGGTGATCTCGATGTCGATCCTCGATCATACGGAACTCACGACCGAGGAGCGGGACGAACTCGTGCGGATCGCCAATGCGAGGCGGCGGGCGGCGGCCAGCGAGGAGCTTGGCGAGGAGGCGGGCTCGGACGTGCCGAATCTGCTGGCATCCGAGACGGTGGAGGCAATGCTCGCGAAGGAGCAGCTGATCCTCACCGTCACCGTCAACGGCTTCGGCAAGCGGACCTCGGCCTTCGAGTACCGGGTCACCAACCGCGGCGGGCAGGGGATCATCAATATCGAGACCTCCGAGCGCAACGGCCCGGTCGCCGCCACCTTCCCGGTCGGCCACAGCGACCACCTGATGCTGGTGACCGACAAGGGCAAGACCATCCGCATTCCGGTGGACGGCATCCGCGTCGCCGCCAGGAAGACCCAGGGTGTCACCCTCTTCCACACCGACCCCGGCGAGCACGTGGTCTCGGTGGCCCGGCTTGCGGACGCGGGGGAGAACGGCGAGGTCGGAGACGAGGACGACGACGACTGAGGCTCGGCGCAGTCGCAGCCCATGTACCGCTGGCACCTGCCCGGGTCGTGGCGCCGGGGCACGCTGGCGCCAGGCCGGTCGCATAGCCGCAAAGCTGGTACGGTTTTTCTCGCCTGGCAGTACGGCCGACTGCTGCACTGGGATGACTTGGTGCGCCGCGCGGTCGAACTCGGGGCGCCACCCGAAGTGCTCGTGCCCGGGGTCGCCAGACGATGACGGGGCGGCCGGCCGGGCCCCAAAATGCCGACGCTTGCCAAAACCGCCGTTGAGCGTATTTTGCCGCGCCGCAGTATGGCCATGGGAGTTGCACCATTGCGCCGCATCCGAACCGGGATCTACCCGGGCACATTCGATCCGATCCACAATGGGCATCTCGACGTCATCCGCCGGGCGACGGTGCTGGTCGACGAGCTGATCGTGGCGATCGCCATCAATGCCGGCAAGGACCCGCTCTTCACGCTGGCCGAGCGGATGGTCATGGTCGAGGGTGACATCAACGGCATGATGGCGGCCAACGAGCACAACGGGGCCAAGGTCACCGCACGGCCGTTCGAGAACCTGCTGATGGCGTTCGCCGCGCAGAATGACGCGGACTTCATCATTCGTGGGCTGCGGGCGGTCTCGGATTTCGAGTACGAGTTCCAGATGGCGGCGAACAACAAGCGGCTCTATCCGAAGATCGAGACGGTCTTCCTGATGGCGTCCGAGACCAACCAGTTCATCTCCTCCCGGTTCGTCAAGGAGATCCATCTCTTAGGCGGCGACGTCTCGAGCTTCGTCTCGGACAGCGTGCTCGGGCATCTGCGCGCCAAGCGCCGGGCTTGAGAGTCCTTGGACGAGTCCTGAGGTGCGGGTCGACGCGTTCGGTTTCGAGCTGCCGGCCGAGCTGGTCGCGCAGCAGCCGTTGTCCGAGCGTGACGCCTCGCGGTTGCTGGTGGTGGGCGAGACGCTGGCGGATCGCTTCGTCCGCGATCTGCCGGACCTTCTGACGCCCGGGGATCTCATGGTGCTCAACGAGACGAAGGTGCTGCCGACCCGGTTCGCGGCACGTCGCCGGCGCGAGGACTCACCTGTGCAAGTGACACTGGTGGCCGATCTCGGTGGTGACCGCTGGTCCGCCTTCGCCAAGCCGGGGCGGCGGCTGGTGCCGGGCGATGTGGTGGCCTTGGCACCCGGGCTCGAGGCCGTGGTCGAGGCCAAGGACGCAGCGGGCTTTTTCACGCTCGGGCTGAAGGCCGCCTCGGGCAACGTGCGCGACGCGATCCGGTTGCACGGGGCGATGCCCTTGCCGCCCTACATCAAGCGGCCGGCGGCGGGTGATCCCGAGGACCTCGAGCGCTACCAGCCGATCTTCGCCAAGGCCGAGGGCTCGGTCGCGGCACCGACCGCGTCCCTGCACTTCACCGAGCGGCTGCTCGAGGTGCTCGACGCGCGCGGCATCGGGCGGGCGTCCTTGACCCTGCATGTCGGGCTCGGGACGTTCCTTTCGGTCAAGGTAGAGAATACGGCAGAGCATCGGATGCATGCCGAGTGGTTCGATCTGCCGGCGGCGACGGTCGAGGCGATCATGGCGGCCCGGGCGCGCGGTGGCCGGGTGGTGGCGGTGGGCACCACGGTGCTCAGGGTGCTGGAGGCGCAGGCGCGGTCCGGAGCGCTCGAAGCCGGCAGTGGCGAGACGGCACTCTTCATCACCCCGGGCTTCACCTTTCGGGTGGTCGACCGGCTGCTGACCAACTTCCATCTGCCGCGCTCGACATTGTTCATGCTGGTGGCGGCGCTGGCCGGGCTCGAGCGGATGCAGGCGGCCTATGCGCACGCCATTGCCGAGCGCTATCGGTTTTTCAGCTACGGTGACGCTTGTCTGATCGATCGGATGGCCTGAGCCGCTTATTCTGCTAGATTGTGGTTCTGGAGGTGCGGCGATGGCGGAAAAGGCGCTGCAGGATCGCATGAAGGTCGATGCGTTCATCGACTGGGCCATGGCCCAGCCGAGTGGGCGGTACGAGCTGCTCGATGGCAAGGTCTACGCGATGTCGCCCGAGCGGGTGGCGCACAACGAGGCGAAGCAGTTGACCTGGCTGGCGCTGCGGCAGGCGCTACGGGCCCGTGGCCTGCCCTGCCGGGCATACGGCGACGGGCTCGCCGTGCCGATCGACGAGCTGACGAGCTACGAGCCCGACGTGCTGGTCCGCTGTGGCGCGCCGCTCGATCCCGATGCGGTGAAGGTGCCGGACCCTCTGATCGTGGTCGAGGTCGGCTCACGCAGCACGCGTGGTCTGGATGTTGGGCTGAAACTCACGGACTATTTCAAGCTCCCGAGTGTCGCCCATTACCTGCTGGTCGACACCAGCCGACGGGTGATCACGCATCACGCCCGCAACGCCGCCGGCGGGATCGATACCAGTATCCACAACGAGGGCTCGTTGCGGTTCGAGCCGCCCGGGATCGAGATCGATGTCGCTGCCTGCCTGCCGCAGGCTGGCTAGCGGACCTCGGCGAGCGCATCGAGAAAGCGACCCACGGCGTCGACGTCATCGAGGATGAAGTAGGCGAACGTGTCGCGCGGGCCGTCGAGACCGACGGCGATGCCGCAGCCCCAGTCGTCGATGGCGCGAAACGCGTCCTCGTCGGTGACATCGTCGCCGAGGAAGATGGGGTACGCGGTCTCGGCATCGAGGCCCGCATTGTTCAGGATCCACTCGACGGCCTTGCCCTTGTCCCAGTCGAGCTTGGGCACGAACTCGAACACCTTCTTGCCGGTCTTGACGGTCAACGTCGGGAAATCGCCGGCCAACGCCCGCACCGCTGTCTCGACGGCGGGCGTTTCGGCTGGTGCGACCCGCCGGTAATGCACGGCAAGACCGAAGCGCTTGCGCTCGAGCTGGCTGCCCTCGATGGTGCGAAGCTCGGCCTCGAGTGCCTTTTCGAGGTCATCGAGGCCGGCCGCTGCCGCACGGGCCGCCTCGTTGGCTACGGTCTCGCCGCCTGGGTGGCGCAGCTCGAAGCCGTGGCTCGCCGCGTAGAAAATGTCGGCGACTCCGACGCGGGCGAGCAGATCGTCGAGCCCGCGGCCGCTGATCACGGCGGTGCGAAAACGCGCCGCCACCCGCTCCAGCCGCCGGCGCATCGCTGGATCGAGCACCGCGTCCTCGGGCCGCTCGACGATCGGGGTCAAGGTTCCGTCATAGTCGAGAAAGACACAGACGTCGCGCCTCGGCAGGTGCGCATCGTCATGGAGTTCCTGGATCACGCTGAAAGCGTCGGGCAGATCGTGGCGGTCGCGCACGTCAGTTTTCTCCTCGGATCGAGATGGCATCGAACGATGCGACGACAGCATCGGCTCCGGCTGCCGTCAGCGCCTTGGCGCCACCACTGCGGGCGACGCCGAGCACGAAGGCAAAATCGCCCCGTCGGGCGGCTTCCACACCGGCCGTGGCATCCTCCGCCACCGCCGCCTGCTCGGGCGCTGTACGGAGCTCTTGTGCTGCAGCGAGAAAGATGTCCGGTGCCGGCTTGCCGGGGATGCCGCGCGCTTGCGAGACCTGCCCGTCGACGAGCACGGCGAAGCGGTCGCGAATGCCGGCGGCGCGCAGCACGTCCTCGGCGTTGCGGCTCGAGGAGATGGCAGCGACGCCGATCCCGGCCCTGGCGAGCCGATCAAGCAGACGGACGGCATCGGCGAAGGCCCTGATGCCCTGGCATTCGAGCACGACGCGAAAGGCCGCGTTCTTCTCCCGGCCGAGGCCGTGGACGGTCGGTGCACCGGGCCCATCGTCGGCGTTGCCGAGGTCGAGTGCTGTGCCGCGCGACGCGAGAAAATCGCGCACCCCGTCGAGCCGCGGCTTGCCGTCGACATGGCGCAGATAGTCATCATGGCTGAACGGTCGAAAGGGCTCGCCGCGGCGCTCGAGGAACGCGTCGAAGGTCCTGGCCCAGGCCGCCTCGTGGATCGCGGCCGTATCGGTCAGCACGCCGTCCATGTCGAAGATGACGGCCCGGATACGGTCGGGGTCGAGGATGAGCGTGGTTTTCAGGATGATCTGGGCTTCGGGTCGGTGGTGGCGGATCGGCGTGGGGGAACGGTTCGATCATCATTGCCGGGGCTGCGGGCAGCTCCAGGACGTTGGGCCGGTGTGCTTCGTGATGTGCGAGCAGCGCCGGTCGGCGAGGCTAGCGAGATCGTGCCACATGGCAGCCCGATGGGCGAAGCGTTTTTTAACGGCTCGATCGCAATGCCGCTTCATCGGCAGGCGAGCCCGGTCTCGGGCGAGCCGACCTCGACATCTGCAGGGCAACTGCGGTCGTCGGGATCCGGCCGACCGCCGAGCGGGTCAATCATGCTCATGCCGTGATCGACGACGACGGCGTCGGTCTCGATGAGCACCCGCGCCGCGATCACGCAGGCCCAGATCGGTTCCGGTGGGCCGGATCTCCCGGGGCTCATTGGTAGCCGGCGCCATCAACGCGAGCGGGCGTACGCGGGCAACACCAAAGCACCGACCACGGTGCGGCCGACCGCGATCGTCGGCGAGAACCGACGGCGCGCAGATGGCCTTGCATGATCGGCCAAAGAGGGCGAACTCGAAGCCGCTCCAAAGCCGGGCGATGCGCGCGAGCTCGGCCTGAACGGTCAGCATGTGGACCCATTCGGTCTCGCAGGCGGCGTGCCCGGGGCCGCTGCTCGAGGCGCCACGATCAGGCAGCGGCCGTCGCCGCCGGCCAGCTCAAACCATCACCGCGATGGCGCGCGCGGCCGCATCGGCTGCCGGTGGAAAAGTCGGCGGTTCTCGGTCAGGATGGCGCGTTGGGCGAACCCTTCGGTCCGCTGCAGCCCGGGCAGCAGACCATGGCGCGACGGCGCCGTACTTCGAGCATCGGTGACAGTTCCCAAGGCCGCGTCCGCCAGCATGGCCGACTCGTCCGGCGCTTGGCCGGCGCTTGGCCGGCGATTGTCAATCGAGGGCGCCAACCAGCGGTCGTTTGTCGGAACAAGGGCTACCGACCAAAGGATCGTCAACATTTCGCAGCAGTCTGCCTCGGCAAGCGGTGGTCGGACGCTCTCGGCGATCCAGGCGTGTGTCGCGCCGGCCGGTCGATCCGGGGCTGGATTCACCCACCATCAAGAACGCGCTGATCGGCGATCAACAGCCACTCTCGGCGGCATAGTGGTCCGAGCATCGAGACGCGGAACGTCCCGCCGACCTGCTGGCCGCAGACGCCGCGGAGCGCACATCGGACGGCTACGGCTTCTGTCGCGGAACGCCCAGCGGCCTGCCGGCACGACACTCGCCCAAGGCCACTTCGTCGGTCCGCATGGGACCGACGGCAATCGGCAGCCCACGGCTGGTGCCACATCGCTCGCCGCTGGCGATACGCCCGACCTCACCGCGGCTGCGGGTGGCTACATGGTATCGACAACACCATCGGCGCGGTTATTCGACTACTCGCTAGCGGCCAGAGGCCGGCCGCAGGTAGTGCCAGGCCAGGTCGGGGCCGCTCAAAATCTCGATCAGCCGGGCATCGTCGATCGTGACCAGGGCTCGCCCGTCGCCGCGCCGTCGCGCCTCGAGGTCGACCAATCGCTCGATCGCTGCCTCGGTGAGCTGATGGAGGGAGACATCCGGCGCCAAGCGTCGGGCGACAATGCCCAATCGGGTGAGCCGCCTTGCGCTCTGTTCGCGCGCCTTGACCGCGGCCGACCGATCGGCCGCACCCGGCGGCGGCAGGGGAGCCAAGATGGCGGGCAGGGTTGCACCGTAACGCTCGCGGGCGATCTTGGCCGCGGTTTTGCGCAAGTGGGCGAGCTCGCTGTCCGTTCCGAGCCTGTCCACTGATTGGCCCCTCGCCGGGGGCGCGGAGCCGGCAAGCATGTCGGCGAGTGCAGCGAGATCGTCGACGGCTCGATCGAGTGGTAGGTCCGGCTCAGCACGAAGACGGGCCACGCGCCCAGCGAGGTTGTCCCGATGCTCGGCCAAGAGTAGCTGCAGGATGGTCTCGAGGCGCGACCGCAATGCCAGCGGCGCAAGGTCAAGCAGTCGCTGGATGGCGACCGCCGGCTGGCGCATGCGGCGCAGCAGTAGGCTCGCCATGACGCCGAGTCGCTCCTGCGGTCCGGACAGCGCCAGATCGAGGATGGCGATCACGGTTGCCCGGTCGTCCGCGTCGCCCAGTTCCAGCGGCGGCGGCAGCCGGCCGAGCAGGGGTACCAGCTGGTTGGCCAAGAGCAGGAGATCGGCGATCCGCTGCCGTTCGGCTTCGATCATCTCCGTCTCTTCGGGCATGGTCTCGTCGGCGAGCGTCGCCGCGGCCCCCGGCCAGAGGTGGCGCCCGGCATCGAGGATCGCGGTCTCGTCATCCGCCGCACGGCCGGCGATCGCTGCGCGTGCCGCCTCGGTCACCGCGGGCGGCAGTCGTTCGATCAAGACCGTCTGCCAGTGGGCGAGTCGCGCGCGTGGAATCGAGAATGACCCATACCCGTCGGACGGATCGGCGAGCGCCGGGGCCAGCGGTATCGTCAGCAGCCGCCGCAGGGTCAGCGGTCGCTGCGGCCGCAATTGACGCAGTCGCGGCCTGAGCGTGGCGAGCGCTGGCTCGAGCGTGCGCCGTTGGCCGCTCGCCTCGACCAGCCGGATGACCTGGCGAAGTTTGTCGTCGTCGATCGAATCGAGCAGGCCGGCGAGGGCGACGCCGGCATCGTGAATGGCACTCAAGGTACTGCCACCGGCAGCGGTTCACGGCACCGCAGCAGCCGTGGGTCGGCCGGAAGATGGCGTCGTCGTGCTGGCAAGGCACCTCCGAAAGTCGCAATCTGCGCCCCTTGGCGAGCGGCAGACTAGGCCGGACGTACGAAGATTCCGTTAATGCGCCGGCCGCATGCTGCGGCCCTTGCAGTGCAGCGTCGCTCTGCGGCAGAACGCTTGTGAGGATCGCAACGAGACGGGGACAGACCATGCCAGACCGGGACGAGCTGCCCGACGCCAAGGTCCTGGCGGCACGAATGGCCGAGCTCGCGGAGCGCAGCAATCGGGTGTTCCGCGAGTTCCTCGAACGCCAGGACGACGAGGTCTTCCAGATACCGGACCCAAGGGTGGTGTCGGGCGCGTTTGCCGAGTTCGCCCGGCATCTGCTCGCCAAGCCGGAGCATCTGATCGACGCCCAGCTCGCCTACTGGAAGGACATGGGCCAGCTCTGGGAGGGCTACATGCGCCGACTGCTCGGCGAGGAGGTGGCGCCGATGGCAGCCCCGGCCCCGGACGACCGGCGGTTCAAGGATGACGCCTGGAGCGAGGATCTGGTCTTCGACTACATCAAGCAGTCGTATCTGGTGACCGCCAACTGGATTCACAACACGGTTGCCAATGTCGAGGACATCGACCCCGTGCTGCGCCAGAAGGTGGCCTTTTTCACCCGGCAGTACGTCGATGCGCTTGCCCCTTCCAACTTCGCGGCAACCAACCCGGTCGTGTTGCGCCGGGCGGCCGAGACCAGGGGCGAGAGTCTGTTTCAGGGATTGCGCCAACTCCTGATCGATCTCGAGCGAGGCAAAGGCGAGCTCAAGATCAGCATGACCAAGGAAGACGCTTTCGTCGTCGGTGAGACTATCGCAACCAGTCCGGGCACTATCGTCTTCGAGAACGAGTTGATGCAGCTCATTCAATATGCGCCGTCCACCGAAACCGTGCAGCGGCGGCCATTGCTGATCGTGCCGCCGTGGATCAACAAGTTCTATATTCTGGACTTGAAGCCGAAGAACAGTTTCATCCGCTACGCGGTCGGCCAAGGGTTTACCGTGTTCGTTATCTCCTGGGTCAACCCGACAGCCGAGCTCGCGCACAAGACCTTCGAGGATTACCTCAAGCAAGGGCCACTGACCGCCATGGACGCGATCGAGCGGCAGACGGGGGAGCGCGAGCTCAACGTCATCGGCTACTGCCTCGGCGGCACGCTGACCGCCTGCCTGCTCGCCTACGAGGCGGCCAAGGGACGCCAGCGGATCAAGGCGGCGACCTTTTTCACCACCATGCTCGACTTCAGCGCGCCCGGTGACCTCGCTGTCTTCATCGACGACGACCAGCTCGCCATCCTCGACCAGCACATGCAAAAGAAGGGATACCTCGAATCCCGCCACATGCAGCAGGTCTTCAACCTGATGCGCGCCAACGACCTGATCTGGTCGTTCGTCGTCAACAACTACTTGATGGGTCGCGAGCCCATGGCTTTCGATCTACTTTACTGGAACGCCGACAGCACGGCGATGCCGTATATGATGCACAGTTTCTACTTGCGCAACATGTACCAGAAGAACCTCCTGACCAAGCCGGGCGGGATCACCCTCGACGGTGTGCCGATCGATCTCGGGCAGATCCGCGTGCCGGCCTATTTCCTCTCGACCAAGGAGGACCACATCGCGCCCTGGCTCGCGACCTTCGATGGCAGCCGGCTGCTGAACGGCCTGGTCCGCTTCGTGCTCGGCGGCTCGGGCCACATTGCCGGCGTCATCAACCCGGCGGACTCCGGCAAGTACGGCTACTGGACCGGCACCGGGCGCACCAAGGACCCGACTAGCTGGCTCGAACAGGCCAGCCGACACGATGGCTCCTGGTGGCCCGACTGGCAGGCCTGGCTCACCCGTCACGGCGGCGGCGAGGTGCCCGCCCGCGACCCCCGAGCCGGCCCGCTGCCGGTGCTCGAACCCGCTCCAGGCCGCTACGTGAAGATGCGCAGCACCGAATAGGAACGCCGCGGGTCTAGGAATAATAGCCGAGAGGTCGGATGATGTCAAGGCGTGGCTCCGGTTCGATCGGCAGCCCACGTAGAGGCTTGACGGCTGGTGCCCTGTCGGCTCGACCCGCACCGCAGAACGGCCGCCAAGCTGTTGAAACAGAATGCCGAACAGGCAAGGCTGCGGCATACTGTCCGCTCGGGTTCGATCGCAAATCCCGGGTTCGATCGCTGTCCAGCCAGGTTCGCTCGTCGCTTCCGTGGGGTCGTTCGTCGCCGGCTCGGGTTCGTTCGTCGCACTTTGTAACGAAGAGTGCCGGATTCTGCGCCATAAGCATCGCATATGGCGCATGGATCGACTCATTTCTCGGGTTCCGCGTCGTATAGCGACTCATTTCTCAGGTTATGGCGCATATAGAGTCACATTCGGCAACGGAACAGGTCGGCTTATGCGCCATGCTTGTCCGAATTGTGTGCAGGCATATGACTTATGATAAGCGTTGCTTATGAGGAGATGCGGGAAGGCATGCCTTCCCGCGCCCATCCGGCTTTTTTGCCGTTGGGGATGGCCGAGAGGCTTGTGATCACCATCAAGTGCCGGCTCGCTTGCAGCCGTGACAAGCGCCTTCTGCAGGTTGCTGAGGTTGGCTTGGCGAAGGCTTCGCGACCGATCATTTCATGATCCGCGCGATGCGGCCTGACAACCGGCATTCCCCAAGTGGCCTGCCGCTTGACCGAAGGGTCGCTTGACCGAACGATCTGATCAAGCGTCTTTCGTCGTGAGCGGCGTTCGTTAACCGTACCTGGTACGCTTAAGATGGCTTCGATGCAGCGGGATTGCCGGACGAGCGGCCGGCAGACGATATCCCATCGCGCTGTTCGTCCGTTAACCGTACCTGGTTAACCGTACCTGGTACGCTTAAGCCGACA
>DAIRDJ010000164.1:0-10592 GCA_036796215.1 Geminicoccaceae bacterium
CGCTCGGGAGGACTCGAACCCCCAACCTTCTGATCCGTAGTCAGATGCTCTATCCATTGAGCTACGAGCGCAGTGCAACTGATGTAGCGGGTCGCGGGCTCGGGTTCAAGCATTTGTCCCAACCACGTGACGAAAACGACGCGGCTCACTCGCCATCCAAGCGTGGCGTTCGGCTGATCTGCAAGAGCGTCAAGCGATGGCGCTCGCGCTTCTTGACGGTCACCCGATAGGCCCCGAACTGGACGGTCTCGCCCTCGTTGGGGATGCGCTCGGCGAGGTCGATGACGAGGCCGGCGAGGGTGACCGCCTCGGCCTCGGGGAGATCCCAGTCCATCAGCCGGTTGAGCCGGCGTACCTGGGTCTGGCCGCTGGCGACCAGGCTGCCGTCGGGCTGCTCCTCGACATCGTCGAGCTCGCGGTCCTCGGCCTCGGCGACCTCGCCGACGATGGCTTCCAAAATGTCCTGCAGGGTGACCAGCCCCTGCAGGTCGCCGTACTCGTCGACCACCAGCGCCATATGGGCCTTCTTCTGGCGGAACTGCTCGAGCTGCTTTCTGAGCGGCGTCGTCTCCGGCACGAACCAGGGCTCGCGCATCACGTCGCCGATCTTGCAGCTCGCCTCGCGCGCATCGACGAGGGCCGCCAGGAGGTCGCGCAGATGCAGGATGCCGACGATCTGGTCGCTCGAGCCGCGATAGACGGGATAGCGGCTGAAGGGCTCGTCCTTGAGCCTGGCGACCGCGTCCACGACCGGCAACTCGGCGTCGAGGGCGACCAAGCGGCCGCGATGGGTCATCACCGCCTCCACGCCGACATGCTCGAGGTCCAGAACCCCGTCCAGCATGTCGTGGGCGTGCTTGGCGAGCTCGCCTCCGGCACCCAGGGCATCGATAATGCCGCGCAGCTGCTGGCTCGCCGAAATCACGTCGCCGGCGCTGGTCGGGATCCTGAGGCCGCGCAGCACCAGCCGCACCACCCAGCCGATCGCCGAGGTGAACGGGCGGAAGACGAAGACGAGGGCGCGAAGCGGGGCGGCGATGTAGAGCGCAATGGCATCGTGGTGACGGATCGCCACCGTCTTCGGCACAACCTCGGAGAAGATGACGATCAGGATCGTCATGCTGGCGGTGGCATAGACGACGCCGGCATCGCCAACGAGGCGCAGCAGCACGTCGGTGGCGAGCGAGGCCGCCATGATGTTGACGATGTTGTTGCCGAGCAGGAGCGTGCTGATCAGCCGCTCGCGGTCCTTAAGGAGAGCGACCAAGGTGCCGGCGCGCCGATTGCCCGCCTGGGCGAGGCCCTCGGCCTTGGCCTTGCCGGTGGCCGTGACCGCGGTCTCGCTGCCCGAAAAGACGGCCGAAAGGAGCAAGAGCAGCAGGATCGCGACGACGTAGAACGTAATCAAAGAGATGCCCCGATGGCCATCGATTGGCCGCTCATTCGGCAGTTAGCCGGTCGCGGCTGCTAAATCAATGCGGCACCCGGGCGATGCCCGGCAAGGGCATGACCGTTCAGGCGTTCGCACCGGCGAGTGCGGCGCAAACCGCCCGGGTCACCGCGTCGGTCGTCGCCTTGCCGCCTTGATCCGGGGTCAGGACCTCGCGCCTGCCGGTCACCACCTCGATCGCACTCATCAGACGCCCTGCCGCAGCATGCTCGCCCAGGTGGTCGAGCAGCATGGCGGTCGACCAGAACGTGCCGATGGGGTTGGCGATCCCCTTGCCCATGATGTCGAAGGCCGAGCCGTGAATGGGCTCGAACATCGAGGGGAACTCGCGCTCGGGATTGATGTTGCCGGTGGGGGCGATGCCGAGGCTGCCGGAAAGGGCGGCTGCCAGATCGGAGAGGATGTCGGCATGCAGGTTGGTGGCCACGATCACATCCAGCGACGCGGGCTTCAGCACCAACCGCGTGGTCATCGCGTCGACCAGCATCTTGTCCCAGGTGACGTCGGGATAATCGCCAGCGACCGACTCGGCGATCGTGTCCCACATCACCATCGCATGGCGCTGGGCATTGGACTTGGTCACCACCGTCAGCTTCTTCCTCGGCCGCGAGCGGGCGAGGTCGAAGGCGAAGCGGATGATCCGCTCCACCCCCTTTCGGGTCATGACCGACACATCGAGCCCGACCTCGTGGTCGAAGCCCTGGTGCACCCGGCCGCCGGCACCCGAGTACTCGCCCTCGCTGTTCTCGCGCACGATCACCCAGTCGAGATCTTTCGCCGAGACACCCTTCAACGGCCCCTCGATCCCTGGCAAGATGCGGGTCGGCCGGACATTGGCGTACTGGTCCATGCCCTGGCAGATGGCGAGTCCGAGCCCCCAGAGCGTGACGTGATCCGGGACCCGCGGATCGCCGGCCGAGCCGAAGAGGATGGCGTCGAAGGCACGGAGCCGGTCGAAGCCGTCCTCGGGCATCATCCGGCCGTGCTCGAGGTAGTACTCGGAGCCCCAGGGGAAGCGCTCGACCGAAAAGGCGAGATCGGGCTCGCCCTCGGCCAGCGCTTCGAGCACCCCGACCCCGGCCTCGATCACTTCGATGCCGATGCCGTCGCCCGGGACGGCGGCGATGCGGTGGGTGCGGGACATGGCTTTGCAACTCCAGGGCGGGCGCTTATGGAAAGCAGAGCCCGCCCATCCTGGCCGGAGCGAGGGGAAAGGAAATGACCGAGCGGCTCGAGCTCTTGCGCGGCGTCGTGCATCCCTGGCACGAGGACCATTTCGGCCACATGAACGTCCGCCACTACGCGCCCTTCTTCGACGACGCCTGCTACCACATGTGGACCGCCCTCGGCCTGCCCTATTCGCGCATGCTGGCCGAGCACGGCGTGCACAGTGTGTCCGCCCGGGCGACGACCAGCTTCATCAAGGAACTCAGCGCCGGTGACCTGATCGTGATCGAGGGCTTGGTCCAGCGCATCGGCAGCAAGAGCTGCACCTTCCTGTTCGACATGCGCCATGCCGATACCGGGGAGCTGCACGCCACCTACGAAATCGTCGAGGTCTTCTTCGACCCCGAAACCAGGGGCTCGACGACCATGCCGGACGCGGTGCGGCAGAAACTGGAACAGCACCTCGAAGGTCGCGAGTGAGCGCCGATCGCAGGGCCGGGCCAGTCTAGTCGAGCCCGGCTGCGTGGCCGTAGCGAACCACCTGCACCTTCTCCAGGGTGACGAGGCAGGAGCCGAGCATCGGCTCGGCCGCAGCGATGAACGCGCCGATCTTCGCCGCCTGATCGACGATCTCGATGATCAGCGGCAGGTCCTGCGAGAGCCGCAGGATCTTCGCCGTGTGCAGGCGGCTCGAGCGGCCGAAGCCCATGGGCCCGCGCAGCACGGTGGCCCCGGCGAGCCCCTGTTCGCGAGCCGCGAGCACGATCGCCTCGTGGAGTGGCCTGCCGTCGTGCTGGTCGCTCTCGCCGATGAACAGTCGCAGCAGCACCGCTTCGGTCAGCTGGGTCATGGTGGCATTCCCTTCGGACGGTTGAGCCGCACCCCCAGACGATAGCCGAGCCAGACGGCCAGGAGCCAGAGCACGAGGGAGACGCCGACATGGAAGCCGGCAAGTGCCAAGTGCTGCTGCTCGACGAAGACGAGCGTCTCCAGGCTGAACACTGAGAAGGTGGTGAAGCCGCCGCAGAAGCCGGCGAGGACGAACTGGCGGGTGGCCGGGCGGGCCAGCAGGCGGCCGTCGGGCTCGGTGAGGGTCGCGTAAAGGCCGATCAGGAACGAGCCCAGCACGTTGACGGTGAGCGTCCCCCAGGCGAAGCCGGTCCCCAGCACCCCATGCATGCCGAGCGAGATCGCGACCCGGGCACCGGAGCCGATGGCGGCCCCGAGGCCGACCGCGAGGAAGAGGCGCGCCTCGGGCTTCACCCCGTCAAGCCCCGACCAGGAGCGCCAGCGTCGCGCGATAGCCCGCTGCTGCTGCCCCGAGGCAAAGGACGAGGGAGCCGGTGATGTTGAGCACGGCGCTGAGCGGCTCGCCGTTCCGGACCAGGGCCAGGGTCTGCAGCGAGAAGGAGGAAACGGTCGTGTAGCTACCCAAGACACCGCTGACGAGTCCGGCCCAGAGCGTTCCCGTGGCCTCGGCATCGCCGCCGGCCCCCAAGAGCAGTGCCGCGAGCACGCCGATCGCGGCGGCACCGCTGGCGTTGACGGCGAGCGTCCCCCAGGGGAACGTCTCGCCGAAGCGCCGCGCCACCATGCCGGAGACCCAGAAGCGGGCCACCCCGCCGAGCCCGCCGCCGAGGGTGGCGAGGAGGATGAACAGCGCCGCTTCTGTCATTGGCCGTTGCAAGCGCCGCCGGCGCCAGGGATCGTCAGGCAGCGGGTCAAGCCGCACACCGCGTTGTGATCGGAGCGAGCCTAGTGGCAGCATTGGCCAATGCAACCGTCTGTGCGGCCGCGCCGCACCGAACCTCGACACCGGCAGCGATGGCATCGAGGCACGGGCCGCAACCCTCGCAGCGCGCCGGAGGAGCCCCGGCACCGTTGACGGCACGGCGGCGCTCGGCTTCAGGTCGGCGGCAGGCTCGATCCTGCTCGGCCGAGGCTGCCGAGGCGACCATGCTGGCAAGACCCGTTCGATGACATCGCTGCTCCCGAAGGGCCTCATGGGCTGGATCCTCCTGGCTCTGCCGGGGCTCGGTCTCGTCTGTCTCATGGCGGGCGGCGTCTACCTCTACCGCGTGGCGGCGCACGTCCTGACCGTTGGCCCGGTGGCCGAGATGCTCGAGGCCCGCGGCCGTCCCAGCGCCCCCCTGGCGATGGGCTACCGCGGCGATCCCGGCCGTGCCCTCGGCCTCGCCTTCGAGCTGGTCCACGTGCCGACCGAGCTCGGTCCCGCCCCGGCATGGTTCTTTCCCGCCGACGACGGCAACGACCTCGCCGCCCTCTACGTGCACGGCATCGCAGGTGCCCGGGAGAACGGCTACCGCTATCTGGCCCCGTTGCGCGCGGCCGGCATCGCGACGCTGCTCATCAGCTACCGCAACGACCCAGGCGCACCGCCGTCGCCCGATCGCATCTACGCCTTCGGCCTCACCGAATGGCGCGACCTCGAGGCCGCCGCCAGCGTTCTGGGCGAGCGGGGCTATCGGCGGCTCCTGCTGATCGGCGATTCGATGGGTGGGGCGATCATCGGCCAGTTCCTCCGTCGGTCGGCAAGCGCCGGCGCCGTCGTCGCCATCGCGCTCGATTCGCCCGCGCTGGAGCTCCGGGACGTGCTCGCTCGCCTGGCCTCGTCGATGTGGCTGCCCGGCGGCCGCGGGCTTGCCGCCATCGCCCTGCCATTGCTGAAGGCAAGCTCGCCATACCCGCTCGGCGAGGCCAGCGTGACCGAGGTGCTGGCGGATTTCGCCGGGCCGTTGTTCCTCGCCCATGGCACGGCCGACCGACTGGTGCCGATCGGCAGCAGCGACCGCCTGCTCCGCCGGCGACGCGGCACGACCATCACCTTGCGCACCGACGCCGATCACCTGCTGTCGCACGCCGCCGACCCGGACGCGTTCGAGCGGGCGTTCGCCGGGTTTCTCGGCATGGTCGACTGACAGTGGTCGGTGGGCTGGATCGGCGAACGGAGAAATGGCGCGCCCGAGAGGACTCGAACCTCTGACCTCGTGCTCCGGAGGCACGCGCTCTATCCGACTGAGCTACGGGCGCCGCGTGACATGGGTATAGCGGATGTGGGGCCGGACGCAAAGGGCTTGAAGGGTCCGGGCATCACCAGGGATCGCAGACGAAGCCGGAATCGTCGCCCTGGTGGAAGAAGAGGTGGCCCACGAGGCGGCCGGCGGTGCCGGGTTGCAGCCAGCTGCGGCCGGTCATCTGGTCGTTCTCGTCGAAGCCCTCGAAGGTGAACTCGGCGATCGGTGCCGCGTTGCGCACGTCGTAGCGGATGTCGAGGCTCGCATCCAGGGTCCCGAGGCGGAGATCGCCGGTCTCGCCGTCGATGGTGATGCCGGCGGGCTCGACCAGATCCAGACTCTCCTCGTCCCAGAGGTCGGCCTCGACGATCCGCCAGCGGCCCTGGAAGGGGGCGGCGAACAGGCTGTCCGCATCCTCGTCCATCACAGGCTTGCCCGCGCCTCGGCACCCGTGCCGGTGAGCCGCACGAAGAGGTCCTCGAGGTCGCCCTCGCTGGTCGCGAGATCGGTGATCGTGAGCCCGGCCTCGCGCACCGCCTCGAGGAAGTCACCGACCTTGGCCTTCGACGGCCGGTAGCGGACGGTGATCCGCCCCTCGGCGTCCAGCCTCGCATTCCAGGCCGAGAGGCTCGGCGGCAGGGTCTCGAGCGGCCGGTCGAGGGTGAGGCTCAAGGTCTTCTCGTCGAGCCGCCCGACCAGGGTACGGGTATCGTCCTCGGCCACCACGCGGCCCTGGTCGATGATCGCGATCCGATCGCACATCGCCTCGGCCTCCTCGAGATAGTGGGTGGTGAGCACGATGGTGATGCCGCGCTCGTTGAGCTCGCGCATGTGCTGCCAGAGCTGGCGCCTGAGCTCGACATCGACGCCGGCCGTGGGCTCGTCGAGGATGACCACGGGCGGGTGGTGGACCAGCGCCTTGGCGACCAGGAGCCGGCGGCGCATGCCGCCGGAGAGCGAGCGGGCATAGGCGTCCGCCTTGTCGGCGAGGCCGACGGCGGCCAGGATCGCGTCCGTCGTCCGCTCGCGCCTGGGCACGCCGAAGAGCCCGGCCTGCAGTTCCAGAAGCTCGCGCGGGGTGAAGAAGGCATCGAGATTGAGCTCCTGTGGCACCACCCCGATGGCGCGCCGGGCGCGTCTGGGGTGCCGCTCTATGTCGATGCCGTAGACCTCGGCCGAGCCCGCTGTTTTCACCACGAGGCCGGCGAGAATGTTGATCAGCGTCGATTTGCCCGCCCCATTGGGCCCGAGGAGGCCGAAGATGCTGCCGCGCGGGACGTCGAGGTCGACGCCCTTCAGCGCTTCTTTGGCAGGCTGGCCGCTCGAGGCGGCATAGGTCTTGCGCAAGCCCTTGAGCAGAATGGCGGAAGCTGGCAAGTGCTGCAGCGAGGTGGCTGCGGGGGCTTGGGCTTGGGCGGTCATCGAAGCGATCCTGTGCGGTGTCGTGCCGGCGGGCGGGCCGGGGGAAAGAAGAGCCATGGCTGACGAGGAAGTCTATCTGGTGGACGGCGAGGAGATCGTCATCACCGACCGGATGCACGTCCAGTGCGACGGCGGTGGTGGTGCGCTCGGCCACCCGGTCGAGTACCTGACCCTCAAGAAGGGTGGCCAGACCGTGTGCAAGTACTGCGATCGGCGCTATCTGCACAAGTCCCAGCCCGAGGTCGCCGAGATCCGCCGGACGGGTCAGCTTTTCGCCGCCTGACCGGCCGAGCGCAACGCCCGGTTCAGATAGACCACGGTGACGACCGCGCCGATCCAGGCGATGCCGACGATCCCCCAGTAGAGGCCGGGCAGGCCGAGGCCCATGACCGGGTCGAGGATGTAGAGGACGACCAGGGGCCCGAAGACGTGGCGAAACAGGGCCACGACCATGGCGACGGTCGGCTGCCGCATGCCCTGCAGCACGGCCCCGCCGAGCAGCAGGATGGCATAGGCGTTGAAGTTGAGAACGGCGACGGCGAGATAGGCCGCCCCGAGCTCGATCACCGCGGGATCGGTGCTGAAGACGCCCATCAAGGTCTCGCGCAGCGGCCAGACCAGGACGGCGCCCAAGCTCATCACGCCGATACCGTAGACCAGCACCAGCCGTGCCGCCTCGCGCACCCGAACCGGCAGTGCGGCGCCATGGTTCTGGCCGATGACCGAGAGGGCGGCGGTGTGCAGGCCGATCATCGGCAGCATCGCCAGCTGCTCGATGCGCAAGCCGATGCCGTAGGCCGCGATCGCGACCTCCCCGTGCCGGCCCATGAAGAAGGTGATGCAGAAGAGGCCGAAGCCGGTGGCGCCGATGCTGATCGTGACCGGCACGGCCTGGCGGAGGAAGTCCTTGAGGATCGGCGGGTCGGGGACGAGGTCCGGCCAGGCGAGGCGGAGGCCCAGCGGGCTCGCCTTGGCCCGGTGCAGGAGGTAGCCGAGCTGCATGACCTGGATGAGGATGGTGGCGGCGGCGATGCCGGCGACGCCGAACCCGGGAATGCCCAGGGCCGGCACGCCGAACATGAAGAGCGGGTCGAGGACGACGTTGAGCGCACAGCCGAAGGCGAGAGCGTTCCTGAAGCTCTTGCTGTCGCCTTGCGCCGTGAGCCAGCCATTCAGCCCCTGGTTGAGGAGGAAGACCACGCCGAAGAGCAGGATCGGGACGAGATAGGCCCGGCCGGCCGCCAGGCTTTCGCCCGTGGTGCCCAAGAAGCGCAGCAGCGGATCGGCGGCGGTCAGGCCGTAGAGGGCGACGAGCAGACCGGCTACCAGAGTCAGGAAGAGGGCCTGGCCCAGAAGCCGCCGGGCGCCCTCCTCGTCCTCGGCGCCGAGCCGATTGGCGATCAGCGCCTGGGCCGCAGCCCCGATGCCGACCGAGAGCACGATGATCATGAAGAAGACGGGGAACGAGGCGCCCAGCGCGGTCAGTGCCGCGGTCGAGATGAAGCCGGCCCAGAAGCTGTCGACGATGTTGAAGAGCGTCTGAAAGAGCAGGCCGACGCCGGCCGGGATGGCGATCCCGCGGATCAGCCCGGGCAACGGTGCCTGGGTCAGCCGGCCCTGGCGCTCGCCTGCCGCAGCGGGTGCCGCAGCGGGTGCCGCAGCGGGCACGGTCGGGCGGGTCGGTGCAGCATGAATGGTGGGGCTAGAGGACGCGGAACTTCTCCTGCCAGATGCGCACCCCACCCGAGAACGCGTTGCGATTGTGCCCCGGCCGGCAGTCGTCGGGCAGCTTCTTCAACAGCTTGGCGTTGCCGCCACCGAGCACGACGTAATCGGCGACGAGCGCTGCCTTGAGCCGGGTCACGACATCGTGCACCGCCTTCTCCCAGCGCTTCTCGCCCATCCGCTCCAGGCCGCGCTTGCCGACGCAATCCTCGAAGGTGAACTCGCGCCTGTAGGGGAGATGCGCCACCTCGAGCGGTACCGCCACATGATCGCCGACCAGGGCGGCACCGAGGCCCGTGCCGAGGCCCAAGAACAGCATCTTGCCGCCCTCGTAGGAGCCGATCGCCTGCATGACGGCATCGTTGACGAGGGCCACGGGCCGGTCGAAGGCAGCAGCGAAATCGAAGCCGACCCAGCCCGGGCCCAGATTGACGGGCTCGACCACAAGGGTGCCGTCGCGCACGGCACCGGGGCAGCCCAGCGTCACCCGGTCGTAGGCCCAGTCGGTGACGAGTGTCCTGACCGCCACCACCATGGCATCGGGGGTGAGATCGGGGCCGGACCTGACCTTGCGCCGCTCCTCGGCATCCGAGTGCTTGAGCTTGATGTTGTTGCCGCCGATGTCGACGACGAGGACCCCCTTGCCCTGCATCCGCGTTTCCCCCGTCCGGCTCCTGCCCGCTCGCACCACCCGTGGGCTCGACGCGAAGCGGCATACCACCCGACCCACGCCCGCACCAGCCGCCAAGCCCGCACCAGCCGCCGGGAGAGACGGCGAGCGAGGGCTTGCGACGCCGCCCAACCAACCGTCGATACCGTGGAGCGCGGCGCCGATCGTCGCACCACACCCGCTGTCCACGTCCGCACCATAGGAATAATAGCCGACAAAGCCGCCCCCGTCAAGTCCGTGCCCGGGTTCGATCGGCATCCCCGCTGCGGCACCGATGCCCGAGCGGTGAGCCAACGCGCTCGACCACGTCAAGACGGGCGCCAAATGCTTGACAAACAACACTTTATGGCGAGCACCCGCGACAAACTGACCCCCCGGGTTCGTTCGCAAAACGCGGGTTCGTTTGCGCGAGTCCCGGGTTCCTTCGTCGCGATGTTCGGGTTCGTTCGTCGATCGCTCGGGTTCAAAACGGGCGATTTGTAACGAAAAGCGCCGGAATCTGCGCCATAAGCAACGCTAATGGCGCATGAATCGACGTAGATTATGACAAATGAGTCGGTATACGACGCATCGCTCGGGTTCATGGCGCATAGATCGACTCATTCTGTCCGGGCATGGCGCATCAGGCGAATACCGATTCGGCTCTCTGTTTGTAGACCTACAATTCGCTATAAGCGTTGCTTATGACCTTTGGGACCGCGCTCTGACGTTGAACCAGCGATTTTCGGTAAATGGGGCGCTTTTCCGCGAAAAAACACAGGTACTTTTTCCTTTCAAGGGATTTTTCTCGGTTTTCGCCAGTCGAGTTGGTGGCAGCGGGCCCTGCGACAGGGTCTTCGGCAGCCAGAGGGCTCAGGTGACTGCCATTCGGCGATGATAGAAGAGGAAGAAAAGCAAGGGGACGATGATCGTGCCCTCAGACCCCTGCGTTTTTCGGCGGTGGTGGGGGTTCGTGGAGGGGGCCGTCTTCTGTGGCATTTCAAGGATTTGCGGCAGGTTCGGCGGGGCGTGGGCGGGGAATGGTGGGGCTCGACCAGTTCGGCGATGGCGGCCTTCGCCTCCCGGGGGCCGAGCCGGAAATAATCCCGCAGCTCGCCCGCCGTGGCGATGCCCAACGCCCGCG
>DAIRDJ010000165.1:0-10451 GCA_036796215.1 Geminicoccaceae bacterium
GTCGCACGCTTCCAGCAGGAGCTGCTCGAGGATGCCGGCCTGATCGAGTAGCCGGCACGCATGACAGGGACTCGGGCGCCGGCCCGGGTCCCTGCTGCCCTGCAGTCATCTTGCCAATCGCCCGATCGAAGAGCGAGACCGGAGAACCATGGCCGCCACATCGCCCCCAGCCGCGAGCCACGCGCGCGACACCGACGGCGGGTTTTTCGCCTGGCTGATGGCGCCCGAGCGGCGCGGGCCGCTGCTCGTGGCCCCGGCTCTGGCCGTGCTCTTCATCATAAACATCTTCCCACTGCTCTGGTCGTTCGGACTCAGCTTCTTCAACTACCGCGCCAACCGCCAGGACATCCCGGACTTCGTGGGCTTGCGCTTCTACGAGCGCGTGCTGACCAATCCCGAGGTCTGGGAGCGCTTCCAGACGACCTTCGTCATCGTCGGCTCCAGCGTCGTCCTGCAGCTGGTCGTGGGCTTTCTCTTGGCCCTGATGTTCGCCCGCGACTTTCCGCTGCGCCGCATCCTCCTGATGCTGGTGCTGGCACCGATGATGCTGTCGTTCGTCTCGGTCGGCGTCTTTTTCAAGCTCTTCTACGAGCCGACCTTCGGTCTCTTGAGCCAGATCGTTTCGAGCTTTACGGGCGAGCCCTTCGTGCTGCTCGGCTCACCCACGGGTGCGATCATCGCCATCGTCGCGGCCGATGCCTGGATGTGGTCGCCCTTCGTCATGCTCTTGGTGCTGGCCGGCCTCGTCTCGGTGCCGAAATACCTCTACGAGGCAGCGGAGATCGACCGGGCCTCCTGGTGGCGGCGGTTTCGCACGATCACCTTTCCCTACATCAAGAGCCTGCTCCTCCTGGCGGTGCTGTTCCGCACCATCGAGACGTTCAAGCTCTTCGACATCGTCTACATCATCACCGAAGGCGGGCCGGGCTCGGCCACCGAGACCATCGCCGTCTACACCTACCGGGTAGCCTTCCAGTTCTTCCGCACCAGCCAGTCCTCGGCACTGGCCTACATCATCCTCTTCGTGGTGATCGTGCTGACCAACCTCTATCTCTACGCCGTCAAGCGGCGCGAGCAGGAGATCGGCTGATGGCCGCACCTCGCGAAATCGGCAAGGCCGGCTGGGGCTGGACCGCGGTGACGGCGGCGGTCAGCCTGATCTACTTCTTCCCGGTCTTGTGGATCATCCTCACCGCCTTCAAGACGCGCACGGACGCGCTCGCCGTGCCGGCCGAGCTCTTCTTTACCCCGACCCTGCAGAACTTCACCAGCGTCTTCTACCGCACCAGCATCACCGCCCAGGCGCAGCAGGCGACCGAGTTCCCGCTCTACTTCTTCAACTCGATCTTCATCTCGAGCGTCAGCGTGGCGCTGGCCATCGTGCTCGGCACGCTCGCCGCCTACGGCTTCTCGCGCTACCCGTTGCGCGGCAACGACACCTATCTCTTCATCATCCTGACGACGCGAATGATGCCGCCGATCGTCGTCATCATCCCGATCTTCCTGATGTTCCGCCTCTCGGGCCTCTCCGGCACCTATTGGGGGATCATCCTGCTCTACACCGCCTTCAACATTCCGTTCTCGATCTGGCTGGTCAAAAGCTTCTTCGACGAGCTCAATCCCGAGATCGAGGACGCCGCCCGGATGGACGGGGCGACCGAACGCCGGGTGTTCTTCGGCATGTGCCTGCCGCAGATCCTGGCCGGTCTCGCTGCGACCTTCGTCTTCGGCATGATCCTCACCTGGAACGAGTTTCTCTTCGCCCTCCTGCTCACCGGTGTGGAGACCCGCACCGTGCCGGTCGCCATGGCCCGGACCATGGGCGGCGAAGTGGGCGTCGACTACGGCCTCTTGGCCGCGATCGTCACCCTCTTCCTCATCCCGATCTTCGTCGTCACCTACCTCCTGCAGAACCAGCTCCTGCGCGGCGTCACCTTCGGGACGGTCAAGAAATGACCATCGAGCTGCAAAAGGTGAGCAAGCGGTTCGGCCAGCTCGTCGCCGTCGACGCGATCGATCTCGAGGTCGGCGACGGCGAGGTGCTGTGCCTCCTGGGCCCGTCCGGCTGCGGCAAGACGACCACACTTCGGATGATCGCCGGCCTCGAGTGGGCGACCGACGGCGAGATCCGCCTCGCCGGCCAGGTGGTCAACCACCTCACGGCCCGCGAGCGCAACGTCGCCATGTCGTTCCAGTTCTATGCGCTCTATCCCAGCCTGTCCGTGGCGGAGAATCTCGCCTACCCGCTCTACGCCGAGGGGCTCACGGGCCAGGAGATCGGGGCCAAGGTGGCGCAGGTGGCGCGCGTCCTGCAGCTCGGGCCGATCCTGAAGCGCCTGCCGGGCCAGCTCGCCGAAGGCGAGAAGCAAAGGGTCGCCGTTGGCCGCTCGATCATCCGCGAGCCCAACTGCTTTCTC
This sequence comes from Geminicoccaceae bacterium, assembly GCA_036796215.1. Classification (GTDB taxonomy): domain Bacteria; phylum Pseudomonadota; class Alphaproteobacteria; order Geminicoccales; family Geminicoccaceae; genus SLRI01. Next base: position 2,418 of record DAIRDJ010000165.1, read on the forward strand.
TTCGACGAGCCGCTCTCCAGGCTCGACGTCCAGCTCAGGGAAGAGATGCGTGGCGAGATCAAGGAGGTCCTGCAGGGCCTCAAGCGGGCGACGGTGATCGTCACCCACGACCAGCTCGAGGCGCTGACCATGGCGGACCGGATCGCCGTCATGCGGGCCGGCGTGATCGAGCAGGTGGCAAGCCCGCACGACATCTTCCAGAAGCCCGAGAACCTCTTCGTCGCGGGCTTCATCGGCACGCCCGGCATGAACCTGATCCCGGCGGTCCTGACCGGTTTCGGCCAGAACAACGTCGCCTCCTTCGCCGTCGAGGGCGGCCAGGACCTGACGATTGCCGTTGATCCCGCGGTCGGTCGGCTGGAGCGGGGGGCCAAGGTGACGCTCGGCATCCGGCCGCGCAACCTCGAGATCGTGCACGACTCGGTGGCGGACGGGCTCTCCTCGGTGATCGACATCATCGAGCCCATGGGGGCCGAGACCCTGGCGCATCTGAACGACGGGATGCACGACATCCGGGTGGTGACCGACTGGCGCGTACCACTCGAGGAGGGTGACCAGGTGCATGTCCGGTTCCTGCCGGGGGTCACCCATGTGTTCGACGAGCACGAGCAGGCGGTGCGGTCATGAGCGACGGTTCGACAGGGACCAGGGGCGGGATGAGCCACGGCCAGGCGAAGACGATCGAATACGGCATCATCGCCCTCGCCGCAGCCTCGCTCGTGATGATCTTTCAGCCCTTCTCGCTCACCCTCTTCTCCTGGGGCTGCGGGCTCGTGGTGCTCGCCGGCCTCGCCTTCAACCTGGTCCCGTTCTGCCGCCAGGGCGTGCCGTTCCGCACCCTCGGCAAGGTGGTGCTGATCGTCCTCGTCATCCTCGCGATCGCGGCCGTACTCGGCATCGCCACCGCCAATCTCTACGTCTGGTACCTCGGCACGCTTCGTTGAGTTCAACGCCAAACATTCCCGCGAAGGAAGTCGGGGACATGATTTACCCCACGCCCCCTCGTTACTTTAGGTTATGTTGGGGTGTGGGGAAGATCATCTTCCCCACGTTGCTTCTCTTCAGATCGCAGCGAAGCGGCCGCGGAAGTCGCGGAACGAGATCAGCCGCTGTGCCGCCTCGTCCCAGAGGGTGAGGCGCACGCAGCGCAGGCTCTGCCCGAGCGTCAACCGGCCCACATCCTTGAGCTCGGGATGGTCGCGGAGCACCTCGGGCAGGCGGTAGAAGGGGATGCGGCTCGCGAGGTGATGCACATGGTGCACCCCGATATTGGCGGTGAACCAGCGCAGCACCGGCGGCAGGTCGTAATGCGAGCTGCCGTGCAGGGCCGCGTCGTGGACGTTCCAGCGCTCGGCCGTCGACCATTGCGTCGTCTCGAACTGATGCTGGACATAAAAGAGCCAGACCCCGGCTCCGGCCCCGAGGACGACGATCGGCCCGTGCACCAGGAGGAACGGCACGAGACCAATCGTCCAGATCAAGAGGCCGGCGGCGACGGCGACGGCGAGGTTGGTCGCCATGGTGCTGATCCAGGGCTGCCAGCCCTTGCGCATGAAGCCCAACGGCAGGCGGTGCTCCAGGACGAAGAGATAGGCCGGGCCGATGCCGAACATGACGAGCGGGTGGCGATAGGCGCGATAGCGGAGTCGGGCCCAGGGCGAGAGGGCCCGGTATTCGGCCACGGTCAGCGTGTCGATATCGCCGATGCCACGGCGGTCGAGATTGCCCGAACTCGCATGGTGGATGGCGTGGCTGCGCTTCCAGTGGTCGTAGGGGGTCAGCGTGAAGACGCTGATCGCCCGGCCGAGCCAGTCATTGCCGAGCCTCCGGGCGAAAAAAGCGCCGTGGCCGCAATCGTGCTGGATCATGAAGAGGCGGACCAGCAGCCCCGCCGCCGGCAGCAGCAGCAGGCCGTAGAGCCAGTACTGCCCGACCTGGAGGGCGAGGGCCATCAGCGCCCAGGCGAGGACGAACGGCAGCACGGTGGCGGCGAGTTCGAGGAGCGCGCGGCGGGTGCTCGGCTGGCGATAGGGGGCGAGGCGGCGGCCCCACTCGGCGGCGGTCAAGGGCAGCGTCGCTCGGTCATCAGCGGGCGGCATCGGGCACATCTCCTCGGCACGACCAGAGCAACAACCTCGTGCGGAGGAGTAGCGTCGGTGCGTATTGGGTGGGGGGAACGTGTCCGACACGCCGGGTGATGAAGACGGCAGCGGGTTCGTTTCTTCCTGATCGTAGAATATGCTGCGCTGACGTGCCGATACAAGTGGCATCTTCGCCATGCTCGCGGCACGCCGAGGCTGCATCCAGGCGGGACAACGCCCGATGCCCGAGGCAGAGCCGCTCGCCACGCCACATGCCCTCCTGCCACAACACACCAGCTTTAAGGGCCGCTTCGTCCGGCTCGAGCCGCTCGATCCCGCGGCCCATCTGGACGATCTCTGCGCCGCCGCGGCCGCGCCCGCGATCTGGGACTGTCTCGGCGACGGCCCCTTCGCCGAGCGGGCGGCGATGCAGACCTGGCTCGAGGCCAGGGCGTTGTCGGCCGATCCCCTCTTCTTCGCCGTCCGCGATGGTCGCGATGCCAGGGCCAAGGGCATGTGCGCCTGGCTCAGGCTGGAGCCGGACATGGGGGTGATCGAGATCGGCCATATCTGGTACGGCACCGAGCTGCAGCGCACGCCCGCCACGACCGAGGCCATGTATCTCCTCTTCCGCCACGCCTTCGAGGCGTGCGGCTACCGGCGGCTGGAGTGGAAATGCAATGCCGCCAACACGCGGAGCCGAAACGCCGCCCTGCGCCTCGGCTTCAGCTTCGAAGGCATCTTCCGCCAGCACATGATCGTCAAGGGCCGGAACCGCGACACCGCCTGGTTCAGCCTGCTCGACCACGAGTGGCCTGCGATCCGTACGGGCCTCGAGCGCTGGCTGGCGCCCGCCAGCTTTTGAGAAACCGGCGAGCAGCTGGCGCGGCTCCAGTCGCTCGTCGCGGCGGCGCGCGCCGGCTGAGGCAAAACACCGGCCGGCATAGCCGGCGGCAGCCGCAGTGCGCATGCCGGCCTTGCGCCTCGCGGCTGCCGCCTGTCACCATGCGGCGAAACGATGGCTGAACGAGGATCGGATGCGGCGCCTTTCGACAGCTTCAGGCCTTCTTCCGGTCGTCGGCGTCATGGCGGCGCTCGCGGGCCCCGTTGCCGCCGAGAGCGGGCCGCGGCCCTTGTCGCTGGGCGATATGCAGGGCTTCGCCATCCGCGCCGGCGAGCCGCGCCAGCCCCTGCCGCCGGTGGCCCAGCCGACCGTCGAGCTCGTGGCGGAACCGGTCGTCGAGGTGACGCCACGCCCGATCGCTCGCCCTGCCGTCGAGCCAGCGCTCGAGCCTGACCCGAGCGAGGACGTGCCGCCGGGGATCATCATCCGGGCAGGGCAGGGCCGGCCACTGCCAGGCGCCGCCACGCCACCATCTCCAGCTCCCTCGCCGCGACCGGCGCCGGTCCTGGCCCTGGCCCAGAGCCCGGGCGCGGCACCGGTCACGACGCCGCAGCCGCGCCCGATGCCAGTCATCGGCGGCTTGCCCGAGCCCCGGCCCGTGCCGGCATCCGTCCTGCCGAGACCACGGCCGGCCGCCCCGGCGCCGGGGCCGGCATCGCTCGGTGCCGCCGAGTTGCAGGCGATTGCCCTGACCCCTGGCGGCAGGGCAAGAGCGGCAGTCGCGGCAGCACCGCCGCCAGCCGAGCCGGCGCCGCTTGCGGCCGTCGCCGCAGCACCGCCGATCGCCCGCGTCGCCCCGGTGCCGCCGCCAGCCGTGACCGAGGCCAAGGCCGAGCCCGCGGCCCCGGCGGCCCCATCACCAGCCGGCCCCGTGCAGCTCGGGGCCGACGCGCTCGTGGCCGTTGGCCTGCGTGCCGGCGGCGGGGCGGAGACGCGCTAGCGCCGTTGAGCGTACCAGGTACCCTTAACGTAGCGCCGTTGAGCGTACCAGGTACCCTTAACGTCCGTTAACCACGCCATGCCCCGCACACGGCGATGGCGCGAAGTTCCGGTGGGGCGCGGGGAGGATCATCCTCCCCGCCTGTCTTGCCGAAACGAGCGTGATGCACGCTCGACCAGAAACAACTCCTCGAGTCGTTTCTGTAGGGGGCGTTTCCCCCGGGGCCCACTGGTCGGCGGCGCCGGCTGCCATTCGCGCCCCAGGGAAGCAGGCGCCGCCGACGATCCACTAGGCGGCAGCGCTCGCCGTCTCGCCGGTGAGCGCCCGGCGGATCCCGGCTTCGTCGAGGCCCTGGAGGCCGATCACCACGAGTGCGCCGCCCTTCGCCTCGCCCGGCCGCCACGGCCGATCGAAATAGGTGTCGACCCGGGCACCCACGGCCTGCACGGCGAGCCGCAGCGGCTTGCCCTCGACCGCCAGAAAGCCCTTGACCCGGAGCACCTCGTGCGCCCTGGCGATGGCCTCGATCCGCGCCTCGATCTCGGCCGCACGGGCGATCGGCGGCAGGGCCACGACAAAGCTGGTGAAGTCGTCGTGGTCGTGCTCGCCGCCGTCATCGTGATGCGACTGGCGGCTGTCGAGATCGTCCTCGGCCGCGGCATCGAGGCCGAGCAGCACCATGGGATCGACCACCCCGTGCGCGGCCTCGACGATGTGCACGCCGGGCCTGAGCTCGGCCTCGACCTGCGCCCGCGCCCTGGCCTTGCCGGCCGCGTCCACCCGATCGCACTTGTTGAGCACGACCATGTCCGCACAGCCCACCTGCTCCTCGAAAAGCTCCTCGAGCGGGCTTTCGTGATCGAGGCTCGGATCGGCGGCCCGGGCGGCAACCACGGCAGCCGGGTCGCTCGCAAAGAGGCCGGCCGCCGTCGCCTCCGCGTCGATCACCGCCACCACCCCGTCGACCGTCACCGCAGTCCTGACCGCGGGCCAGGTGAAGGCCTTGACCAGCGGCTTCGGCAAGGCGAGGCCCGAGGTCTCGATGACGATGTGATCGACCGGCTCCGGCCGATCCAGGATCTTCCGCATCGTCGGCAGGAAATCGTCGGCGACGGTGCAGCAGATGCAGCCATTGGCGAGCTCGACCACGTCCTCGTCCCGGCAGCCCTGGATGCCGCAGGCGCGGATGATCTCGCGATCGACGCCCTGATCGCCGAACTCGTTGATGACGAGCGCAATCCGCCGCCCCTGGGCATGGCCGAGGAGATGGCGGATCAGGCTGGTCTTGCCGGCACCGAGAAAGCCGGTGACGATTGTTGCCGGAATCTTGCGGCTGCGGGTGATGGCCATGGGCTCTGGTCCTAATGCAGCTGTGAGCGGGTCACGGTGGCGGGCGTCAGGCGCTCGCGCGGGTAGGCCGTGGTGCTGCGCAAGAGGGCCAGGAGGTCCTGTGCCGCTCGATCGGTCGCCGCCGGCGGCCGGGTCCGGCTGAGCAGCAGGGCCGCGGCATGGGCGGCGTCGATTTCGACCGGCAGGTCGAGCAGCCAGGCGAGATAGAGCTCGCGCGCCGACCAGGTCTCGGCCTGGCCGGCGCTGACGCCGCCGAGAGCATCGCGGATCAGCCGCCTGGGATCGCACGCCTCGAGGCTGAGGACGAGCGCGGCACGACGTTCGGGTGTGAGCATGGACATCGACCTTTCCCGGAGGCACCCCGCCCCGGTTCTTGGGGGTGAATGGAGGTGGCAGGTCTCCTGGCTCACGGCTCAAACAGGATTCAAGCGCCTCGATCGGCCTTCCCGGACCCGTGGGTCCAGTGGCTGTGGTGATCAAAGGCTCGCCGTCTACAGTTGCGGGGGCAGCCCCGGCCTTGTCGCCACGCTTGCGCTGAGCGACGCACCGGGTTCCCTTTTCACCCCAGGCATCCGACGCTAGGACGCCCGGGGAACCACCAGCAACGACTATGACAGGGCCATGCCGCTGTCGCAATGCCCGGATGGTTGCTGGGCCGGCATGGCCCGCCAGGGGGAGGAACGACGCGTGTCCGTGGCCTTGGAGCTGCAGGAGAAGGCGACCCGCCGCGGCATGCTGCTCATGCTGGTGGCCGTCTCGCTGCTGCCGCTCATGGATGCGATCGCCAAGGAGCTGGCCGAACGCTACCCGGTCCTGCAGGTCACCTGGGGCCGCTACGTCTTCACCCTGCTCTGCATCCTGCCGCAGCTGCTCTGGCGCTACCGGGAGGCCCTCCTCGTGATCCCGCAGCCGGCGCTGCAGCTGGTCCGCGGCCTGGCGCAAGTGCTCGCCACCTTCCTCTTCTTTTTGACCCTGACCTTCCTGCCCCTGGCCGACACCGTGGCGCTGGCCTTCACGTACCCGCTGATCGTAGCCGCCCTCGCCCCCTTCGTGCTCGCCGAACGGGTCGGCTGGCGGCGCTATGCGGCGGTGGCACTGGGCTTTTTGGGCGCACTCGTCATCGTCCGCCCGGGCCAGGACGTCTTTCAGCCGACCTCGATCTTCGGCCTCGGCCTCGGTTTCGCCTTCGCGGTCTATATCCTCTTGACCCGCAAGCTCAGGGGCCAGACACCACCGCTCGTCACCCTCGGCTGGGTGGCCACGATCGGCGTCGTCGTGACGACGGCCCTCGTCCCCTTCGTCTTCGTGCCCATGGCGCCCGTCGACTGGCTGGGTCTCCTCCTGATCGGGCTCCTGGGTGCCATGGCGCACCAATGCATCATTCGCGCCTTCGAGATGGCCCCGGCCTCCGTCCTCTCGCCCCTGGGCTATGCCGAGATCCTGATGGCGGTGCTGATCGGCCATCTCTGGTTCGGCGACTTCCCCGACGGCGCCACCTGGGCCGGCATCTGCATCATCGCCGGGGCCGGTCTCTATGTCGGCTGGCGCGAACGGCGGGCAGGTTGACCAAGGCAACGCCCAGGACCGCCACCAGCATGCCGACCATCGCCAAGGGCGGCAGCCGCTCGTCGAACAGGAGCCAGGCCATCAGCGCCGTCGTCGGCGGCACGAGGAAGAAGAGCGAGGAGACCCTCGATGCCGCCCCCTTGGCGATCAGCCAGAGCAGGAGCGAGACGGCCCCGAACGAGAGCACGATGATCGACCAGAAAAGGGCCACGACCAAGGCCGGCTGCCAGTCGATCACCCGGCTCTCGAAGGCAAGCGACCCCAGCCCGGTGGCGAGGGCGGCCGCCGCGAACTGAAAGACATTGCCGATCCGGATGTCCACACCCTGCGCATACCGCTTCTGATAAAGCGTGCCGAGCGTGATGCCGAAGAGCGCCGCCGTCGCGAAGACCACACCGGTGACGGTCCCCATGCCCCCCTCGAGCTTCTCGGCGACAACGAGCGCCACCCCCAGAATGCCGAGCCCGAGGCCGAGCCATTGGCGCCAACCGACCGTCTCGCCCAACAAGGGGGCCGCGACCGAGGCCACCAAAAGTGGCTGCAGGCCGACGATCAGTGCTGCCGCCCCCGCCTCCACCCCCTGGGCGATCGCCACGAACACACCCCCCAGATAGACGGCATGCAAGAGCAGGCCCACGACCAGCTGGTGCAGCACCGCGACCGGCGACGGCCAGCGCAGCCCGAGCCAGAGCGCCAGCACCAGAAAGCCTGCAGCCGCCACGGCAAAGCGCAGCGTCAGGAACGTCATCGGCTCGATATGCGGCAGGCCGAGCTTCGCACTGATGAAGCCCGTGCTCCACAGGAAGACGAAGAGGGCAGGGGCCCCGAGAGCAGCGAGCGAGCGGATCGTCATGGACCTGGCAGGGTCATGGACCGAGCGGCCCGAGCAGCACCAGCACCAGCGGCAGGCTCACCATCGCCAGCACCGTCTGCAGCGCCACCGCATTGGCCATGAAGTCCGCATGCCCGCCCATCGCCCGGGTCTGGACATAGGCCGTGGGCGTCAACGGCAAGGCCGCGAACAGCACGACCACGACCAGCGCCAGACCCTCGAGCCCGATCGCCAGGCCAACCGCCAGGGTCAAGAGCGGCTGGCCCGCGAGCTTGAAGCCGGCGGTGGCCAAAAGCCACCCCGCCTCGCCACCCAGCCCCCGCCAGCGCAGCCCGGCCCCGGTGGCGAGCAGCGCCAGCGG
>DAIRDJ010000166.1:0-10343 GCA_036796215.1 Geminicoccaceae bacterium
GGCAGCGTCCGCGGCAGCTCCCGCAACAGCTCGTCCGACATCGTGCCCTCCAGCAGCTCGTTCTATATATGTTCACTCTAGGCCCGAGCCGCGCGGTGGTCAAGGCAGCCTGAGCGTTGCGGAGAGGCAGTTTTTTGTTTTACTCCAGAGCCTTGACGATTTCCTCGGTCATCTTCTTGGCGTCGCCGAACAGCATCATGGTGTTCGGTTGGTAGAAGAGGGTGTTCTCGATGCCGGCGTAGCCTGCCGCCATCGAGCGCTTGACGAAGAAGACGGCCTTGGCCCGGTCGACGTCGAGGACGGGCATGCCGAAGATCGGGCTCTGCGGGTCAGTCTTGGCGGCGGGGTTGGTGATGTCGTTGGCGCCGATGACATAGGCGACGTCCGCCTGTTGAAAGTCGCCGTTGATGTCCTCCATCTCGAAGACGTCGTCATAGGGGATGTTCGCTTCGGCGAGCAGCACGTTCATGTGGCCGGGCATGCGGCCGGCGACGGGGTGGATGGCGAAGCGGACCGAGACACCCTTCTTGGTCAGTTCGTCGTAGAGCTCGCGGACGCTGTGCTGGGCTTGGGCCACGGCCATGCCGTAGCCGGGCACGATGATCACCGACTGGGCGTTGTCCATGATGAAGGCGGCATCATCCGCCGAGCCTGCCTTCACCGTCTTGTCGCCAGCGTCGGCCGCCGCAGCGCCGGTCTCGCCGAAGCCACCGAGGATCACGGAGATGAACGAGCGGTTCATCGCCGCGCACATGATGTAGGAAAGGATGGCACCGGAGCTGCCGACGAGGGCCCCGGTGATGATCAGCATCGGGTTCTGCAGGGTGAAGCCGATGCCGGCGGCGGCCCAGCCGGAGTAGGAATTGAGCATCGACACGACGACCGGCATGTCCGCACCGCCGATCGGGATGATCAGGAGCACGCCGATGGCGAACGCCAGGAGCGTCATCAACAGGAACGCCCAGCCGCTCTCGCCGGCGACGAACCACGCCAGGACGGCCAAGATCGCCAGACCGATCGCCGCGTTCACCACATGCCGGGCGGGCAGCGTGATGGGCTTCGAGCTCATCAACGTGGCAACCGGCCCCTTGAGCGGCCCGAGCGCATTCTCGACATTGAACGGCAGCTTGCCCTGCAGCTTGCCGAAGGCGATGACCGAGCCGGTGAAGGTGATGGCGCCGATGATCGTGCCGAGGCCCATCTCGAAGAGCGACAGCAGCTTGATCCCGCCGTCGGCCTTGACCAGGCCGAAATCGACGGGGTTGAGGAAGGCCGCGGCAGCGACCAGCACGGCTGCCATACCGACCAGCGAATGGAAGCCGGCGACGAGCTGCGGCATCGCCGTCATCTCGATCTTCTGGGCGATCACGTAGCCGATGCCGCCACCGATCGCGATCCCGGCGATGATCAGGATATAGGCCAGCGGCGACGGTGCTGGCAGCACCAGGAGCGTGATGACGATGGCGAGCGCCATGCCGACCACGCCGTAGCGCAGGCCGGCCTGCGAGGTCGTCGGGTGCGAAAGGCCGCGCAGTGCGAGGACGAAGCAGACTGCAGCGATCAGGTAGCCGAGGGCGGCGAGGTTGGGATTCATGTCGTGATCTCTCCGCGCCTCAGGTGCGCTTCTTGAACATGGCGAGCATGCGTCGGGTAACGGCGAAGCCGCCGAAGATGTTCACAGCAGCCAGCAGCACGGCGATGAAGCCCAGCAGCGTGGCGAGGCCGGCGGCGGCGCCGACGGCGATCAGGCCGCCGACGATGATGACCGAGCTGATCGCGTTGGTGATCGCCATGAGCGGGGTGTGCAGCGCCGGCGTCACCGACCAGACCACGTAGTAGCCCACGAACACCGCGAGCACGAAGATGATGAGGTTGAGAACCCCGGGGTCGAGTGCTTCCATGACGATGTTCCTCGGGCTCAGATGTTTTGCAGGCTCTCGTGGACGATCTTGCCGTCCCTGGTGACGAGCGTGCCTTTGACGAGCTCGTCCGCCTCGTTGATCTTGAAGGCCCTGGCCTCCTTGTCGACCAGCAGCATGACGAAGTTCATGAGGTTCTTGGCGTAGAGCAGCGAGGCCGCGGGCGCCAGCTTGGACGGCAGGTTCTTCGCACCGATGATCGTCACCCCATTATCGGTCACGATCCTTTCGCCCGGCACGCTGCCCTCGACATTGCCGCCGCTTTCGGCGGCAAGATCCATGACCACCGAGCCCGCCTTCATCGACTTGACCATCTCGGCGGTGATGATCCGGGGCGCCTTTCTGCCCGGGATCTGGGCTGTGGTGACCACGATGTCCTGGCTCTTGAGATGCTCGGCCACCATCTCCGCCTGCTGCTTCTGCTCCTCGGGCGTCAGCGGCCGGGCGTAGCCGCCCGATGTCGCCCCGTCCTCGGGGATGAAGCCGACGAACTTGGCGGCCAGGCTCTCGATCTCCTGGCGGGCCGCCGGCCGTACGTCGGTGGCGGTGACGACCGCACCCATCCGCTTGGCCGTAGCGATCGCCTGCAGGCCCGCCACGCCGGCACCGACGACGAAGAACTTGGCCGGGGTCACCGTACCGGCTGCTGTCATCATCATCGGCATGCAGCGCGCATAAGCGGCCATCGAATCGATCACCAGCTTGTAGCCGGAGAGGTTCGCCTGGCTCGAGAGGATGTCCATCGCCTGGGCCCGGGTGGTTCGGGGCAGGAGCTCGAGGGCGAAGGTCGTCGCGCCCTTTTCCGCATAGGCCTTGAGCTGCTCGTGATGGCTGTGCGGGTCGAGCGCACCGATCAGGATCTGGCCTTGCTTCAGCCGTGCCATTTCCGCGTCGGTCGGTGGCTGGACCTTGAGGATCAGCTCGGCATCCCAGACCGTGGCGGCATCGTCGAGCACCGCACCGGCTTTGCGAAAGGTGTCATCCGAAAGGGCCGAGTCCTTCCCCGCACCGTGCTCGACCAGCACATCGATGCCAGCGGCCGCGAGCTTCTTGACCGTCTCGGGGGAAGCGGCGACGCGATGCTCGCCGGGTTGCTGCTCCCTCGGAATGCCGATTTTCATGTTGTCTTCCAACTATGCTGCCGCCTGCCGGCGCCCTCGGGCCGCGTTCATAGGCAATCCGTGATGTAGGCGCAATGCGGCGGTGCGCCAGCGGGCAGCATGCGCGGCGATTAAGGCCTGGCAGTGCCCTCATGCTGATCCAATGAGCGTCGCCGCCACGATCCACACCAGCGCCGAGGTCCGGTGGGTCGAGGGAGGATCATCCTCCCTTGGTCTTCACTTCTCAGCCTAGGCCCGCAAGCGCGCGCCATCGGGATCGAACAGCGGCTGTTCGACGATCGTCGCCGGCCGCCGGTTGCCGAGGATCTCGATGGCGAGGTCCTGGGCATTCATCTGGTCAACCGCCAGGTACCCGAGAGCTACCGATTGGCGGCTGTGATGGGCGTAGCCGCCGGAAGTGACCCAGCCGATGATCGCGTCGCCGTTCCAGATCGGCTCGTCGCCCATGACGTCGATAGCGGTGTCGTGGACGACGAGGGTGGCGAGCTGGTGGGTCGGCGTCTCGTCCGCAGCGGCGGCGTGGCCGATGAAGCCACCCCGGCCGTCGTCGATGAAGCGGGCCAATCCTGCGGCCTTTGGCCCATAGAGGGGGCGGTATTCGCGGGCCCAGCTGCCGAAGCTCTTTTCCAGGCGAAGGCTGTTGAGGGCTCGCGCGCCGAAGAGCTGCAGGCCGTGGGGGGCCCCTGCCCGGCGCAGCGCCTGGAACAGGCGGCGGAGGTAGGGTGCTTCGGTCCAGATCTCGAAACCGAGGTCGCCCGTGTAGCTGATGCGGCCGACCAGGGTGGGGACGAGATCGAGCTCGAGCGACTTCATGGCGAGAAAGGGTAACGCGGCATTGCTCACGTCCTCGGTCGTCAGGGCTCTGAGGATGGAGCGGCTGGCAGGACCGGCGACGGACAGGCCGAGCAGGGTATCGGTGACGCTGTGCAGCCTGACCCCAGAGTGTGGCAGATGCTGCTCGAACCAGCGCAGGTGGTATGTTTCGGCGTTGCCGGAGCCGCTCAGCAGGAAGCGGTCCGAGGCGAGGCGTGCCAGGGTGAAGTCGCCGATCAGCTTGCCCCGGTCGTTGAGCATCGGGGTCAGGTTGATGCGGCCGACCTTCGGGATCCGCCCGGCGAGGATGCGCGCGAGGTAGGCCTCGGCTCCGGGCCCTTCGATCCGGTACTTGGCAAAGTTGGAGATCTCGATCAGCCCAGCGGCCTCGCGCACCGCACGGCATTCCTTGGCCACATGCGGATGGGCATTGGAGCGGCCGAAGGTGACGGTCTCGACAGGCTCGGTGCCGGGTGGTGCGAACCAGAGGGCGTGTTCCTGGCCGTAGCTGACGCCCATGACGGCGTTCTCGGCCAAGAGTTCGGCGTAGATCGGGGTGGTCTTCAGGGGCCGGGCCGCGGGCAGTTCCTCGTTCGGGAAGGTGATGCGAAAGCGGCGGCTGTAGTTCTCGCGGACCTTGGCGTTGGTGTAGCCGGGCGTGGCCCAAGGTCCGAAGCGGGCGACGTCCATGGCCCAGACGTCGAAGCCGGGATCGCCCTCGGTCATCCAGTTGGCCAGCGCCAGGCCAACGCCGCCACCCTGGCTGAAGCCCGCCATCACGGCACAGGCGCACCAATAGTTCGGCAGGCCGCGAACGGGGCCCACCAGCGGGTTGCCGTCGGGGGCGAAGGTGAAGGGGCCGTTGATCACCCGCTTGATGCCGGCGCGGCCGATGGCGGGGAAATGCTCGAAGCCGACTTCGAGCGACGGGGCGATGCGGTCGAGATCCTCCGGCAGGAGCTGGGTCGAGAAGTCCCAGGGCGTGGTCTTCTCGGACCAGGGCACGCCTTGACGCTCGTAGGTGCCGAGCAGCATGCCGCCGCGTTCCTGACGGAGATAGATCTCGGCCTCGAAGTCGATGGCGTGCAGCAGCTCTTTTCCCGCGGCCAGGACCTCGGGCATGTCCTCGGTGATCAGATACTGGTGCTCCATGGCGAGCACCGGCAGCTCGAGCCCGACCATCCGGCCGACCTCCCGCGCCCAGAGCCCACCGGCGTTGACGACATGCTCGGCATGGATCGTGCCGTGCTCGGTGATGACGTCCCAGCTCGCATCCGGACGCTGCTGCAGCTCCACGACGCGGTTCTGGAGGACGACCTCCGCACCCTTCAGGCGGGCGGCCTTCACGTAGGCGTGGGTGACGCCGTAGGGGTCGACATGGCCCTCGATCGGATCGAAGAGCGCACCGGTGAAGTGCTTGGAGTCCAGGAGCGGCATCAGCTCGGCCGCTTCTTTGGCGGTGATCAACTCGGTCTGCATGCCGAGATAGCGACCCTTGGCGTGCAGCGCCTTGAGGAGATCGAGCCGCTCTTTGGTGCCGGCGAGCATGACGCCGCCGGTCAGGTGCAGGCCACACGACTGGCCGGAGAGCGCCTCGATCTCCTTGTAGAGTGCGATCGTATAGGCCTGGAGCTTGGCGACGTTGGGGTCGGAATTGAGCGTGTGCATGCCGCCGGCGGCGTGCCAGGTGGAGCCGGAGGTGAGCTGGTCGCGCTCGATGAGCAAAAGATCCGTCCAGCCGGCCTTGGCGAGGTGGTAAAGGACGGCTGCCCCCACCACCCCGCCGCCGATCACCACCACGCGTGCCGTCGATCTCATGGCTCTGGTCCCCCTTCGTCTCGGTCGCAGGCTACCCCGAGGGCTTGGCGCTCACCAGAGGGCGGAGGCGACGGGGGGAGTCCGAAAAGCGGCATAGCCGCTTGCCCGCCTTGTAAATTGCGCCCATCCGTCCAGGTACAGGGAGTCAGTCGAGTGGCGTCGGTTTCGCGAGGTCCGAGGTGACGAGACGATCGAGGCAGGTGCAGTCGCCAGGTGTATTTCAGGACGTGCTCCGGTTCCTGGCGCTTGCGTTGGCTGGCTGGACCCTGATGGTCGGCTCAGTGCCAAGTGCCGAACAAAGCCCGACTACTCTGAGGAGCGTGCCATTCGTCGACCCGCTCGAGGGCAAGGCCTTCGTCGTTGCCTACGGACCCAGAGGCAAGTCGTCCCTCGGTGAGGAAGTTCTGACCTTCTAGGGTGGCCTCTTCACGTCGATGGGCTGCCAGCGATATGGGTTCTCGGCGGCACTCTATTGGCTGCGGCTCGACGGCGACAACGTGCACTTTCCCGCCGAGCTGACCAGCCCCGAGGCTGGTGTGATGGTCCTGACCGGTACTGTCGCGGGCGATGCCATCGAGGCCGGCTCGACCTGGACCCGCGAACGCTGCTATCGAACGGTCACGCTCGAATCGTGGTACGCGGTTGCGCTCGCCGCACCCGGACAGCCACTGCCGCAAGAGCCATGAGCAAGGACGCCGCACTATCGCCCGCGATGCGGCGGTCGCGGCTCTGGCGCATTGTCGGGATCGGTGTTGCCTACGCGCTCATAGTGGTTGCCGGCACGTTTGCCGCCGATTGGCTGGTCGGTCTGCTCAACATGGAGCTGAAACCGACCACCGAGCCCTTGATGCACCGCATCATCATGGTGAGCCTGATCGCTTATGTGCTGCTGATGGCGCTGCCGTTCGTGCCCGGCGTCGAGATCGGCCTCGCCCTCATAATCGTGCTCGGGCCGGAGATCGTACCAGTTGTCTATCTCGCAACGGTGACGGCACTGCTCACGAGCTACGCTGTTGGCCGGCTGGTCCCGGACCGCCTCCTGGCCGCGACGTTCACGACGGTGGGGCTGACGCACGCGGCGGCGCTGGTCGACAGCCTGGCACCGCTCGGGGTGGAGCAACGGGTGGCGCGGCTTCTGGCCCGGGCACCCGCCGGCGTGGCGTCATGGCTGCTGCGCCATCGGCATCGGGCGATCGCCGCCACGCTCAACATCCCGGGCAACAGCCTTGTCGGCGGCGGTGGCGGCATTGCGCTCTCGGCGGGGTTGAGCCGCACCGTCTTGTTTCCCGCCTTCCTCCTGACGATCGTGCTCGGCACCTCACCCATCCCGGTCGCCGTCCTGCTGCTCGACGCCTTGCGCTAGAGCCGTCCGCTCCTGCGTCGTCAGTCGGGTGCAGCCTGGACCAGAAAGTGCTGGCTGCGGTCGAGCAGGCAACAGTCTCCGTGGCGAGTGCTGCAGCGGCCGCCACATTGGCGCTTGGCAAGACGGCGTCTCGAGGTCGGCGACGGGGCTCGCAACGTGGATGGTGGCTTGCCGCCGGCGTTTCGCTGGCCCATTGATCGGGCAGCTCAAGGGTATGGAAGCGCATGACAATCCAAGTCGCCCTCAACCACGTGACCCGCTACCGCTACGACCGGCTGATCAATCTCGGCCCGCATGTCGTGCGGCTCAGGCCCGCCGTGCACAGCCGCACCCGGGTGCTCGCCTACAGCCTGAAGGTCACGCCCGAGGATCACTTCATCAACTGGCAGCAGGACCCGCACGGTAATTGGCTGGCGCGGCTCGTCTTCCACGACAAGGCCGATCAGCTCGCGGTCGAGGTCGACCTCGTGGCCGAGATGGCGGTGCTCAACCCGTTCGACTTCTTCGTCGAAAGTGCCGCCGACATCTGGCCCTTCGACTACACGCCGAGCCTGAAGAAGGAACTGCTGCCCTTCCTCGAGACCGAGACGCCGGGCCCGCTCATGGCCGAGCTCATCGCCTCGGTGCCGCGGGAACCGACCAACACGATCGACTTCATCGTCGATCTGAACCGGCGGCTGCACGGCATGATCGGCTATGTCGTCCGCATGGAGCCGGGCATCCAGTCCTGCGAGGAGACCCTCGGCAAGCGATCGGGCTCGTGCCGCGATTCGGGTTGGCTGCTGGTCCAGTTCTTGCGGCAGCTCGGGCTCGCCGCCCGCTTCGTCTCGGGCTATCTGATCCAGCTCAAGGCCGACCAGAAGGCGCTGGACGGGCCGTCCGGCACCGAGGCCGACTTCACCGATCTCCATGCCTGGGCCGAGGTCTTCCTGCCGGGGGCCGGTTGGATCGGGCTCGATCCGACCTCGGGTCTGCTCGCGGGCGAAGGGCATATCCCGCTCGCCGCCACCCCCGACCCGGGCAACGCCGCCCCGATCAACGGCACGCACGACCGGGCCGAGGTGGCCTTCGAGTTCGCCATGAAGATCGAGCGCATCAAGGAGGCGCCACGCGTCACCCTGCCCTACAGCGAGGCGCAATGGGCCTCGATCGACGCGCTCGGCCAGGCGCTCGACCAAAGGCTCGTGGCCGAGGACGTCAGGCTCACCATGGGTGGCGAGCCGACCTTCGTCGGCCTCGACGACCGCGACGAGCCCGAATGGAACACCGCGGCCGTCGGGCCCACCAAGCGCCGTTTCGGCGATGCGCTGATCCGCCGGCTCGCCGCGACGTTCGCGCCCGGCGGCCTGCTGCAACATGGCCAGGGCAAGTGGTATCCGGGCGAGCCTTTGCCGCGCTGGGCCTTTGCCGTCTATTGGCGCTCGGACCGCGAGCCGCTCTGGGGCGACCCCTCGCTGATCGCCCAGGAGGCACCCGCCTCGGTGCAGGACAGCGAGACCCTGGTCGAAACGGCGGGGCGGTTCGCGGGCCAGCTCGCGGCCAATCTCGAGCTCGATCCCGGCCTCGTCACACCGGCCTTCGAGGACACCGCCCAATTCGTGCTGCGCGAGCAGCAGCTGCCGGGCAATGTCGATCCATTGGACAGCAAGCTCGAGGATGCCGAGGAGCGCGCCCGGCTCGTTCGGGTCTTCAGCCGCGGGCTCACCACGCCGACCTCCTATGTCCTGCCGATCCAGGCATGTCAGGCCCAGGCCTCGCCCCGCTCGCCCCTGCCGGGCCGACGGCGCTTTCGCTGGAAGAGCGAGCGCTGGGCAACCAGGCGCGGTGGCCTCTTCCTCATCCCGGGTGACAGCCCGGCGGGCTTTCGGCTGCCCCTGGGCGCCCTCGACCACCTGCAGGCCGACGACTACCCGCACGTCCTGCCGATGGACCCGTTCGCCGCCCATGCGGCCTTGCCGGCGCGCGAACCCGTGCAGCAGCCGCGGACCGGCGAGGCGGCGTTCCAGCCGGTGCCGCGCGGCGCCGGCCTGATGCCGGGCGGCCCGGTGCGCACGGCGCTTACGGTCGAGCCCCGGGACGGCCACCTCTACGTCTTCCTGCCGCCCGTCGAATCGGCTGACGAATTTGTCGATCTCGTGGCCGCGGTAGAGGAGACCGCACTCGCCATGGGCCAGCCGGTCCGGCTCGAGGGCTACCCGCCGCCACCCGATCCGCGGCTGAAGTCGATCAAGGTGACGCCCGATCCTGGCGTCATCGAGGTCAACATCCACCCCGCCGCGTCCTGGGCCGAGCAGGTGGCGATCACCGAGACGATCTACGAGGAGGCGCGGCAGGCTAGGCTCGATACCGCCAAGTTCATGGTCGACGGCCGGCCGACCGGGACCGGCGGCGGCAACCACATCGTCGTCGGCGGGGCGACGCCGGCGGACAGCCCGTTCCTGCGCCGGCCGGATCTTCTGGCGTCGATCATCCGCTACTGGCAGAACCACCCGTCGCTTTCCTATCTCTTTTCCGGCCTCTTCATTGGCCCGACGAGCCAGGCACCCAGGGTCGACGAGGCCCGGCAGGACCAGCTCTACGAGCTCGAGATCGCCCTGGCCCGGGTGCCCGACCCGCTGCACGCGACGGCCGTCGAGTGCCCGCCCTGGCTTGTCGATCGACTTTTTCGCAACCTCCTGGTCGACCTCACCGGCAATACCCACCGGGCCGAGATCTGCATCGACAAGCTCTACAGCCCCGACGGGCCGGCGGGTCGGCTGGGCCTCGTCGAGTTCCGCGGCTTCGAGATGCCGCCGCACCCGCGGATGTCACTCGCCCAGGGTCTTTTGCTCAGAGCACTGATCGCCTGGTTCTGGGCCCGGCCCTACACCGAGCGGCTGGTACGCCACGGCACCGGGCTGCACGATCGCTTCATGCTGCCGCATTATGTCTGGGCGGACTTTAACGAGGTGCTGGCCGATCTCGAAGGCGCCGGCATGGCGTTCGAGCCTGCCTGGTTCCTGCCGCATCTCGAGTTTCGCTTTCCGCTCTACGGCCAGGTCGAGGTTGCCGGGATCGAGATCGAGATCCGGGCAGCACTCGAGCCTTGGCACGTGCTCGGCGAGGAGGCGACTGCCGGCGGCACCGCGCGCTATGTCGACAGCTCGCTCGAGCGCATCCAGGTCCGGGTCGCGGGTGACCGGGGTGAGCGCCACGTGGTGACCTGTAACGGCTACACCCTGCCCTTGTCTCGGACGGGTGACGGCCACGAGGTCGCGGGCGTGCGGTTTCGCGCCTGGCAGCCGCCCTCGGCGCTGCACCCCACCATCC
>DAIRDJ010000167.1:0-10321 GCA_036796215.1 Geminicoccaceae bacterium
GAGGAGATGGGCAATGCCGGCAAAGAGTCCGAACTCTTCGCCAAGCTCGCCGTCGATCCCTATTACGCCACAGCCTTTGCGGAGGCCTTTCCCGAACGGCCGGAGATCTCGCTCTACACCATCACCCGAGCGCTCGCCGCGTTCCAGCGCACCCTGATCTCGGCCGGTAGTGCCTATGACCGGTTCAAATACGAGGGCGATCGCACGGCGCTCCCGGCGGCAGCGCTGCGCGGCGAGGCGCTGTTCTTCGACCACCGTACCGAGTGCTACCACTGCCACCTGGGCTTTAACTTCACCAACAACCTCGTCACCTCGCGCAGCGCCTATCCCGAGACGAGCTTCCACAATACCGGGCTCGGGGTGACCGGCGGTCTCGCCGCCTTCACGCTCCGCCCGGCGGACGAGGGGCGGTTTCGCACACCCGGCCTGCGCAATGTCGCCGTCACCGCCCCCTACATGCACGACGGCCGCTTCGCCACGCTCGAGCAGGTGATCCGGCACTATGCCGTCGGCGGCGAGGCGGCGCGGCACGGCGACCCGGATCCCAGGCGCGATCCCCTGATCGTCGGGTTCAGGATCACCGACGACGAGATCGCGGACCTGATCGCGTTTCTCGAAAGCCTGACGGACGGGGCCTTCCTCACCGATCCGGCCTTCGCCGACCCCTGGCCCGCGGGTCACCCGGCCAGCGCCGGCCGCACGATGCCGGCGTCCAGCGACGACCAACAACCCGACCACTAACCCGACCAGCAAAAGGAAACCATGATGCCGAAACCCGTTCTTGCTCTCACCACGCTTGCCGCCGTGGCCATGTCCGCAGCGACGGCACTTGCCCATGCGACCTTCGAGAACCGCGAGGTCGCGCAGAATTCGACCGCGCGCATGGTCCTGCGGGTGCCGCATGGCTGCGACGGGGAGGCGACGCTGCGCGTGCGCGTCGCCGTTCCTGAAGGCATCATCGCGGTCAAGCCGATGCCGAAGGCGGGCTGGGAGCTGGAGATCGTCAGCGGCCCCTATGACCAGGCCTACACGCTCTGGGGCAACGAGATCACCGAGGGGGTGCGCGAGCTGATCTGGTCTGGCGAGCTGCTCGACGAGCACTATGACGAGTTCATCTGGCGTGGCCGCTTCACCGACGCGCTACCGGCGGGCGAGGTGCTCTACATCCCGGTGGTTCAGGAATGCGCCAACGGCGCCGAGCGCTGGATCGAGATCCCCGCCGAGGGCGAGGATGGCCATGACCTGCCCTACCCGGCGCCGGGCGTGATGGTCGTGCCCGCGGCCGAATGATGGAGGGCACCCCCGTCGGTGCCGCGCGGCGGGGGTGCCGTTGCGTCGCGAGGGGCGCGCGCGCGGCGGTTCTGCTCATGGCGATGCTCCTCACGCCCGCCGCCGCCCACGCCCATGCTCAACTGCACGCGGCCAGCCCGGCGGCCGGTGCCGTGATCGAAGAGCCGCCGGCAACGGTGGTGCTGACCTTCAACGAGCCCGTGGCGCCGCTGTCGGCCGTCTGGACCACGCCGGACGGAGCCTCGCTGGCGATCGAGGCGGTGGCCGATGGCGCGCGGCTGCTCGTCGTCCCGCCCGACGACTTGCCCCGGGGGACCCAGGTGCTGAGCTGGCGGGTCGTTTCCGCCGATGGCCATCCGGTGGCTGGTGCCCACGTCTTCTCGATCGGCCTGATCACAGCGAGCGACGACATCGCAGCCTCGACCGCCGGCCTGCCCGCATTGCCCGGCCGCGCCGCCTTGACCTTGACGCTCGCCTTCGGCCTCGGTGCGGTCGCCTTCGCCCGCACAGCCGGGCTACGCCCCGGGCGGCTCACTGTCGTCCTGGCGAGCGCCATGGTCCCCTCGGCGCTGTTGTTGCTGGCCGGCCAGGCCGTCGACCTCGCCGGCGCCGGGCCTGAGGCCCTGGCGGACCCAGCTGCCTGGGGGTTGCTCAGGCAAAGCCCGTTCCTGCTCACGGCAGGCACCGCCCTGGCGGCGGTGGCGCTGCTCCTCGTCCGCCGGCAGCTCGCCGGCTGGGCGGCGCTTTGCCTCGGCGGGCTTTCCTTCGCGCTCTCGGGTCATGCCGGCACCGCCGCTAGCTGGGCCTTGCCGGTCGTGGCGCTGCATGGCGCTGCCCTGCTCTGGTGGGCAGGCGCGCTCGTCGTCCTGCCCGGCACCCTCCGGGCGGGCCTGGACACGCTGGACGGCTTCTCGGCACGGGCCCCTGCCATGATAGCCCTGCTGGTCGGCAGCGGCACAGCACTGGCCTGGCTGCAGCTCGAGCTGCCGCTACGCGGGGCCGCCGTCCTGGTCGAGACCGGCTACGGCCGGCTGCTGCTGGCCAAGCTCGCGCTCGTGGCCCTGCTGCTCGGTCTGGCTGCTCGCAATCGCTGGCAGCTCCTCCCGGAGCTGGCAGCTCGCGGGACGACCGGGCCACTGGTCACCGCGATCCGGCTCGAGATCGCGCTGGTGGCGATCATCCTGGTGCTCACCGCCGGCTTCCGGCTGACCCCGCCACCCCGTGCGCTGGAGCCGCCGGCACTCGTGCTGCATGTTCATGGTGCCAGAAGCGGTGCCGACATACGCTTGATCCCGGGCCGGCCGGGCGCCAACCGGGTCGAGCTGCGTCCGCACGCCGCCGATTTCGGGTCACTGGAACCGCAAGAGCTGGAGCTCGCCTTCACCCTGGCCGAGCAGGGCCTCGGCCCGATCACCGTACCCGCCTACCCAGTGGCGCAGGGATTGTGGCTGGCCGAGGGCATCACCCTGCCGGCGGCTGGCGACTGGGACCTGATCCTGCGTGTCCTGATCGACGATTTCACGCAAGAGCGCCTCGGCGTCGTGGTGCCGCTAGAGGGCTGGTGAGTGGCTTGCCATGGCAGCGGTCGTGGCTGGTGTCGACGATGGCGATGCCGTCCAGCGACCAGCCCTCGATCGTCGCCGCGATGCTCCTCGTGGCCGGCCGGTCGCCGAGCGGCGCCAGCCCGAACCGCTCCAGTGTTTCGGCCACCGTCCGGTGCGGCTCGATCCGGGCGAGGTCGCGTAATGCCAGGGGATCGTCGAGATTGGCGGTGATTGAGCGGCGCAGCCGAACCGGGCGCTGCAGCACCATGGCCTTGGCCGCGGGCCGCGCCTCGCCGTTGCGCCAGCGGCCCGCACCCGAGGAGGGCTGAAACAGCCCGTGACAGAGGCGCAAGCGTAGGCTCTTGCCTGACCGGTTCGCCCCCAGCACCAGGCAGCGGCGGCCGGTCAAGATATCGAGGTCGATGTCGACCACGAGCGGCACGCCGCCTACCGGATAGCCCACCCGCTCGCGGCGGAGCGGATGCCGCGCAGGCCGAAGGGAAGGGAGCGGCCCGCCACTGCCTGCCCAATGGCGGCGGGGAGCCGCGTCCCGCCGCGTGCGTCCGCGCCGTCCTCCTTGCCGTCGTAGCTGCGCAAGTCAGACCAAGAGAACGGGCATGGCAGCGTCGCATGGCCCCATCTGCACCCGCCGCAGCTCAATGCTCGTGGTCGTGATCGTGATCGTCGTGCACGATGCCGGTGCCGCCGACGGCGACGATGTTGAAGGGCATGCCCTCGACCTCGATCACGCCGCTCTGCTCGAAACTCGCAGCATCGATCAGGTGGAGTTGGCCGGCGAGGGGGTCGGTGACAACGACATGATCGCCGGCTACCGTTATCCGCGGGCGCGGATCGTTCCAGTGACCGTCCATCGAATATGGGTCGGTCAGTGGGAGCGTGCCGGTGACCTCGCCGCCGAGCACGTCGAGCTGGTGCAGCGCGCCATCCTCGGTGAAGACATAGGCAAAGCGTGCACGGATCGGGTCCACGGCGAAATGAACCCGCCTGGTCGGCAACTCGATTAGGCGAAAGGCGTCCTTGTCCATGTGATCGATGAGGACGACGCGATCGGCCCCGAAATTGCCGAGGAAGTACTGCAAGCCCCTGCCGCCGAGGAGCGTTGTCGCCTTGCCGTCGGGTAGGGTCTCCGCATAGGCAAGATGCTCGATCGCAGGCGCGCCGCCAGCCTCTGTCACCACCAGGAGGCCGGTGGCGCAAGCGAAGGCCATGACGTTGCCCGAGGACGCCTCGCCGTGCAGGTCGGGGCAGTCATGAAGCTCGCCGACCGGCTCGCCGCCCATGGTCAGGACCTGGATGCCCACCGGCAGGTTCGAGGGATCCTCGGGATGGGGCTCGGAGATCAGAACATGGCCCGCAAAGACTGCTGCAGCACCATGGTGGGGCGCGCCGCTGTCGAACTCCCGCACCTCCGACGAGCCGTCGAGAACGTCCCGCTCCCGCGTGATCGCGGCCTTGCCGTCGCCGTCGAAGAAAATCGCGATCTCGCCGCGGTGCTCGACAAAGTGCGACGGGCGCCCACCTGCAAAGGCGACATCGAGAAGCCGCGGATCCTTCACCTCGATGTCCTGGTGATCCCCATGGTCGTGAAAGGCGATCCCGCTCGCCATTGCGGTAACTCTGTCCGCGCCACCCTGCACGGCGAACACCGTCTCGCCGCTCGACGAGCGGTAAAGCCGCGCCGGCGCGTCGAGATCGAAAGTCTCCAGCGTTTCTTGCGTCTCCAGATCTATCACCCGCACCACGCTTTCCGCATGATCGGCGACGAAGACCCGCCAGGCGGTCACGTCTTCGTCGGCGCGGGCGGTAGCAAGCGCCGTCCCAGTCAGCAGGGCTACGGCAAGGCCGGTCTTGAGGATGTTTCCCATCGTCCCTTTTCCTTCGTGTGGTCGTGAAGTCATGGCGTCTGGCTCAGCTGTCTGCGACAGCCGCCGCGATCGTGCGTAGATTGTGGCGCATCATGTCGATGTAGGTTGGCGCCGGGCCGTCCTCGGGCGACAGTGCGTCGGAATAGAGCGTGCCGCCGATCGCGAGGCCGGTCTCGGCCGCCACCCGCTCCATCAGCCGTGGGTTGGCGATGTTCTCGACGAAGATCGCGGCGACCTCGCCGGCGCGGATCGCGTCGATGATCCCGGCGATGTCGGCGGCCGAGGCTTCCGCTTCGGTCGAGACGCCGGTCGGGGCGAGGAAGCGGATACCGTACTCGTCCTCGAAGTAGCGGAAGGCATCGTGCGCCGTAACGACAGTGCGATGGTCCTCCGGGATCGCGGCGATCGTCTCGCGGATCTCTGCGTCGAGGGCGGCGAGCGCGTCGAGATAGTCTGCCGCATTGGCCTGGAAGGTGTCGCAAGCCTCGGGCGCGGCTGCGCAGAAGGCCTGGGCGATGTTACCGACATAGACCTTCACATTCGGCACCGATTGCCAGGCGTGGGGATCGTGCTCGCCCTCGTGGAAGACGCTGCCCGTTGGGTAGTGGTGCCAGTGGCCGCCTTCGGGATCCGCGAGGAGGCGCGTGCCGTCGGTCAGTTCGACCACGGTAGCGCCGGTCCCGCTCGCTTTGATGAGCCGGCCGAGGAAGCCCTCGAACGATAGGCCGTTGGCGAGGATCACATCCGCTTGGGCGAGCGTCATCGCGTCGCGCGGCCGCGGCTCATACACATGGGCGTCGCTGTCGGGGCCGACGAGAGTGGCGAGTTCGACATGCTCGCCCCCGACTTTGCGCGCGAGGTCGCCGATGATCGAGAAGCTGGCGACGACCCGCAACGCCTCGGCAGCGGCGGGCAATGGCGCAGCTATGAGAAAGGTGGCAGCGGCGGCGATCGCGGTGAAGCGTGACCTCGACAAAGGGTGTTCCCTCCGGTTCATGCGATGCGGTGGCGGCGCGGCAGGCGCGGCACGACGAGGCCCCGCGGGCCGGCGAGCGCCGAGGCGAGGTAGACCAGCCCGCAGGCAAGGATGATGGCGGGTCCCGACGGGAGGCCTGCGTGAAAAGAGGCGAGCAAGCCGGCGACCGAAGCCGCAGCCCCAATGGCCACGGCGAGAGCGCACATCGGCACGACATGGCGTGTCCAGAATCGTGCGGCGGCGGCAGGCAGCATCATCACGCCGACGGCCAACAGCGTGCCGAGTGCCTGAAAACCGCCGACAAGATTGAGGACGACGAGACCGAGAAAGAGGAGATGCACCGGCGTGCCGACCCGGCTGACCGAGCGCAGGAAGAGCGGGTCGAGGCATTCCGCGATCAGGCCGCGCCAGAACAGGACGAGTCCGGTCCAGGTAACGAGAGCGATCCCACCGATCAGAACCAGTGCCGCGTCGTCGAGGGCGAGCACCGACCCGAAGAGGACATGCATCAGGTCGATGCTCGATCCACGCAGGGAGACGATGAGCACGCCCAGAGCGAGCGATATGAGGTAGAAGGCGGCAAGCGAGCTGTCCTCCTTTTGGATGGTCAGCCGGGACATCGCTCCCGCGGCGAGGGCGACAATGAGGCCGGCCGCGAGGCCCCCGAGGGTCATCGGCAGGAGCTCGAGCCCGTAGAGCAGGAACGCGATCGCGGCGCCCGGCAGGATCGAATGGGCCATGGCGTCGCCGGTGAGGCTCATGCGCCGAAGCATCAGGAAGACGCCGACCGGGCAGGCGCTGAGGCTGAGCAGCAGCGAGCCGATCAGCGCCCGTTGCATGAAGCCGTAGGCGGCGAAAGGCGCGAGCAGAGCGTCGTGAAGCAGAGCCGTCATGCTGCACCGCTGAGCTTGCCGGTCTCGCACCAGGGAGCGGCGTCATCCCAGCGGTCGTGGAAACGCCGCGCGGCAAGCAGGTTCTCGGCGCTGAGCGCCTCGACCGTGGGGCCCCAGGCCACAGGCTCGCGCGCGAGCAAGAGGGCTTCTGGGAAGCTCTCGCGAACGAGGTCGAGGTCGTGCACGACAACCATGATGGTACGCGTCTCACCATGCCAGCGATGAATGAGCGCGATCAGGTCGCGCACCGTCCGCGCATCGATGGCATTGAAGGGCTCGTCCAGCAGGATGAGCTCGGCGTCCTGGACGAGCAGCCGCGCGAACAGCGCCCGCTGGAGCTGGCCGCCCGACAGGCTGTCGATCGGCCGCCGCTCGAAACCGGCGAGCCCGACCGCATCGAGCGCGCGCTCGAGTGCTTGGCGGTCCTCCGTATGGTGGCGTCTGAACAGGCCGCGCCGCGGCCAAAGGCCAAGCGCCACGAGATCGATCACCCTGGCCGGGAAGGTGCGGTCGAGCTCCGAAAGCTGGGGCAGGTAGGCGATTGTCAGCGATGGATCGCGCAGGACCGCCCCCGTCAGCGGCCGCAGCATGCCGACGATACCCTTGAGCAGAGTAGACTTGCCCGAGCCGTTGGCGCCGACGATCGCGGTCAGCGATCCGCGCCGGACCTCACCATCCAGGTGGTGAACGGCCGGATGGCCATCGTAGCCGAGCGTCAGGTCGCGAAAGCCCAGGCAGGCGCTCATCGTCCGGCGCCATCGAGCGGACGCTGCTCGGGTGCAGTTGGCCAGGCGGAGGGCGCGGGATGACCATTCGGCAGGTGGCGCGGCATGTGAGGGCACTTGAGATGTTATAATGTTGCGTTGGTTACGTCGTCGCGTTAGCGTCCGTCAAGTGTCGAGGGACATTCAGCTCGGAAAAATATCATGACGCTCGGCGATCCTCGTCGGCCCCATCACCAGCGGATTCTGGCCCTCTTGCGTTGCGAAGGCCGGCCTCGGTCGGCGTATCAGATCCTCGAGGCGCTTCGGCCGGAGGGCGTGAATGCACCAACCACTGTCTACCGCGCGCTGGAGAGGCTGCAGGAAGATGGCCGCGTGCACAGGGTCGAGTCGCTGAACGCCTATATCGCCTGCTGCGACCCGAACCATGCCGAGTCCGCAGTCTTCGTTATCTGCGACTCTTGCGGTGCTGTGTCCGAGCATCTCACTGTCGGGCTCTCGCAGCATCTCGGCCGACTGGCCGACAGCGCCCGCTTCTCGCCCCGTCATGCCGTCATCGAGCTGCGCGGACAATGCGCCGAGTGCCAATGCGCTGTCGCTGCATCCTGACATCGCCGGAAGGATGGGCAAGTGCAGTCGCACGCTGGCTTAAAAGGGCTTGCGCGTAGTTATGTTATACCATAACCGAACCTTGATCTTAAATTATCGCTCGGGGTTCATCGATGTTCCGTCACCTGCTAGCCTTCGCATTGCTCACTTCGCTCACGCTGGTCCATCCTGGGTCTGTGCAAGCGGACGCCTTGGAAAAGGCAAGGGAGGCCGGGGTCCTAAGAGTGGCCAACACGCAGGGCCATGCACCGTGGGACTTCATCGATGAGAAGGGCGAGCTTTCCGGCCTCGGCGTCGAAATGACCGAAGAAATTGCGCGCAGGATCGACGTGCCGAAAGTCGAGTTTGTCGCGGCCCGTTTTGCCGATCTGATCCCGGGGATCGAGGCCGGCAGGTTCGACCTTGTCGTGGCAGGGCATACGATCACCGAAGAGCGGCGCAGGATCGTCGACTTTTCCGAGCCCTACATGGTGGTGGGGACAAGTGTTTTCGTTCGGAAGGACGATCCGCGGATCGCCAGCCTCGATGACCTGCCGGGCAAGACGGTCGGCGTTTTGGCCGGCTCGGTTCAGGAGGAATATCTCGCCGTCAACTACCCCGGCGGGCAGGTGACGGTGCAGACATACGAGAACCCGACGCAAGCCTTGGCGGATCTCTCTTTCGGGCGTGTCGACGGGGTCATCTACTCGGACGATGCCGGTGCCTACCTCGCGCAAGTGAGGGGGCTCGATGTGGTGCCCGCCGTCCAGGTTGATCGAGAGATCAACGCCATGGTGATCCAGAAAGGCCAGACGGCGCTTAAGCAAGCCGTGGATGAAGCTCTGTTGGCCATGATCGAAGACGGAACCTATAGCAGATTGTCCAGCAGTTGGTTGGGCGGGCTGGACATGGCGGCCGCGTTGAAGGATCTGTCGCGCTAGGACGCTACGCTTGGTCGACCTGCTCGCCAGGGCGGGGCCGCTGCTGGTCCAAGGGACGCTCGCCACGATCGGCATCGGCCTCACAGCCTTCGCACTGGCCTTGCCATTCGCCTTGTTCCTGGCTTTGGCGCGGCTGTACGGGCCCCGCTGGGGAGGCTGGTCCGTTCGGTTTTTCGTGTCGTTCTTTTGCGGCACCCCACTCTTGGTGCAAATTCTGCTGCTGTACTACGGCCTGCCGAACGTCGGAGTCGTGCTGCCCGCCATCCCGACCGTCATTCTGGCGCTGGTGATGCACTCAGGCGCCTACATGAGCGAAGATTGCCGGGGGGCCATCAGCGCCGTGGTTGTGCAGCAATGGGACGCCGGCCGGGCGCTGGGCCTTGGATTCGTTCAGACCTTGATGCTGGTGATTGTGCCGCAGGCGTTGCGCAGTGCGGTGCCGACGCTTGGCAGCCGCTTCATCG
Source organism: Geminicoccaceae bacterium (assembly GCA_036796215.1). Lineage (GTDB taxonomy): Bacteria > Pseudomonadota > Alphaproteobacteria > Geminicoccales > Geminicoccaceae > SLRI01. Next base: position 9,305 of record DAIRDJ010000167.1, read on the forward strand.
CCATGATGAAGGAGACGTCGCTGGCGTCGATCGTCACCGTGGTGGAATTGACGCGCGTGGCCGAATCCGTCGGTGCGGCCACCTTCCGCTACATGGAAATGTTCATGATTGTCGCGGCCATCTACTGGTTCATTTCCTTCTTGCTGGCGCGCGGTCAGATGTTCATCGAACGCAGACTCGCCCATTCCCTATAGCGAGGCATGGTATGGATGTTGTCGACGGATCGTCCTACGGCCCGGCCGAGGCCGCCTACTATGACAGCGACGCCGAGCACATGCTGGCGCCGGGCGAGGCTGAACTCTGGATAAACGTGCTCAGTCATGGTCTCGGGTACATACCCTCTCATCTGCTAGATTTCGGTGCAGGAACCGGTTTGCTGATGGCAGCGCTGAGACGACGTGGTTTTGGCGTCATTGGTTTCGAGCCATCCACTGCCATGATCGAACAAGGTTTATCGCGGGGTGACGGGTTGCGCCGCGAGGACTTCATTCTCGGAAACATGGCGGAGCCCGCTGCCTTCGCCACAGGCCAGTTCGATGCCATCGTCTGCCGGCAGGTCCTATGTCATCTGTCCAGCCCGCAAACCGTCTTCACCGCATGGCGAAACTGGCTGAGGCCCGGCGGCATCTGCGTCGCGGTCGATGGATTCTGGTCGCGAAGCAGTTGGACGGCCGACGAACTAGCCACGCAGCCATTTGCCGCGCTGACGGATGCCGACCCGGTGGTTCGCGCTCTCCGGAGTGCCGGTTTCGAGACGTTACACGCAGGCCAATTTGTTGAGTTGAACGAAGCAAGGCGAGCTACCTCGGCCGGGTCGCTTCCTCGCTACATAGTGGTGGCCCGAAACGGAGCCCAGCCCATCGCAAGTGCCGGCAATGCGTGATGAATCAGCTCGAGCTCTTATGGTTTTACAAGGCTGGTTAGGATGCCGTTCAGAACGAGTTGAGCAGGCGCATTAGGTCATCCCGGTAGGGACGCAGGTTTCACCCTGCGCCCCCCGGACAGATCCGAGCATGC
>DAIRDJ010000168.1:0-10301 GCA_036796215.1 Geminicoccaceae bacterium
GCGTCTTCCCCGACAAGGCCATCACCATCGCCGCCCTCGACCGCCTCGTCCATCATGCCACCATCCTCGAGCTGAACACCGAAAGCTACCGACGTCGCGCCGCCGTCCGCCGCAAGGCCGACGAACCTCCAGCACCGCCGACGACAACCACCGACAGCCTCGCCGACAACCACGAAGGAAACGACTGAACCAAACCGAACCGCAGCGACCTCAGCACCGGCCAACCCGGTTGTCGGCGCCGGTCAACAAGGTTGACGCTCTACAAGGCAGGCCGCCATGGGGTGGTCGCGGCGCATCGCTGCGGGGTGCGGGGTCCCCGCAGCCCCGCACGGAAGTCAGCAGAAGGCCTAACAGGCGGACAGGTAGCCGGCTCGCCTCCGCGGTCTCCTGACCGCGTTCGCTCTGCTGATCGGATGAATGGCCTGCTGGCCATTCATGGCCCGAACGTTGCAAGAGGCAAGTAGGACGAGGGACCTCGTCCCACCCCACGCGATCAGGATCGCGTGGCGACCCCGGGTGTCGGTCAGGCGGCAGAACAACCAGCTGGAGCTGGCCTTCGGGGCAGGGGTGACGGGTGAAGCCGCCCACCCCATGCGATCAGGATCGCATGGGGACCCCGGCAGGAAGCGCTGTCCCCGAAGGGACCGAAGCCGATGCGGCGGCCCCTCGGCCCGAAAGCCCGGCGGTCCCCGCCGCGGTCTCCTGAGCGCCTCCCGTTCAGGGAGCGGATCGATGGCCTCCTGGCCATCGATGGCAGGATCGCTGCCACCCCGGCCCTCAACATCGCGCTCTCGAACGCAGAACTGGCCGCGCTCGGCCTGCCGTCCATGACGCCCAGAGCCGCTTGATCCAACGAACCGCCGTGGTACGGACCGGTATGCCCGGTGGTGTGGGAGGGCGGAGCCGCAAGGCTTCCCCCTATCCCGATCCGAAAGGGACAGGGCCAGCAGGCCGCGGCGGGCGATCCGGTGAATAGAGGTAGCTCACGGCCGGTGGCGCCGGGCCGCCCCATGGCCGCTCGTCCCCGACCAGGACCCATAATCGTCCCGTCTTGGTCCGCTGCCGGCCCGGGTCGAGCACCGGCACTGCTGTGTCGTCGGCATGCAGCGCCGTACCGGCTTTGGCGTGCCGGGTGATGCCGTCGGCCAAGGCCTGCAGGAGGGCCGCGCCATGGCCCACCCAATCCGCGAGCGTCGAGCGATCGAGCTCGACGCCGGCACGGGCGTAGATCGTGCTTTGGCGATGGAGGGGAGAGTGGTCGACATATTTGGCCACCAGCACATGCGCCAGCAGCGCCGGGCCGGGCCGGCCGCGCTCGAGCGACAGGCCCTCCAGGGCCTGCTCCAGCCGCTTGGCGAATAGGCACAGGCTGGAGCCGTCTCAGTACAGGATCTTCAAATAATCACCAAATCGCCGGTCATTCTGCATACGAAGTTGGCTTCGTGCTGGTGGAGTCCCTTTGGCACCCTTTCTATGGGCGTCGGTTGCGGGTAGGGGCATGCGCAGCGGCCATGCGCATCGCTATCAGTGCCGAGGTGCGGCACTGCCACGGTTGGGGGGAATGTCGGCTCCGTGCCCGGATCGGCAGCCATCGGCATCGGCGGCGTCGGCGTCGACCGGGCAGTCGCGACACGGATCCTCGAGGCCGTGTCGGAACAGGCGGCCGACGACGTGCGGCAAGCGGTTGCCCGGGAACTGGAGGAGGCGCGCTATGAGGCGTCGCTGGCCGAGCGGCGCCACGAGCACGTCGATTCCGCCCGAATCGGCCGGCCAACCGTCACCTCGCGCGTGAACTGGAGGCAAGGTGGAACGCGGCGCTCGAGCGTGTTGCAGCGCTCGAACGGCGCGTGGTGCCGCTGGATGACGAGATCGCCGCCCGGCCACGGGTCGATCGTGACGCATTGATCCGTCTCGCCCACGACTTGCCGACCGTCTGGAACGCCGTCGATGCCGAAGCTCGCGCCAAGCAGAGGCTGGTGCGGTTGCTGATCGAGGAGATCGTCGTCGATCTCGATGACGTGGCGCACGAGGTGGCGCTCGTCATCCCCCTGAACCAGTGGCACTAGATCGGCGGTCGACACACCGAGGTGCGGGTGCCTCGCCGCCGAGCGGGTGGCTATCCCAGCGATCGCAGCCCGAGCCCCGTCGCGAGCCCCCTGGCGACGTCATCCGCAAGCTGGGCGGCCAGTAAACCGATCGCCAGCCGGCCGTCGCCATGAACAGAATGCGCTGCAAGTCGTCGGACGGCCTGACCTGGACCGTCCGGCCTCGATTGGGGTGCGGGTCGCCGAGTTGCGCAATCGCACGGGTGTCGCTGCCTTCGATCCGCTCGCCGATCGACTGCCGACGAGCAGTGCCGACGCCGCGGCCGAACGGCTCGGCGTCTGCATCGGCTCGGTGCACGAACTGATCAAGGGTGGCGCACTCTCGACCTCGGCAAATACGCCGATCGGCACGAACTCGCAGGCCGCCAGCGTCAAGGCAGCCCGATCACCGGTCGCCAACGCTTGCCGCCACTTGAACTCCTGGTTGGCATTCAGGTCGTGCCGCAGCAAGACCACCGACACCGAAGCCCCCGGCACCAACGTCTCCGCCACGATCCCCCGCTTCTCCCCCTTCGGCCACGACCGCCGCCGCTGCCGCCGCTCGCCCACGCCACACCTCTTCGATGGTGTCCACTTGGCCTTGGTGGACACTATCGATCCCACCAATCACACCGTCTCAGCAGACCAGGCCGCGGATCGGTAGGGCGGGTCAGAGCGGACGCTTACCGATATCGTGGGCGTTCCGGAAGTTGTACGGGCGACGCGCGTGGCGCCGCCGAGGCTTCGCCCGATCGGGATCAACAGGCGCATCGCGAAGCGGTGTCGTGTGAGCGCTGAAGTCGACCAGCGGCAAACGAGGGCGGCCGGGCTATGCGTACCTGTCCGGGATCTCGGCCTCGCGGCGCGTGACGAAGGCGCGGAGCGCTTCCTCGATCGATGGATCGAGGGCCGGCTGCTCGTAGCCCTCCAGCGCGGCCCTGGCAGTGTCCCGGGCGCGGGCTGGAGCGTCTTTAGCCCCTTCGGCCTGCCACTGCTCGAAGCTGTTGTTGTCGGCGAGCCGGCTCATGAAGAAGGCGTCCTGGAAATGCGCCTGGGTGTGGGCGGAGCCGAGGAAATGCCCACCTGGGCCGACCTCGCGGATCGCACCCATGGCTTCCTCGAAGTCGGCGAAGCTCGGGCCCTGACCCAGTCGGTAGAGCATCTCCATCTGCTCGGCGTCGAGCATGAACTTGGCGAGGTTGCAGACCAGGCCCGCCTCGGACCAGCCGGCCGTGTGCATGACGAAATTGGCCCCGGCCAGGAGGATGGGGAGCATATTGAAGGCGGACTCGTAGGCGGCCTGGGCATCGGCGATCTTCGAGCCCGTGAGCATGCCGGACGAGCGCCAGGGGACACCATAGCGGCGGGCGAGCTGGCCGATCATGAAGTTCATGAGCGCCAGCTCGGAGGTCCCGGCCATGGGTGCTCCGGACTTCATCGAGACGGTGGCGAGGAAATTGCCGTAGATGACCCGAGCGCCCGGCCGCACTGCCTGGGCGAAGGCCATGCCGGCCAGGGCCTCGGCGTTGAGCTGGGCCACGGTGGCGACGGTCGACGCCGGGGTGTTGGCGCCGGCGAGGGTGAAGGGGGCGAGGATCACGCCCTGGTTGGCCCGCGCATAGACCTTGACGGCACCCAGCATGGTCTCGTCCCAGACGAGCGGCGTGTTGGCGTTGGCGAGCGAGACCATGACCGTGTTCTCGGCGATAAACTCCTCGCCGAAAACGATCTTCGCCATCTCGACCGCGTCCGCGGCACGCTCGGGGGCGGTGACCGGGCCCATGAAGCTCTTGTCGGAATGGCGCAGGGCCGAGGCGGTGATGTGCAGGTGGCGCTTCGAGACAGGGGAATCCGTGGGCTCGCAGATCACCGAGCCCACATTGTGCATGGCGGGTGAGAGGTGGGCGAGCTTGTGCAGGGTGGCCAGGTCCTCGAGCGTGCCGTAGCGGCGCTCGTCGTCGAACATGCGCACGAAGGGCGAGCCGTAATTGGGGGCGAAGACGGTGTGGTCGCCGCCGATCTGGACGCTGCGCTCCGGGTTGCGGGCGTGCAGCGTGAAGCTCGGGGGTGCCTTGGCCACGAGGTTCATCAAGAGCTCGCCCGGGATGTGGACGCGCTCGCCCTGGACCTCGGCACCCTCGGCACGCCAGATGTCGAGCGATTCCGGGTCGCGGAAGTCGATGCCGATCTCTTCCAGGATCTTCAGCGATGCCTCGTGGACGAGCTCGAGGCCCTCCTCGTTCAGGACCTCGTAGACCGGGATGCGGCGGAAAAGGGCCGGCAAGTTCTTCAAGCCACCGCTCAGCCGTTCCGCGCGGCGGGCACCGCGTCCCCCCCGTCGTGCCTCTCGTGTCATCACGCCACTCCGCGCCGCCGGCCCCGCGGGCCGCTTCGTCGCTCGGGAGATAGGTCGGGGCCGGAAGCCCTGCCGTCAGCGGCGCGACGTAGAGTTGCGTGTTATGGACAAAGGCCGCGGTAGAGCCAGTGGGCGAGGCTGATGACGTCGTAGACCAAAAGGCCGGTGCGACGGGCGAGGGCCGGGCGGTAGGGGCCCATATTCGTGCATTCGAGGACGATGGCCCCGATCTCGGGGTGGGCGGCCTGGAGGCGGGCCGCGGCCGCCAAGAGGTCGGCCTCGGCGCGCTGAGGATCGAGGGGCTCAGGGGCGCTCATCAACACGGTGGCGAGGTGGCCTTCGGGATCGAGCCCGACGACGGGGGTGTCGACGGCGGCACCGACGGCGGCGAGGTGGGCTGGGCTGAGATCGGCCGCCGAGGCGGTGAGCACGCCGACCTTGCGGCCTTCAGGCAGGAGCTGCTGGACCAGCGGCAGCTGGAGCAGGCTCGAGGTCGCGATGGGGACGGGCAGGGCCGCGGTGAGCGCTTGCTGGTGCAATGCCATGAAGCCGCAAGAGGTCACGAGGCCCACCGCACCACGGTCGATCAGGCGCTGGCCGGCGTCGATGAAGGGCTCGAGCAGGCCATGGGCCCGGTCGCGGACGACGCGGCTGGCCGAGGCCCCCGGTACGACTTCGATCATCACGGGGAAGGCGAAACTCAGGGGATTGCCGATGTCGCCCGGTGGCCGGGCGAAGGCGGTCTCCAGCATCAGGATGCCGAGGGGGCCCGGTACGGGCGGACCCGGCACGGGCGGGCTCAGCCCGAGAGCTTGCGGCGCAGGGCCGTGACGTCGTCGGCGAGGCTGCGATCGCTCTCGGACAGCTTCTCGATCTGCTTGACGGCGTGCATCACGGTGGTGTGGTCACGGCCGCCGAACTTCTTGCCGATCTCGGGCAGCGAGCGGGGGGTCAGCTGCTTGGCGAGGTACATCGCCACCTGGCGCGGTCGGGCGACGGCCCGGGCCCGGCGGGTCGAGGCCATGTCGCTCATCTTGAGCTGGTAATGCTCGACCACGGCGCGCTGGATCTCCTCGATGGTCACCCGCCGCTCGTTGGAGCGCAGGAGGTCCTTCAGCACGTCCTGGGCCATGTCGATCGAGACCGGGCGCCTGAGCAGGGTGGCCTGGTGGACGACGCGGTTCAAGGCCCCTTCGAGCTCGCGAACGTTGGAGGTGATGCGGTGTGCGAGGAACTCGAACACCTCGGGCTGGACCTCGGCGCCGAGCTGCTCGGCCTTGGCCTGGAGGATGCCGACCCGGAGCTCGTAGGTGGTGGGGTGGATGTCGGCGACGAGACCCCAGCCGAGGCGCGAGCGGATGCGCTCCTCCATGCCGGCGAGGTCCGACGGGCTGCGGTCGGCCGAGATGACGATCGAGCTGCCGCGCTCGGCCAGCGCATTGAATGTGTGGAAGAATTCTTCCTGGGTGGAGTCTTTGCCACTGATGAACTGGACGTCGTCGACCATCAGGAGGTCCACCGAGCGGAACATCTCCTTGAAGCTCATCGTGTCGCGCTGCTTCAAGGCGCGGATGAACTGGACCATGAACTTCTCGGCGGACAGGTAGACGACGCGGCGGTTCGGGTTGGTCCGCTTCACCTGCCAGCCGATGGCGTGCATCAGATGCGTCTTGCCGAGGCCGACGCCGCCATAGAGGAAGAGTGGATTGAAGGGCGGGCGCTCGGTGGCGGCCATGCGTTCGGCGGCGGCAAAGGCGAACTCGTTGGGCTTGCCGACGATGAAGGTGTCGAAGGTGAAGCGCGGGTCGAGGGTAGCCCCGAGTTCGGTGAGGTCGGGCAGCGGGGTCGACAGTGGTGCCGGCTCGACGGGCGGCGTCGATGGCCGATTGCCGTCGAGGCCGGGCTCGGGGTGGCTCGTATTGTCGGCGACGACGCGCGGGCGCGGGGCATGGCGCTCGCCCGGGCGGCAGGCAGCGGCTTCGGGTTGGGCGGTGCGGACGTTGAGCGAGATGCTGCGGATGGTCGGGTTGACGCTCGACCAGAGGGCGCGGATGCGGTCGGCGTAGTTGTTGACGACCCACTCGCGCATGAACTGGGTCGGCACGGTGATCACCACCCGGTCGCCATCGAGCTGCATCAGCTCGAGGGGGCTGAGCCAGGTGGCATAGGCGGTCTCGCCGAATTCGTGGCGCAGCAGGTTGCGCACGTGGGCCCACTGATCTCGGATCTCGTTGGTTCTTGGGGCGACCATTTCCGTCTCGAGTACCGCTTCGGGTTTGCTCCCTCGGATCATCCGCTCAGGGTCCATCCTCTGTTTGGCCTTGTGCCCTGCCACGAGCTCTTGGTGGTCGGCCACCGCGACGCGTCGGCCGGCATCGTCGTCCCCGCCCGTCGCAACCGGAGGCAAGAAACTGTCGAACGAACCGCACAGGATCGGGTAGCCGATCATTTCAGCGGATGTTGCTCGGCCATCGGCTTCACCCTCAGGTTTAGCCGAAACGAGCGCCATTTGTCCGCTGTTACCGCCCAACTAAAAGTAAAGCTGAAGTCGTTGCGGCGATGAGAACTGCCCTTGCCTCATTTCCGGACAGTAACCGAAGGCCGCAGCGCTGGCAAGTGGTTCAAAAAGAGAACGTCTCATTTCTCCTTATGGTTGAGAAATTGGACAAAAAGATGCCGCCAAGTGGCAGTCACGCCAATAGCTTAGGCGAGCCCTGCCACTAGCGGGCCGTTCACAAGAACAAAAATCTATAAAGCTTAAACGTGGGCGGCGAGATTGAGCGTCTTCACCTTGCTCGACAGCCGCGAAATCTTCCGTGCCACCGTATTACGGTGCAGCACGCCTTTGGTCACGCCACGCTGCAACTCGGGTGCGGCCGCGGCAAAGGCGCTCGTCGCCTCGCTCGCGTCACCCTTGGCGATGGCGTCCTCGACCTTGCGCACGAAGGTACGAATTCGGCTGATCCGGCTCTTGTTGCGCTCCGTCCGCTTGGCCGTCTGGCGGATGCGCTTCTTGGCGGTACGACTGTGGGCCACGTCTGGTCCTCTTGTTCACTGGAGCGCGCTCGTATAGCGGGCGGCTCGTTGGTCGTCAATTGCCGTATGCCGGGCAGCGGCTCGCGCGGCGCTGCTCAGCGCTGGGTGAAGTTGGCGGTGCGCTTCTCGGTGAAGGCGGCCATGCCCTCCTTGCGATCGGCTGTGGCGAAGGTCGCGTAGAAGCTGCGCTTCTCGAAGCGGATGCCTTCGGAAAGCGAGGTCTCGTAGGCGACGTCGACGGCTTCCTTGGCCATGGCGACGATCGGCTGCGACTTTTGTGCGATGGTCTCGGCGAGCTTGACCGCCTCGTCGAGAAGGTCGCCCACGGGCACCACCCGCGCCACGAGATTGGCGCGCTCGGCCTCGCTCGCGTCCATGTTGCGGCCGGTGAGGATCATCTCCATCGCCTTGGACTTGCCGACCGCCCGGGTCAGTCGCTGGGTGCCGCCCGCACCCGGGATGGTGCCGAGGTTGATCTCCGGCTGGCCGAATTTGGCGTTGTCGGCGGCGATAATGATGTCGCACATCATCGCGAGCTCGCAGCCGCCGCCCAAGGCATAGCCGGCGACAGCGGCAATCACCGGCTTCTTGTGCCGGGCGATCTCGTGCCAGGCACCGATGAAATCGCTGTTGTAGGCCTCGGAGAAATCCTTCTCCGCCATCTCCTTGATGTCGGCCCCGGCGGCGAACGCCTTTTCCGAGCCGGTCAGCACGACGGCACCGATCTCGGGATCGGCATCGAAGCCGGCGAGGGCCCGGGTGAGCTCGGCGATCAGCGCGCCGTTCAGCGCATTGAGCTGCTTGGGGCGGTTCAGGGTGACGATTGCGACGGCGTCGCGCTTTTCGACCATGATGGTCTCGAAGGCCATTGCTCGCTCCATTGAAGGGTGCGGTGACGCGGTCAGGGCCGCGCACCGGAAAGCAGGCCCCGGGTTTAACACCAGTTCACCGTCTCCCGTCCAGGGCAAAACGGCAGCGACCTGCTGCAATGCAGCAGCAAGTGGGATGAGCGGGCTTCGATTAAAGGCGCACCCTCGGGCTCAACGCTGGCATTTGCCGCAGTAGAATGTCGCACGGCCGGCCTGGACGATCCGACGGATCGGGGTGGCGCAGACGGGACAGGGCAGGCCGGCTCGATCGTAGACCCGAAACAACCGTTGGAAGTTGCCGAGTTCGCCGTTCGACTGCACATAGTCGCGCAAGGACGAGCCGCCGGCGTCGATGGCGTCCAGCAGCACCTCGCGGATCGATGCCGCGAGCCGGCGCGCCCGCTCAGGACCAACGCTGGCGGCGAGGCGGCGTGGCGAGAGGCAGGCGCGAAACAAGCTCTCGCTCGCATAGATGTTGCCGACCCCGACGACGTGGCGCTGGTCCATGATCGCGACCTTGAGCGCCACCTGGCGGCCGGCGAGGCGGGCGAGGAGTACCGTGCCGTGGAAGCTGTTGGCGAGCGGCTCGAGACCCAGATGCTTCAGCCATTTGTGCTGGGCGAGCTCGGCCGTGGGCCAGAGATCGAGCATGCCGAACCGCCGGGGATCGACGAAGCGGAGGATCGTGCCGTCGTCGAAGTGGAAGGTCAGGTGCTCGTGCGGCCCGGCGGGCGGGCCATCGAACAGGAGCCGGCCCGACATGCCGAGATGGAGCAGCATGGTCTGGCCGTCGTCGAGCAGGAGCTCGATGAACTTCGCCCGCCGGGCGAAGCCCTGGAGCCGGCGGCCCTCGAGCCTGGCCTTCAGGTCTTGCGGCAAGGTGAAGCGGAGGTCGGGGCGGCGCTGCTCGACCAGGACGAAGCGCCTATCTTCGAGGCGGTGGGCGAGCGCGCGCATCGTGGTTTCGACTTCGGGGAGCTCGGGCACGGGCGTTCTTAAAATCCAGGATCGCGGGCAACCGTGCCGCCGGTTGCCGTCGGGCGGCCGCTTCCATAGAACGACCGTGGGCGCAACGCCATGGGCAGGGCCATGGGATGGGCCCTGGGAAGGATCGAAAGATTTATGGAGAGGAAACCAGGAAACGAGGCACTGGCGGTAGCACAGCGCCTCGCCGAGAGCTTCGGCTTCGAGAAGATCGATCCGAGCGGCAAGGCATCGCGGGTCAAGGCCGTCTTCGATTCCGTGGCCAGCCACTATGATCTTATGAACGATCTGATGAGCCTCGGCGTGCATCGCTTGTGGAAGAACGCCACGGTCGACTGGCTCAACCCCAGACCCGGCATTCGCCTCCTCGATCTTGCTGCCGGCACCGGCGACATTGCCGAGCGGGTGCTCGACCGGGTCGATGGCCAGGGCAGCGTGGTCTCGTCCGACATCAATATGCCGATGCTCGTCCAGGGCCGTGACCGGGCGCTCGACAAGGGCTGGTTCGGCAAGCTCGACTTCGTCTGTGCCGATGCCATGGCACTACCGTTTGCCGATGCGAGCTTCGATGCGGTGACCATCGCGTTCGGGATTCGCAACGTCACCCATATCGACAAGGCGCTCGAGGAGGCCTACCGGGTGCTGGTGCCGGGCGGCCGGTTCATCTGCCTCGAGTTCTCCAAGGTGGTGCTGCCGGTCCTGGATCGGGTCTATGACAGCTATTCCTTCACCGTGCTGCCCAATCTCGGCCGGCTGGTGGCGGGCGATGCGGCGAGCTATCGCTATCTCGCCGAGAGCATCCGGCGGTTTCCCGACCAGGCGGCGTTCAAGGGGCTGATTGAGGCCGCGGGCTTCGAGCAGGTGCGCTATCGCAACCTCTCGGGTGGAATCGCCGCCCTCCATTCGGGCTGGCGGCTCTAGGCTCTGTTGACATTCTACCGCAAGAGGATGCAGGCGGCGACGAGATGAACG
>DAIRDJ010000169.1:0-10194 GCA_036796215.1 Geminicoccaceae bacterium
GGTCGACGTCGAGGCCCTGCGCCTCGGCGAGCCGCCTGATCACCGCCTCGTCGATCCGGTTCTCGGCGAGCAGCGCCCAGTGCATCGCCTCGTAGCCGCCCTGCCGGTGGGCGGCGAGGGCGGCGCGCGAGGCGAGCAGCGAATCCGGCCCGAGGATCGGGAATTCCTTCATGACGACCCGAAGGTCCGGATCGTCGGCGAGCAGTGCCTGCATCGGCTCCGCCATGATCCGGCAATAGCCGCAGCGGTAATCGAAGAACTCGACCAGGGTGACATCACCGTCCGGGTTGCCGAGCACCGGATCGCGCGAATCGGCCACCAGCGCGTCCTGCGCGCCGGCCAGCCTTTCCCGCTGCCCGACCGCCGCTTGTGCATCGCGCCGCCGCTGCAGCTCCTCGATCGCCTGCATGATGATCTCGGGCTCGCGCAGGAGATACTCCTTGACCATCGCCTCGACCTCCTCGCGCGGCAACTCGGTCGCGGCCGGTCCGTCGCTCGGTGCCGCCACCACCAGCATCGACACCACCACCCCGCCGAGCCACCACCGCCGCATCGCCGTTCGCACCACCTGCAAAGCCGTCTCCCGTATCAACGTCTGGGCGCGACCTAGCCCGAACCGCCCGTGCAGGCGAGGGCCCTGATGCGCACAAACCCGTGAAAACGCTTCGGCGAGACGATCCGACACGCTCTGCCGCATGCGCTGGATGGTTGCCCGGCCTTGCCGCAACGGCCGCTGGCCGTTAGCCTCACCGGCACTCTCTCGCGAAGGACGAGGACGGTGCAGCGGCGACATCACGACATGGGCGGCCTCGCGGCAGGGCCGGTCGAGCGGCAGGAGCGCGACTATGCGCCCTGGGAGAAGAAGGTCGACGCGACCATGCGGGCACTGCTGGCGGCAGGCCTGATCACGGTCGACGAGCTGCGCCGCGGGATCGAGGAGATCGGCCCCGGCGCCTATGACGAGCTCACCTATTACGAGCGCTGGATCACCTCGATCACCAACCTGCTCCTGGAGAAGCGCGTCCTGACACCGCGCGAGATCGGCCTCGCCATCGAGCGGGTGCGTGAGCGCCATGCCGGCGCCTGAGCGGCCGGGCTTTGCCGTGGGCGATCGGGTCCGGGTCAAGCGCCTGACCCCGCCGGGCCATGTCCGCACCCCCTGGTTCACCCGTGGCCGAACCGGCTGCGTCGTGGCGCTGAACGGCAGCTTCGGCGATCCCGAGAGCCTCGCCTATGGCGCCGACGGCAGGCCGGCCGTGCCGCTCTATCGGGTCCGCTTCGCCCAGCACGAGCTCTGGCTGGACTATTCCGGACCGGCCGCCGATGCGCTGGTCGTCGATCTCTACGAAAACTGGCTGGAACCTGCCCCGTGAGCCACGACCATGATCATGCCCCCCGGGCCGACCTCGAGGACGCCCCCTTGAGCGAGCACATGGCGCTGACGGAGGCCGTGGCCGAGCTCCTGGTGGCCAAGGGCATCGTCAGCGCCGATGCGCTCAGGCAGTTGATCGAGGACATGGATTCCCGCAGTCCCGCGCTCGGCGCCAGGCTGGTGGCCCGGGCCTGGCTCGATCCGGCGTTCAAGGAGCGGCTCCTGGCCGATGTCGGGGATGCTGCGGCCGAGCTCGGCATCGACACCGGCGCCATTCCGATCCGCGCCGTCGCGAGCAGTGCGACCGAGCACCATCTCGTCGTCTGCACGCTCTGCTCCTGCTACCCGCGGATGCTGCTCGGCCTGCCGCCCGACTGGTACAAGGCCCGGGCCTACCGCTCGCGCGCCGTCCGCGAGCCGCGCGCCGTGCTGCGCGAGTTCGGCCTCGAGCTTCCCGATGCTGTCGCGGTCACCGTCCACGACAGCACCGCCGACCTGCGCTACCTCGTCCTGCCGGAGCGCCCGGCCGGCTGCGAGGACGTCGACGAGGCCCGCCTCGCTGCGCTCGTCACCCGCGACTGCATGATCGGCACGGCGGTGCCGCGGCTCGATCGACCGGCCGCCTGATCGGATCACCGACGGGCGGTTCCAATCGGCACCGACGCGAAGCGCACCGCCAAGAAACGCGTTCCGTATACCCTGGTCCCCGAGAACGGTTGGGCGCGGGGAGGATCATCCTCCCCGCATATCTTCCCCCTGCTCGCCTCGTGGCGAGCTCAGGCCATGTATTGGCCGCCGTTGACCGAGACGGTGGAGCCGGTGACGAAGCCTTCCTTGTCGCTGGCGAGGAAGAGGACGCAGCGGGCGACCTCGTTGGGCTCGCCGAGGCGGCCGACCGGGATATGCGGCAGGATCCGCTCGTCGAGGACCTTCTGGTCGATCGCCTTGACCATCTCGGTGCCGATATAGCCCGGGCAGACGGCATTGACGGTGATGTTGGAGCGCGCCCCTTCCAGCGCCAGGGCCTTGACCATGCCGATCGCGGCGGCCTTGGCGGCCGAGTAGTTGACTTGCCCGGCCTGGCCCTTCTGCCCGTTCATCGAGCTGATGACGATGACCCGGCCGAACTTGCGGTCGCGCATCTTCGGCCAGAGCGGGTGGGTCATGTTGAAGAGGCCGGTGAGGTTGGTGGCGATCACCTGGTCCCACTGCTCGTGGGTCATGCGGTGGAACATGGCATCGCGGGTGATGCCGGCATTGTTGACGAGGATGTCGATCGGGCCGACCTCGGCCTCGACCTGCTCGATCCCCTTGGCACATGCATCGTAGTTCTCGATGCCCCACTTGTAGATCGGGATCCCGGTCTCGTCGTGAAACTTCTTCGCCGCCTCGTCGTTGCCGGCATAGTTGACCGCGACCTTGTAGTCGTGGACTTGCAAAGACCGGGCGATCGCCGCACCGATCCCGCGGGTTCCACCGGTCACTAGAGCCACATGCTGCATCGTTGTCCTCCCTCAACTTGATTAACGTTCGACGCCCAGAGAACCGAGACGGGCGTCCGAGTCAACCCGGCCGGCGGCGGACCACCGGCCGGGTCGGGTTGATCACCTGCTCGATGCGCGAGGCACCGTCAGCGCTCCAGGCACATGGCGATGCCCATGCCACCGCCGATGCAGAGCGTGGCGAGCGCCTTCTTGGCGTCACGCTTCTGCATCTCGTGCAGGAGCGTCACCAGGATGCGGGTGCCCGAGGCACCGATCGGGTGGCCCAGCGCGATCGCCCCGCCATTCACGTTGACCTTGTCGGTGTCCCAGCCGAGATCGCGATTGACCGCGAGGGCCTGTGCGGCGAACGCCTCGTTGGCCTCGATCAGGTCGAGATCGTCGACGGTCCAGCCGGCCTTCTCGAGCACCTTCCTCGATGCCGGGATCGGGCCCGTGCCCATGATCGAGGGATCGACGCCGGCCTGGGCCCAGGCCTTGATGTGGGCGAGCGGGGTCAGCCCGCGCCGCTCGGCTTCCTTGGCCGACATGATGAGCACGGCTGCCGCCCCGTCATTGATGCCCGACGCGTTGCCGGCGGTGACCGTGCCTTCCTTGCTGAAGGCCGGGCGCAGCTTGGCCAGCTGATCGTAGGTGCAGCCGAGGCGCGGGAACTCGTCGGTGTCGACGACGATGTCGCCCTTGCGGCCCTTGATCGTCACCGGCACGATCTCGTCCTTGAATTTGCCGGCGTTGATCGCGGCTTCGGCCTTGTTCTGCGAACCGACCGCGAACTTGTCCTGGTCTTCCCGGGTGATCTGCCACTGCTCGGCGACGTTCTCGGCGGTCTGCCCCATGTGGTAGCCGCGGAAGGCATCGAGCAGGCCGTCACGCAGCATCGAATCCTGCAGCTCCAGATTGCCCATCTTCTGGCCGTTGCGCATGTGCGCCATGTGCGGCGCCTGGCTCATGCTCTCCTGGCCGCCGGCGAGCACGATCGTCGAATCACCCTCGTTGATCGACTGCACGCCCATCGCCACCGACTTGAGGCCCGAGCCGCACAGCATGTTGACGGCGTAGGCCGGGACCTCGACCGGCACGCCGGCATTGACCGAGGCCTGGCGGGTCGGGTTCTGGCCGGCACCGGCGCAGAGGATCTGCCCGAAGATCACATCCGAGAGCTCGCCCGGCTCGAGCTTGGCGCGCTCCAGCACTCCCTGGATCACCGTCTTGCCGAGCTCGTGCGCGGGCAGTGACGCCAATCCGCCGTTGAAGTTGCCGACCGCGGTGCGCGCTGCGGCGACGATGACGATATCGGTCATTGAGAGATCTCCCTCGGGTTGTTGTTTGCTCAGGTGCCTACCGGCGTGCACGAGCGACCTCGGTGTCAGCCGCGAGTGTCACCCGTGACGCTATGTCACGTAGCCTATACAGTAGCGTCGCGGTCGCGGCGAGAGCCGAAAAGCCGTTGCAACCTTTCGCCGCAATGCTCGCCGATTACGCGCTTTTTTGCCCGTCGAGCAACCTTGGGTAGAGGCGACGCTGGACGATCGGCAAAAGGTAGATCGGGAACTGGGCGGCCGCGACGTAGACCAGCATCGTCGCCGGGGCGGTATCGATCACCGAGGCCAGGACCAGGCCGATATTGTTGTTGCCGGCCACCAGACCGGCGGTGAGCGCCGTGCGCCGCGCGACGAACAGCCATAGGCAGAGGGCGGTCAGCGCCTGCAGGCCGGCATTCAGGACGAAGACGGCGAGCACGGCAGCCGCGACGACGCCGGGGCGGTCGAGGGCGGTCAGGGTGAAGCCGTCCATGACGCCAATGGCGAAGATGACGAAGCCGAGCACCGCGAGCCCGTCGAGCACCGAGCCGCCGGCCCGCAGCCGTTGCACGCCGAGCCAGCGACGGATGACGAGGGCCAGGGCCGCCGAGCCCAGGATCAGGGCCGCGAGCCTGAGGCCGAGCTCGAGCGCCGGCAGGTCGATGGTGAGCCCGGCGAGCCAAAGGGCGAGCGGCGGCACGGTGAGCGGGACGAGGGCGGTCGCCGGAACGACGACGAGGAGTGCCAGGGCGACGTCGAGGCCGAGCAGCATGGCCAGCGCACCGGACGCCATCAGCGGTGCGCAGGCGGCGGTGGTGATCAAGAGAGCCGCGAGACCGGACTCGACGCCGATCGACCGGACGACGACGGCGACCGCGAGCGGCGCGCCCAGAAGCGACCAGAGGACGAGGCCGAGGACGAGGCCCGGCCGGCGCAGGTGCTGCAAGAGGGCCAGGGGCTCGAGCTTCAGCAGGGCGACGCCGAAGGGCAGGAGGATCGCCGGCAAGAGAAGCGGCGCGAGCAGGCTGGCGAGCGGCGGCACCAGGACACCGCTGAAGACGCCGGTGAAAAAGAGCAGGCTCGCGTGCCGACCGAGCCAGCTCAAGCCCCGGGCGAGCGGGCTCATCGGCTGCGGCCGGCCTCGGCATGCTGTGCCGGCTGCCCGAACTTGCGGGTCATTCTCGCGGGACCGCCCCGACCGCTGCGGGCGCCGGTCTTTCGGCTGCGACCGGTTCCCCGCCATCACGCTCGAGGATCTCGACGAGCTCGACCTGGCCATGCCGGCCGCGGACGTGGTGCAGGCCGAGCGAGCGGGTCGCCGGCCGTGCGTCGGCGCGGATCCTGGACATGCAGGCCGCGGTCGAGACGATGACGGTGACGTGGTCCGGGGCCACAACGTGGCCGACGGCGAGCAGCCGCTGGGCGACGTTCACGGGATCACCGATCACCGTGTAGTTGGTGCGGGTCGGGGCGCCCAGATCGCCCACCAGGATCTCGCCCGAGGCGATGCCGACCCGCAGGCGCAGGGGGATGCTGGCCTGGGCGTTGCGTCGACGGACCGCGCTCGCCATGGCGAGCGCCGCCTCGACCGCGCGCTGCTGGTGGTCGGCGACGGGCTCGGGGGCGCCCCAGAAGGCGAGCAGGCCATCGCCCATATACTTGTCGATCACCCCGCCCGTCGCCCGGATGCTGGCCTCGAGATCGGCGAAGTGGTCGTTGAGCAGAGCGCCCGCCGCTTCCGGATCGAGCGCCTCGGCGAGCCGGGTGAAGCCCGAGATGTCGGTGAACATGATGGTCATCGGTCGGCGCCGCGGCCGGCCGATGTCGCGTTCGGGATAGCGCAGCACGTAGTCGACGAGATCGCGCGGCAGGTAGCGGACGAAGCAGCCGAGGGCTGCGACCATGGCGTTCAAAGAGCGCTCGGCATCGTCGAGCTCGCGGATCCGCGAGCCGCTCATCGGCCGAATGTGGTCGAGCTTGAGCGCACTCACCGCGCGCGCCGTGTCGGCGATCTGCGTCGCCGGGCGCGCCAGCTTCCGGGCGAGGAGAACGGCGGCCACCAGGCTGAGGACGATGAGCAGGCCCGCCAGCATCGTCGCCCGGTTCAGCTCTTGCCATTCGCGGCCGATATCCTCGGAGCGGAAATAGCCGCCGATCAGCCACGGCACCTCGCGCCCCCCGCCGAGCCAGTCGTAGAGATAGACGTAGTTGCCGGGCTCGCCCCGGCTGTAATGCGCGTCGATGCCGAACCGGGTGAGGCTGCGCTCTTCCCACCCCGCGGCCCACATGGTGGCCAGGGCCGGATCGCCGAGCTCGGCCAGCGTCGGCAACGGCGCTTCGGCCGAGATCAGTGCCTGCGGCTGCACGAGGCTGGCATGTGCCAGCACCCGGTCGCGGCCGTGGAGAATGAAGGTGCCGATCTCGCCCGGCGTCGCGATCGTCGCCAGGAAGGCGGAGAGATTGGCAACCGAGGTCGTCGCGATCACCGCCCCCTGGATCGCCCCGTCGACGCGGGTCGGCCGGGCATAGTAGAGCAGCGTGGTGCCGGCATTTTTGGTATAGAGCGGCTCGCCCCAGCCCGGGGCCACGTCCTCGCCGTCGACCAGACGCTGCATGGCGCCAGCGACCGCGGGATCATCCACCCAGCGATCGTGATTGATGCCGATCCCGCCATCCTCCCGGCGAAACGTCACGACGAGCCGGCCGTCGACATCGGCGAAGGCCGCGGCGTTGAGCTGCGGGGCGGCGGCGAGCGCATAGCGGAGCGCGTTGACCAACGCGTCCGGGTCGCCGGCATCGATCTCGCCCTCCTGGACCCGCCGGCTGATCTCGTCGGTCAGGGCCTCGGCCGGCGCCAGGAACTGCAGCGTGCGCGCCTCGACCAGGGTGAGCACCAGCGCCACCTTGTCGCTCAAGAGACGCAGCGTGTTCTCGCGCGCCGTGCCGAGCGTCAGCCAGAGGACGAGGCCGAGCGAGACCAGCATCGCGAGCCCGATGGTGCCGGCGAGAAAGAGGCTGAGCGGCACGCGGCGGCGCCGCGGCGGCGTGGCTTGCGCGGATGGCTCGTTCATGGCGCGCTACTGTAGAAGGCGGGATGCGGCACGGCCAAGCACCAAGGTCGAGCGACGGCCCGGCCGGGCTTTCGGTGTGGCCCGGGCACTGCTAGAGACGAGCTCGGTCGACCTCCCCCGACGGAGCTTCGGATGATCCCCCGCTACAGCCGGCCGGCGATGACCGCCGTCTTCGCACCGGAAAACAAGCTCCGGCTCTGGCTCGAGGTGGAAATCTGCGTCGCCGAGGCGATGGCCGAGCTCGGCCAGGTCGAGAGGGCGGCCGTGGCGCGCCTGCGGGCCGAGACGACGGCGGCCATGGACCGGCTGATCGATCCGGCCGCGGTGGATGCCATCGAGGCCACGACCCGGCACGACGTCATCGCCTTTTTGACCCATGTCGAGACCGTCTGCGGCCCCGAGGCGCGGCTCTTGCATCTCGGCATGACCTCCTCGGATCTGCTGGATACCACGCTTGCCCTGCAGCTCAAGGAAGCCGGCCGGCTGATCATGGCCGAGCTCGAGGCGCTGCTCGCCGTCCTCGCCCGCCGCGCCCGGGAGCACGAGCGCAGCATCTGCATCGGCCGCAGCCACGGCATCCATGCCGAGCCCACCACCATGGGCGTCAAGCTCGCGGGCTTTTATGCCGAGTTCGCCCGGCAGAGGCAGCGCTTTGCCGCCGCGATTCGCGACGTCTCGACCTGTGCGATCTCCGGGGCCGTCGGCACCTTCGCCAATATCGACCCCAGGGTCGAGGCCATGGTCGCCGGCCGGCTCGGCCTCGAGGTCGAGCCCGTCTCGACCCAGGTGATCCCCCGCGACCGGCATGCCGCCTTCGCCTGTGCCCTCGCCCAGATCGCAAGCTCGATCGAAAGGCTCGCCACCGAGGTGCGCCACCTGCAGCGCAGCGAGGTGCGCGAGGTCGAGGAGTTCTTCCACGCCGGGCAGAAGGGCAGCTCGGCCATGCCGCACAAGCGCAACCCGGTACTCTCCGAGAACCTCACCGGCCTCGCCCGGATGATCCGTGCGGCGGTCGTGCCTGCCCTCGAAAACGTCGTGCTCTGGCACGAGCGCGACATCGCGCACAGCTCGGTCGAGCGGGTGATGCTGCCGGACAGCTGCATCCTCGCCGACTTCGCGCTGGCGCGGCTTGCCGGGTTGATGGACCGGCTCGTCATCCACCCGGAGCGCATGCGGCGCAATCTCGATGCCACCCACGGGCTCTACAACAGCCAGACCGTGCTGCTCGCGCTGATCGATGCCGGCATGGCCCGCCAGGCCGCCTACGAGCTCGTGCAGCGGGCGGCGATGCGCGCCTGGGAGGAGGAGCGGCCGCTCTTCGACCTGCTCGCGGCCGAGCCCGCGATCACCGGGCGCTTGCCGGAGGCCCAGCTGCGCGCGCTCTTCGATCCCGACCGCCACACCCGGCACGCAGCGGCGATCATCGAGCGCGCCCTGGCGACGCCGTTAACCGAATCTTGAGATCTCGCAGCGATAAAGGGGTCGTCACACGATGGAGTCTCGGATGCGCTTGCTTCGCCTGCTCGCCTGTCTGGTCGTCGCGGCCCTGATCCCACTCGGCGGGGCGCGTGCGGGGATGCTGGTCGAGGGCCTGTTCAACGGGCACCCGATCCGGGCCGAGACCGGCACGGATCGCAATCTGGTGCTGGTGTCGCTTGGCGGCGCGCGCCATCTGGTCGATGTCGAGCGGCAGCAGGTCTATCCGCTCGGCGATGGCGGGGCCATGATCCGGGCTGGTGCCCTCGACAACGGTGCGCCGCTGCTGCCCTACTCGCTGCGCCAATGGAGCGCTGGCCCGCAGGTGGCGGGCCATGCCTCGACCTATCACGTGCTGCAGGTCGGCGAGCGGATCTGCGGCGAGGTCCTGGCCTCGGCCTGGATGACGCCGTTCATCGAGCCGATCATCCGCTCGCTCGAGCTGATGCAGCGGGTCGAGCCGGTGTTGCAGCCCAAGGACCGTGCCGACTGCGGGGCCATCCCGTTCACCGTCTACGCCCGGAATGGCTGGCCGCTGATGGCCGGCTGGGTCGACGAGGCGGCGTTTCTGACCGAGACCGTGCGTTTCGACCACTACCCGGACGACGCCATCTTCCAGCGTCCCTGAGAGGATCCCGAGTGCCGGGGGGGCTGGACGGGCGGCATGGCTCGGGGCCTGGCCCGGGCCTGCCGGGACACCCCGTCCCGCTGACGGCCGCCAGACATAGAGCCGTTGGCGTCGCGGCCGAGCGGTGTCGGTGCCGCTATGCGATGCGCGCTCGCCGCATGGCTGCTTGCAAGTGCCCCACGTCACCAAATGATCGCCACTCGTTGGCGCCGGCGACCAATCCTCCTTGGCACCGCCATGACTGCCCAGGCCGGCAGGTCGCATTTGCCCGGGCCCCAATCTGTCGGGCCGGCTGCGGCCGCCTTCTGCATGGCTGACCGCCGGTTGAACTTCGGCTTTGTCATCAACCTGTCATCCTTGACCTCGATATCTCGGGCTCGCGCAAGCTGTTTGTTGCAACTGCGAAGGAAATACCAATCATGGTGCATCGCACGATTCCCGCCATCGCTCTCGTCGCCCTGCTCGGTGCCGCGGGCCAGGCGCAGGCCGAGTTCCAGCTCGATCCCCGGTTCACCGACGCTGACGGCGACATGATCGCCGACATTCCCGAAGACCCGAGCCAGTGGGTCGATCCGGACACCCTGATCTTCGCCTACACGCCAGTCGAGGATCCGGCCGTCTATGCCGAGGTCTGGGCCGGCTTCCTCGAGCACATGGAAGAAGTGACCGGCAAGCCCGTGCAATTCTTCCCGGTGCAATCGAACGCCGCCCAGCTCGAGGCGATGCGCGCCGGCCGGCTGCATGTCGCCGGCTTCAACACCGGCTCCAATCCCTTGGCCGTCGCCTGCGCCGGCTTTCGCCCGTTTGCCATGATGGCGGCCGAGGACGGCAGCTTCGGCTACGA
>DAIRDJ010000170.1:0-3519 GCA_036796215.1 Geminicoccaceae bacterium
GCAACAGATTTTGAGTCTGCCGCGTCTACCAATTCCGCCACAGGGGCACAGCGTCAGCAGTTAAGGGGTCGGTGATGGTGGGTCAAGCGCGGTTGCTAGAGCCAGCGCATGACGGCATCGACCGAGTCGGTCGGGCCCGTGTTGAAGCAGATGCGGGCGTTCGGGGCCTTTTCGTGGACCAGGTTCACGAGCCGTTCGAATAGCAGGAACTCGGCGGGATCAGAGCGCACGCCGGCGCCGATCAGGATGACATCGCGCGCCTTCTCGGCGAGCGCCTTGGTCACGGTCGCAACCGCCGTTTCGCCGTGATCGATGAAGCAGATCGCGGCCTCGAGACCTGCCGCCTGCAGTCGGGCCTCGTCGGCGCGCAGGGCGGCTTCGAGCTTTGCGGGCGTCAGGCCGGGATAGTTGCTATAGTCCACGACGTCTGGATCGAGGCCGATCAGCAGCACGCTCTTGGCAGTCGACATGGCGCCCTTCCATCTCGCACGGTGTTCGGGCCAGTTGCCCGGTAGGTTAAACGTTTACATGACAACTATTAACATGGAAACAGAAGAGCCGCTACCCCCGCCGCCATCCCTCGGCCGGCTCTTGAACGTCACCGCAGGTGCCAGCAATCGGCTCTGCCAGGCGCTTTTGGCGCGGCATGGCCTGCAGCTCGGTCAATGGGTGATCCTCTCGGCGCTTTGGCGTCGCGACGGGCAGCTGACGAGCGAGCTTGCCGGCTATACTGGCAACGCCTTGCCGGCGACCTCGCGGATCATCGACCGGATGATCAAGGCGGACCTCGTCACCCGCACGGCCGACCACGCGGACCGCCGTGTCGTGCGCATCCGGCTCACCGCCAAGGGGCGAAGTCTGGAGCCGCTGGCCGGGTTCTGGGTCGACGTCAACGAGCGGCTGCTCGCCGGGTTCAGCGAGGCCGAGCGCCGGACCCTCTTCTCGCTCCTGGAGCGGGTGCTCGAGAACGCGCGCACCGCTGCCGTGGTGTCCCGCGAGACGTCCGGCCCTGCGAAAGGGTACCAGGTACCCTTAAAGACAGCGAAAGCGTACCAGGGACAGCGAAAGGGTACCAGGTACCCTTAAAGACAGCGAAAGCGTACCAGGTACCCTTAAAGACGCCTTGACGGACCCGGCACAGGCCATCGGGCAGGTGGCAGCGACCGCCGGCACTTGCGACTGATGGTGCCGATGCCGGTTCGGTTCGCCTCGCACCGGGCCAGCGCCACGGGAAAGGGTACCGGGTACCCTTAAGCGGTCGTTAACCCGGCGGTGGCAGAATGCGTGGCGTCGAAGCTGAGAGCGGAGATCGCCCGATGGCCCGTCGTCCCCGACGCCTCGTCGCCGGTGGTGTCTATCATGTCGTCAATCGCGGTGCCCTGCGCCATGCCCTCTTCGCCAGCGAGGCCGACTGGCCGCTCTTTCTCGGGGCGCTTTGCGATGCGCTGGAGCGGCATCCGGTGTTGCTCCTGGGCTGGTGCCTGATGCCCAACCACTGGCATCTGCTGCTTCAGCCGCAGGACGGCGCGGCGCTGCCCGCGTTCATGCGCTGGCTGACGCTGGCGCACTGCCGCCGTTGGCAGGCGCTGCACGGCAAGGACGGGCATGGCACCCTCTACCAGGGCCGCTATCGTTCCCAGCCGGTCGACGGCGATGCACAGCTGCTGACCGCGCTGCGCTACATCGAACGCAACCCGCTGCGTGCCGGGATGGTCCGACGGGCCGTGGACTGGCCGTGGTCGAGCCTCTGCCCAAGGCTGACCGGCGGCACCCGACTGTTGGCGCCCATGCCCATCGCGCTCCCCGCCGACTGGGCTACCCTGGTCGACACCCCGCTGACGCCGGCCGAGGTCGAGGCCTGCCGGATCGGCGACCCGATCATCGCAGCCGATCCGCGCTCCGTCCCGGGGTGAGGGCAGGGGAGAGGTGTGGAGGCCGATCGGCCGAAGTGGGGGCGGGGTCAACGAACGGTTAACCGTACCTGGTACCCTGAACCGCTGGCGAGCGCCGGGCTTGCCTCAGTCCAAGACAGGGCTAACGATCGTTAAGGGTACCTGGTACCCTTTACAGGGCGGGGAGCAGTGGGCTTCTTCGACGGCCGTGGCCAAGAGCGCCGGGCTCAATGACCCCAGCTCGACGCCAGGGGCTGGGCCTCGCGCGCGAGGCGGAGGAGGCCTTCGCGGGTGGCCTCGTGCAAGGGCTCGAGCGGGTGGCGGACGTAGTCGCTGTTGATCACGCCACCTTCCATCATCACGGCCTTGGTGGCCCTCAGGCCGCACTGGCGGTTCTCGTAGTTGATCAGCGGCAGGATCCGGGCGTAGTGGGCTGCCGCCTCGTCGAAACGGCCGGCCAGGTGATGCGTCACCACGGGCTTGATCAGGTCGGGCAGGAGGGCCGAGGGCATGGTGCCGGTGGCTCCGGCGTCGAGATCGGCCATCAGCGTGATCGATTCCTCGCCATCGAAGGGGCCCTGGATCGCCTCGCCGCCGGCCTGGATCAGGGCACGCAGCTTGGCGGCTGCCATCGGGGTCTCGATCTTGAACCAGCGCACGGTCGGGAGTTCCTTTGCCATGAAGGCGAGGAAGGGGACGGAGAGCGTCACCCCGCTCAAGGGTGCGTCCTGGACCATGATCGGGATGTCGACCGCCGAGGCCACGGTCTTGAAGTGCTCGAACGTGCCCTTCTCGTCGGCCTTCAGGAGAGCACCGTGATAGGGCGGCATGAGCATCAGCATGGCGGCACCCGCGGCAGCCGCCCGCTTCGCGCGCGCGGCAGCGACGGCTGTGCTGAAGTGGCTCGTGGTGACGATGATCGGCACGCGGCCGGCGACGTGGCTGGTGCAGAGATCGAGGAGCGTGTCGCGCTCGGTGTCGGTCAGGAGGAACTGCTCGGAATAGTTGGCGAGGATGCAGATCCCGTCGACTCCCTGGTCGATCATGCAGTCCAGGACACGTTTCTGGCCCTCCAGGTCGAGCTCGCCGTTGGGGTGGAACGGTGTCGGGGCGATCGGGTAGACGCCCGTGCGCAGCTGCTCATTGGTCGTTGTCATGATCCTCCCCTCGCTTTTCGGGGCGAAGAGTGCGCCCGGCCGGCGTGGCGATCAAGGGGCCTTGGCGCGGCATGGAGAATGTGCCTTCAGGGTCGGGATCGGCGCGGCGCGGCTTTGCCGTCGAGCATGGCGATGGGGGTCGCTGCGTCGTCGGGTGCGGCACCTTCGGCGTCGTTGTCGAGCCGATTCGCGGCCGTGTTTTTCGTTCTTTGCCCATCGTCTGAGCTCTCGGGCTTTGCCCGGGGCGGTTGACAAACGCCTGTCACCTTCCGACGGTTCCACCACCAGCGACGAACAGGAGCCGCCGATGACCCGCGCCTGGTGGAAAGAGGGTGTCGTCTACCAGATCTACCCCCGGAGCTTCATGGACAGCAATGGCGACGGGATCGGCGATCTCTGCGGCACATCCAGAAGATCGATTATCTGAAGGAGCTCGGGGTCGACATCGTCTGGCTCTCGCCCGTCTACCA
>DAIRDJ010000170.1:3619-10174 GCA_036796215.1 Geminicoccaceae bacterium
TCGATTATCTGAAGGAGCTCGGGGTCGACATCGTCTGGCTCTCGCCCGTCTACCAGAGCCCCAACGACGACAACGGTTATGACATCAGCGACTATCGGGCGATCATGGCCGAGTTCGGCACGATGGCCGATTTCGACGAGCTCTTGGCCGGCCTGCACGAGCGCGGCATCAAGCTCGTCATGGATCTCGTGGTCAATCACACCTCGGACGAGCATCCCTGGTTCGTCGAGAGCCGGGCCGCGAAGGACAGTGCGAAGCGCGACTGGTACGTCTGGCGGCCGGGCAGGCCGGATGGCCGCGAGCCCAACAACTGGCAGAGCTTCTTCTCCGGGTCGGTCTGGGAGTTCGACGAGGCCACGGGCGAGTACTACCTGCACCTCTTCTCGAAAAAGCAGCCCGATCTGAACTGGGAGAACCCGGCGGTCAGAAACGCCGTCTACGACATGATGCGCTGGTGGCTGGACAAGGGGATCGACGGGTTTCGGATGGATGTGATCAATCTGCTCTCGAAGGTGCCGGGGCTGCCGGATGCACCGGTCACGACCGACGGACCCTACCAGCCGGGCTTCGATTATTTCGTGCACGGGCCGCGGCTCGAGGAGTTCCTCGGCGAGATGCGGCGCCAGGTGCTGGCGCACTACGCCATCATCACGGTGGGCGAGGCGCCGTTGTCGACGGTCGAGCACGGGGTGGCGCTGACCCATGCCGAGACCGGCGCCTTGAACATGCTCTTTCAGTTCGAGCACGTCGATCTCGACCGGGATCCCGACACCCGGTCGAAATGGTCCGAGCAGCGCTGGTCGCTCGCCGGGCTCAAGCAGTCGATGTCGGCCTGGCAGTACGGGCTCGAGGGGCAGGGTTGGAACAGCCTCTATCTTTCCAACCACGATCAGCCGCGGCCGGTCTCGCGCTTCGGTGATGACGGGCGCTATCGGGTGGAGTCGGCAAAGCTGCTCGCCACGTTCCTGCATCTCCTCAAGGGCACGCCCTACGTCTACCAGGGCGAGGAGATCGGGATGACCAACGTGGCCTTCCCGAGGATCGAGGACTACCGGGACATCGAGACGCTCAACATGTATCGCGAGGCGATGGCCCGTGGGGTGATCGAGCACGATCGGCTGCTGGCGCTGATCCACGAGCGCAGCCGGGACAATGCCCGGACGCCGATGCAATGGACGGCGGGGCCGAATGCCGGGTTCACGACCGGTGAGCCCTGGATCGGGGTCAATCCGAACCACCGCGAGGTCAATGTCGAGGCGGCGACGGCCGATCCCGACTCGGTCTTCCACTACTACCGGCGACTGATCGCCTTGCGGAAGACGGAGCCGGTGATCGTCCACGGTCGCTACCAGCTGCTGCTGGAGGCGCACGATCAGATTTATGCGTTCCTGCGCATCCTCGACGGCGATCGGCTCCTGGTGATCCTCAACTTCAGCGGCGACACGCCGGTCTTCGCCCTGCCGACGTCGGTGGCGTTCGATGGCTTCGAGACCCTGATCGCCAACTACCCGATCGAGCCCACTGACGACCTCCGCCGCCTGACCCTGCGCCCCTGGGAGGCGCGGGTGCATCGCTTGAAGGGCAGATCCTAGCGGCAGCATACCGGCTGTCGAAGGCTGAAAACGGTCGTTGTCGCGGGTGACAGAGCGGGTGACAGAAGCCTATGAGTTTTGGCATATCCTGCGATGCGGCAGATGCCGTTTAGGATCCCTGAGCAATCCTGCGTCGCCACGACCGAGAGGCATGTTTTCTGGTTACAAGGCCGCGAACGGCCCGTGATGTGGGCATAGGTTCTGACAAATCGGGGAAAGGCAGATGAACCGCGACCATGTTGCCATCAATCGGGGCGTTTGGGACGCTGATGCCAGAAACTGGGTTGCGGCGGGCGAGCGTGCTTGGAACGCCGAGAAGCCTGTCTGGGGGAATTGGCGCCTACCCGAGGAGTCTTTGAACCTGCTTCCCTCGGACCTGACGAACAAGGATGCGATCGAGCTGGGCTGTGGGACGGGCTATGTTTCAGGCTGGATGGCACGGCGAGGCGCGCGGGTGACGGGCATCGACGTCTCATCCATGCAGTTGGCTACCGCCCGTCGCCTGGCAAGCGAGCACGGTGCCGACATCAGGTTCATCGAGGGCAACGCGGAGGCCACCGGTCTCGACGATTCCTCCTTCGATTTCGCGATCTCCGAATACGGTGCGGCGATCTGGTGCCCGCCCGACAAGTGGCTGCGGGAGGCCAGGCGCCTGCTGCGTCCTGGCGGGCAGCTGGTGTTTCTCGGGAACCACCCCATGGTCCTCATCTGCTCGCCGGCCAACGGTGCGCCGTGCGAGACGGTGCTACACCGACCCTATCGCGGCATGTGGGGTGCGGACTGGACCGAGGTCGAGTTAGAGCCGAGTGGCGTGTGCTTCAACCTGACGATATCCGCCTGGATGAACCTCTTCTCTGCGATCGGCTTCACCGTCAGAAAGTACCAGGAGCTGTTCGCGCCCGAATCCGAGACCGAGACGCGCGATTATGTGCCCGCCGAATGGGCGAAGAAGTACCCGGTCGAGCAAGTCTGGCACCTCGAAAAACCCACATGATGGCTTCGTGCGCGGTGCCAGACAAAATCCATTGCTAAGAACTGCTCCGTTAAGAAATGGTGGGGCGTGGGGAGGTGCTACCTCCCCGCATCTTCTTCAAAACAGCGTCGCGTCCTTCGGGATGACCGCCCCCTGGTGGCGGACGACGGTGGCGGCGAGGCGGGTGGCGGCATCGACGGCTCGGGCGATCGGGTGGTTTTGCAGGCGGGCGGCGAGGTAGGCGCCGTTGAAGCTGTCGCCGGCGCCGGTGGTGTCGATGGCGTCGCTGACCTTGATCGGCAGGGTGGTGTAGCCGTCGCCGTCCATGCGGAAGTGGATCGGGGCGTCGCCGTTCTTGACGATGACCTCCGCGGCACCCTCGGCATGCAGGCGGTCGAGGGTGGCTTCCGGCGTGGTGTCGCCGAACAGCGCCTGTTCGTCGGCGAAGCTCGGCAGGATGATGCTCGCGACCTTTGCCGCCTCGGTCATCACCGCGCGGGCGCTGTCCTGGTTTGGCCAGAGGCGGGGGCGGTAGTTGGGGTCGAAGGCGATCGCAGCACCGGCCCGGCGGCGTGCGGCCAGGGTGGCGAGCAGCCTGTCTCGGTCGGGCTCGGGGAGGATGGCGAGGCTGATGCCGGAGAGGTAGACGAGGTCGAAACCGGCCAGGGCGGCCAGTCGCGTCTCGCCCTCGGGGCCGGCGAAGACCTCCCTGGCGGCGGCGGTGCTGCGCCAGTAGAGGAAGCTGCGCTCGCCCGCCTCGTCCGTCTTGACGACGTAGAGGCCGGGGAGGCGGCCTTGGAGTCTCGTCACGTGGCTGCAGTCGAGGTTTTCGGCTTGCCAGCCCGTCACCATCTCGTCGCTGAAGGCGTCGTCGCCGAGGGCGGTCAGGTAGGCGACGCTGCCGGCCTCCGCCGGGAGCGAGCGGCGGAGGTAGACGGCGGTGTTCAGCGTGTCGCCGCCATAGCCCTGGCGGAGCAGGCCGGGGCCAGCCTGGACGAGCTCGATCATGCACTCGCCGATGCTGGCGATCTTCAGCATCGGCGCGGGCTCCGGGTCAGGCGCTGCCGGCCGAGGGGCTTTGCGCCAAAAGCGAGCGGCGCACGTAGTGCAGGATGCCGCCGTGGCGGTCGTGGCCGACACCGGGCGATGGCCTGGTGCTCGGCGGAGTTGAAGCGGTCGCGCGCAACATCGAGGCTCGGAAAGGCGATCACCACGAAACGGGTAAACTCGGCGGCTCCCTCGAGAACGTCGTGCGCGCCGCCGCGGGCCCGCGCCCGGCCCCCGTTGCGCCCGAGGATGCCCGACCCCTGATTAGCGTAGCGGGCGTACTGCTGGGGGTCGCCGACCCTGGCACCGGCCAGCCAATAGGCCATCATCACGCCACTCCCTGGTTCTCGAGGAGACCCGGATCGAAAAAACCGACTGTCCCCGGCCGCCCTTCTTGGATAGTTTCCTCGCACGGGCGGCACATGACCAGCTGCGAGTTGCTTCCGGGGAGGAGAAATCGATGCGGTTTGGTTTGACGGCAGCAATCTTCGTGTTGGCGACCGCTTGTCTTGCAACGCCGGTCGCGGCGATCGAAAGTACAGCCGATCTGCGCGGCGCCTGCGCCGCCGAGGACGAGGCGACGCGCAATCTATGCTATGGCTACTTCCTGGGCGCCGGGCAACTCTATGTGCAGCTTCGCCGCGCCGAAGCGATCGACCAGATCGCTTGCGCCGAGCCGGTGCCGACCTTGGAGGCTATCCGCGTCTCCGTGGTGGAGTGGATGGATGCGCACCCGGAGCACGCTTCCGAGACCGCCATCGACGGCCTGATGCGGGCTGCCGCCGCGATCTGGCCATGTGAATGACCAGGAGCCACCAGCCGACTGAACCACGAAAAGGAGCCGAGATGCCCGGCATTGCCAGGACCACCAGGTTTCTCACCATTGCCGCCCTCGCAGGCACACTCGCGGCCTGCGCCGTCGACAGACAGACGGGCGAGCGGACCGGTACCGGCGCCGCCGTCGGCGCCGCATCGGGTGCCGCCGTGGGGCTGCTCACCGGCGATTTCCTGTCGAAGACGCTGACCGGGGCCGCTGCTGGCGCCGCTGGCGGCTTCGTCTACGACCAGATCGAGAAGAACTGACGCCGCCCACCTGTCGGCGTCGGCGGCCGGCCCGCTCGGGTCCGGCCGCCTGAACCGTCACGCCCTGCCGGCGGCTGGGCTCTGCGCCAGGAGCGAGCGGAGCACGTAGTGCAGGATGCCGCCGTGGCGGTAGTAGTCGACCTCGTCGCCGGTATCGAGGCGGCAGAGCAGCGTCGTCTCGCTCTTGCTGCCGTCGGCGCGCTCGATCGTGCAGGCGACGTCCATCCGGGGATGGAGCCCGCCTGAGAGGCCGTCGAGCGTGATCACCTCGCTGCCGTCGAGCTTCAGGCTCTGGCGGGTTTCGCCGTCCTTGAAGGTGAGCGGCAGGACGCCCATCCCGACGAGGTTGGAGCGGTGGATGCGCTCGAAGCTCTCGGCGATGACGGCCTTCACGCCCAAGAGATTGGTGCCCTTGGCGGCCCAGTCGCGCGACGAGCCCGTGCCGTATTCCTTGCCGGCGAAGATGACGAGCGGGGTGCCGCGCTCTTTGTATTTCATCGCAGCGTCGTAGATGGACATGAGCTCGGCCTCGGGCATCAGCCTGGTCCAGCCGCCTTCCTTGCCGCCCGCCAGCTCGTTCTTGAGGCGGATATTGGCGAAGGTGCCGCGCATCATGACCTCGTGGTTGCCGCGCCTGGAGCCGTAGGAGTTCCAGTCCTTGCGCTGGATCTGGTAGCTCTCGAGGTATTCGGCGGCGGGGCTGTTCTGGGCGATCGAGCCTGCCGGGCTGATGTGGTCGGTCGTGATCGAATCGCCGAGGATGGCCAGCACCCGGGCGTTTTCGATGTCGGGGACCGACTCCGGGGCGTCGGCCGGCATGCCCTCGAAATAGGGCGGCAGGCGGACATAGGTGCTGCCCTCGTCCCAGTCGTAGGTCATGCCGCTGTCGCCGCCGCCGATGGCGGCCCAGTGCGCGTCGCCGGCGAAGACGTCGGCGTAGCTCTCCTTGAACATCTTGGCGGTGACCGCACTTCGGACCACGGAAGCGACCTCGGCCTGGTCGGGCCAGATGTCCTTCATGTAGACGAGCTCGCCGTCCTTGCCCTTGCCGAGCGGCTCCTTGGTGAGGTCGCGCATCAAGGTGCCGGCCAGGGCGTAGATCACGACGAGCGGCGGTGAGGCCAGGTAGTTGGCCTTGACCTGCGGGTGGACGCGGCCTTCGAAATTGCGGTTGCCGGAGAGGACGGAGCCCACGACGATGCCGCCCTCGTCGACCGCCTCGGCGACGGCGTCGGGCAGCGGGCCCGAATTGCCGATGCAGGTGGTGCAGCCGTAGCCGACGAGATCGAAGCCCAAGGCGTCGAGATCGTCGTCGAGGCCGGCCTCGCGGAGGTAGTCGGTCACCACCTTGGAGCCCGGTGCCAGGGAGGTCTTTACCCAGGGCTTGGGCTTGAGGCCTTTCTCGCGCGCCTTCTTGGCGACAAGTCCCGCCTGGAGCATGACGGAGGGGTTGGAGGTGTTGGTGCAGCTGGTGATCGCGGCGATGACGACGTCACCGTGGCGGAGGTCGGCATCCATGCCCTTGATCGGCTGCGCCTTGTCGGCGGGCACGTCGCCGCGCAGGCCGGGCAGCGCCTTGGTGAAGCTGTCCTTGACCTCGGGCAGGACGACGCGGTCCTGCGGCCGCTTGGGGCCGGCGAGCGACGGCACGACGCTGGCCAGATCGAGCTCGAGGCTGTCGGTGAAGACGGGATCGGGCAGGTCGTTCGACCGCCACATGCCCTGCGCCTTGGCATAAGATTCGACGAGCTTGATGCGCTTGTCGTCACGGCCGGTCAGCCGCAGATAGTCGAGGGTGACCTCGTCGATCGGGAAGAAGCCGCAGGTGGCACCGTATTCGGGCGCCATGTTGGCGATGGT
>DAIRDJ010000171.1:0-10169 GCA_036796215.1 Geminicoccaceae bacterium
TGTTTTGCCGCGTTTTCCGAGTCGCCGGCTGGTTCCAGCCGGCTTGAAAATACTCTAGCACCCGCAGGCGCTGGCCCGGGGTCGGCTGTGCGGGCCGACGTTCGTGCCGTGCGGTCATGCTGGTCGTGGCGGAGATGCCCGGGTGCGGCGTCTCGACCCGCGATGCCGGTCGGGTCATGGCCGGGTGCGGCTTGAAGAGCTGGTCATCGACCCGGGTCAGCCGGGCCACCAGCCTGCTCATCGTGCGGGGTCCGCCCTGCGATGACGAGCTCGAAGCCTTTCGTGGCCGAGCGCCCGGTGAGGTTCGCTATCCCTTCCTGGATGCCGGCTACGAGAAATCCCGGCAGCACGGTGTCGTGCGTGACGCTGCCGTGTTGTCGGCCGTTGGGGTCGGGCCAGATGGCCGCCGCCGTGTTCTCGGTGTATCGGTTGCCGGCTCCGAGGCCGAAGTTCCCGATCACGGCATCTGGGCGCGCGCCCTTCTCCAAGACCTGGTCGCGCGCGGCATAGGCGGCGCCCGGTTCGTCACCGCCGACGATCATGCCGGCCGTCCAAGTCGGCGCCCGCATGGCCGCGCCGGGCGGCGCGGTTCGGCAACGCTGCCGGGTCCACCTGGCGCAGAACGCCGTCCATCACGCCACCACGGCAGCGATCCGAAAGCGCCCGGATGTGGTCTTGGGGCAGCCAAGTGCGCGAGATCTGGAACGCCGAAAACCTCGCCGGCGCTTAAGCCGAGCTCAAAGCCCGCGTCGAAACCTGTCGCACCAACGCGCCAGCCCTGGCGGCCCGGCTCGAGGCCGCCGTCCGCGGAGGTCTCGCCGTCTTCACCCTGCCAGAGCATCACCGCAAGCGCCTGCGGACGGCCGGTCGCGGCTTGTCTGGAGCGGGTTGCATCTTTGATCGACGGAACGGCCTGACGTTCAACCAGGGTCCGCATCTGCCGTGCCGCCGCGCGGGATCGGCTGACGAGCCCCCGAAGGCGGGCGTGTCACGAGAGCGCCCCCAGCAGTTCCAGCGTGTCGGCAGCGAGGTTCCGCAAGGCCGCAGCGGGCTGATGGGGTCGCAGCCCACGCAGTCGCTGCAGGTAGGCAATAGCATCGTCCAGGCTCTCGAATGCCGGGTCCGACAGATACAGGTGTAGCGCGAGTGCCATGACCGACCGGCTGCGCCCGCCGCGACAGTGCACAAGTAGACCGCCCGGCCTGTGATCAGGATAGCTCGGCTTGCCAGGCGCCTTCTGCGCCTGCATCCCGCGGATGGCGAGAACGGCGGCCGCGACATGGGCGGGCGTGTTCCCCTCTCCATCGATCAGGCCGATCTTGGCCCGGCGCACGACACTGCCATCGGGCAGGACGAGCGGCGGAATGTCGATGTTCACGGCCAGGTTCAGGGTCTGGGTGATGCCCGCCCGCGCCAGGGCGGCCGGGCTCTGCGCCGCGATCTGGTTGCCAAGCCACAGATCCGGCCCGACCTCGATCAGAACTTCGGTCGCGTCCTCCTCGGCTTCATCCAACATGCGATTCCGATCCCCCTGGTCCTATCAGCGGTCGCGTTCGGCGGCGGCGAGCCCGCCGGACTGCCTAGTCCTCCGACGTCACGAAACTGTAAAGCGCGGTTGCTAACGCACACCATGCTCGACAACCCGACGAACGTGGCTCGCGGCCGGACATTCGGCAGCCGCATCGCGTCTCTTCGTCTGGACAACCCGACGACAGCGATCGGTGTCCTGCTCTTCGTTGGCTTCCTCTATCTGATCGTCGCGCCGATCATCATGATGCTGCTGTCGGGGTTCCAGGTGCAGTTCCCTGACGTCCGCCGGATCGGCGCCGACCCGGGCACCCTGACCGGATACTACGCGGACCGGGTCTTTGCCTCGCCCGTATCCTGGCAGTTGTTCTGGCAGCCGTTGCTGAACACGTTGATGGTGGCGGTCAGCGCAACGGCCCTGGCGCTTGTCATCGGCGGCACTCTGGCCTGGCTGCTGGCGCGCAGCGATCTGCCCGGGCGTGGATGGCTCGCGATCCTGATGGTCGTTCCCTATATCCTCCCCGGCTGGACCTTCGCTCTGGCCTGGCTGACGCTGTTCAAAAACCGCAGCACCGGCGGACACACCGGCTGGTTCGAGGCGCTAGGGTTCGATTCGCCCGATTGGCTGGCCTATGGCCAGCTTCCGACCACGGTGATCATGGCGCTGCACTATGCGCCTTTCGTGATGCTGCTACTCGGCAATGCCTTGCGCAATCTCGACACGTCGATGGAAGATGCGGCGCGCGTCATGGGCGCACCGAGCGGTCTGGTCGCCCGCGCAATCGTCCTGCCGCTGGTCCGGCCGGCGCTGATCTCGGCCACGATCCTCGTCTTTGCGGAATGCATCGGCGACTTCGGCGTGCCTTATGTGCTGGGGCTGCCGGTGAACTTCGACATGCTGGCGACCTCGCTCTATCGCAGCGCCTCGACGCGCCAGACGGGGGTTGCGGGCATCCTCGCCGGGGTTATCCTCCTGTTGGGTGCGATCTCGCTGCTGGTCGATCTGCTGCTGCTGCGCGAGGCCCGGCGCTTCGTCACGATCGGCGGGCGCGGATCGGTCAACCGGGTGTCCAGCCTCGACCGGCTGCGCTGGCCGGCCCTCGCCGCCGTCCTGGCCCTTTTTGTCATCGCGGTCGTCATCCCCTTCGGCACCTTGTTGCTGTCGACCCTGATGCATGCGCCAGGGCGGTTCATGGTCGACAATTTCACCCTGGACTACTGGATCGGCACCGGGCTGAGCACCGTGGGCCTGCAAACCGGGATCCTGCTGGCGCCCGATTTCTGGGCCGCGGCGGGGAACAGCCTGCGCATCGTCGGTTGCGGCGCGCTGATCGCGGGCTTTCTCGGGCTGCTGGTGGGCTACATCGTCACCCGCACCCCCTCCCGGGCGCTGTCGGGCTTTCTGCGTCAGGTCACGTTCCTGCCCTATCTGGTGCCGGGGATCGCCTTTGCCTTCGCCTATCTGACGCTGTTCGCGGTTCCGCGCGGGCCGGTTCCGGCGCTCTATGGCACGGCAACGCTGCTGATGCTGGCACTCGTCGCCGATCAGATGCCGCACGCATCGCGCGCCGGAATATCGGCGATGATGCAGCTTGGCCGCGAACCGGAGGAGGCGGCGCAGGTCGCCGGGGCCGGCTGGGCGCGCCGGGTCCTGAGCATCGTGCTGCCGATCCAGAAGCGCGCGCTGTTCGCCGGCGTCCTTCTGCCCTTCATTTCCGGCATCAAGAACCTGAGCCTTTTCGCCATCCTTGCGGTACCGGGCACCGACGTGCTGACCACCTATGCCCTGCGCCTGATCGACTTCGAATATACCCAGGCGGCCAATGCCGTGGTGCTGATGATCGCGGTCCTGTCCCTGACGCTTGCGGCGGTGGGCCAGTCCGTCTTCCGGGTCAACCTGTCAGAGGGGTTCGGGCGCTGATGCCGGAAATCGTTCTGCGCCGCATCGCCAAAGCCTACGGACGTGGCGCGCCCGCCGTCAGCGAACTCGATCTCGTCGTGCCCGACGGCGACTTCATGTGCCTGCTGGGTCCGTCGGGCTGCGGCAAGACCACGACGCTGCGGATGATCGCGGGGCTGGAACAGCCGACGGGCGGACAGTTGCGCATCGGCGACACCATGATGAGCGATGCCGCAACCGGTCAGTTCGTGGTGACGGAGAAGCGCCGGCTGGGCCTCGTGTTTCAGAACTATGCCCTCTGGCCGCATCTGACCGTGCAGCAGAACGTGATGTTCGGGCTGAGGCTGCAGGGCCTCGCCGTGGCCGAACGAACCGCCCGCTGCGCCGAGACCCTGCAGATGCTCGGCATTGCCGAACATGCCGCGCGCTATCCGTCGCAGCTTTCGGGCGGGCAGCAGCAGCGCGTCGCGCTGGCCCGAACGCTGGCGATCAACCCGCGTGTCCTGCTGATGGACGAACCGTTGTCGAACCTCGACGCGCGGCTGCGGCTGGACATGCGCACCGAGCTGAAACGGCTGCACCAACGGTTCGACATGACGGTGGTCTTCGTCACCCACGACCAGTGGGAGGCGATGACGCTCGCCACCTCCATTGCGGTGATGAACGACGGCCGGCTGCAGCAGATCGGCACGCCCGAAGACATCTATGATCGCCCGGCCAACCGGTTCGTTGCCGAATTCGTCGGCGCGCCCCCAATCAATATCATCGACATGGCCGACGACTGCGACCTTGCCCGCATCGTCGGCGCCCGCGCTGCGCCGGGCAGCTCGATCGACAGCATCGGCCTGCGGCCCGAAGCGATCCGGCTCTCCGGCAGCGCCGCGGGCGCCGACAGCCCCCGCACCGAGGGTGAGCCGGACGACGCGCCGATCGGCCTGACGGTCCAGATCGAAAGCGTTCTGCACACCGGCGGCGCCTGGCTGGTGGAGATGCGCGCCGGTGCGGTGAAGCTGATCGCCGATACCCGCGAAAGACCGCTCACCACGGCCGGATCGGCGGCCAGGATCACCATCCCGGCCCGATCCCTCCTGTTCTTCGCGGCCGACGGTCGCCGGATCGAAACGACGATGCGAACGGCGCCGACGGTCCCGGTTGTGCGAACAGAAACGACGAACCCACCGAAAGGACATGACATGAAATCCGCTCTCCTCCTCGCCGCGGCAAGCCTAGCAATTGCAGGTGCCGTTCAGGCCCAGGAGTTCGACCTCGACGCGATGATCGAGGCTGCGAAAGCTGAACCGCCGATCACCGTCTACAACTCCACCTCGAAGATCATCGGCATGGCGGAAGCCTTCACCGCACTTTACGGCGTCGAGGCCACTGGCGTGAAGGTCAGCGCGGAGGATCAGGCCGAACTCGTCAGCCGCGAGGCCATGTCGGGCAATATCCGGGGCGATGTCGTCTTGCTCAGCGACGTGCCGTCAGGCCTGCTGGAGCTGCTGCCGCAGGGCCATCTGGTGAACTGGGTTCCGCCGGCGCTGGCCGACGCCATTCCAGCGCAATTCCAGGATCCGCTGGTCATGGTCAACAGCGCCGCCGTAATCGCCTACAACACCGAAGCTGACGACGCCTGCCCGATCTCGAACATCTGGGACCTGACCGATCCGGAGTTCAAGGGCAGGACCGCGATGCAGGATCCGCTGAACCGGGGGGAACTGACCGACTGGTTCAATCAGATGCAGACCCATGCCGACGATGCCGTGGCCGCCGCCTACGAGGCCAAGCACGGCACGCCGCTCGACACGTCGGAAAGCTCCGCCACCGAGGCCTGGGTCGAAGCCGTGGCCGCCAATGCGCCGCTGCTGACCGACAGCGATCAGGGCGTGTCCGACGCGGTCGGCGCCCCTGGCCAGGAGACCGGCATCGTCGGCATCGTCAGTTCGGCCAAGTTCCGCGACAACGAGGCGAAAGGGTATGTTCTGGGCCTTTGCGACAGCGTCGCGCCGTTCATCGGCTTTTCCAATCCGACGCTCGCTCTGGTCGCGGGGAACACCCAGAGCCCGAACGCCGCTCGCCTGTTCGTCCACTATGTCATGACGCCCGAAGGCATTGCGCCGCAGATGGACGACGGCAAGATGTCGACGAACGTCAATGCCGTCCTTCCCGATGACGAACCCTCGGGTATCGGTGCCGTGATCGACAGGGTGTTCGCCTTCAGGGCCGCGACGGCAGCCGATGATCTGGATGCGCGGCAGGACTGGCAAGACATCTGGCGCCAAAGCTACGTCCGCTAAAACACCTTGCCGCAGGTCGGCCGCCTCTGTTCCTGAACGCGCTTCGGGGACAGAGGCGATCAAGGCGCTCTGCCAGCCAAGCAATCGAGCAGGCCGCCGGAGCGCCTCGTCGTCGGTCACGTGTTTCGCGGATTGCGCCGCCCGGATGCGGACCGCCGAGGGTAGCGTCCGTGGGGGAACCCTCGACTTCCGGCAACGGTCTTGACTGGCAGTCCTGCTCGTCTCCGGCTGCCCGATTCGCGCTCGGCGCTTCCACTCCGTTCATGGGGTTTGCTTCAGAGTGCCTCGGGCAGACCCCGCCGGCCGCCGAGTAGGCCAACTCGGCGACCGCGTTCAGATCCCGGGCCGAGCCAGTACCTCGCCGCGCTCGGCCAGGGTCCGCGCCACCGGCGCCTGCAGGCCGTAGCGGTCGGTCAGCCCATCGGCACCCGCCGTCTCGGCGAAGGCCTGCCAGAGCTGGTCCACGGCCTTGACCAGGCGCCGTCGGCTCGATCGCGCCCGCGGCACGATGCCGGTGCCGGCGAGCTTGCCGACCATCGCCGCCACGGCCCTGGTCGCACAGGGGTTGTCGCGCAGCAGATCGCGGCTGCGTTACCGCAACCGCGCCAGCGCCGGGCCGATCTCGGCATTGGCGCTGGTGCCGGCGGTGACCCGGCCGTCCGTGCACCGGCCCTGGCAGGGACCCGGGCAGGGCGCGTCATGGCTGCTCGCTTCGGACAGCCGGGCAGCCCGACGACCCAGTCGCGTCAGCCCGCTCGGCATGGCACAGCAGCCGCATGAGCAAACGGTCCATGCGCATGCCCAATACGACGAATGCCCGTCGGTGAGGGCGGGCTCCCTGACGGCTCTTGCGATGATGCACCATTTCCCAAACTGTGGCGGGCATTGCCGTCAACCAAGAAATGAGCCGCCACGCGCCCGGTGATGGTGCACGGTCCGGCCGGAAGATCGACAGTGCCCGGGATCGCTCGTTGGCCGCTTCCAGCGCTTGCAACGAAGCATCCACTTTGACAGTCTCTACCGACGGAACGAGCCGGATGCCGTGCTGTCCGGACTGTCGGAGCGCGCGGCCGGTGACAGTCACCCGAAGGCGTTGCAGCCGGATGCTGCCCGAACATCAGTTCGATCTTTTCGCAGCGCGCGGCATGGACCGCGACGAACTGCCGACGGCAGCAGCGTCGGCACCAACGGTGCTCAATGCTGCCGACCTCGACGACCCGGCACTCGTGGCCATGATCCCGATGGCAGGGCTGAGGGAAGCTCCGGCACTCGCCGCCGAGGCCGGGCGGCGCCGGCTGCCCGAGGCCGTTCCAGCTCTGCAAACCCTTTGCCGGCGTTTCATCGGGTTCGGCCGTGAGCATGCGGTGCCGGAGCAATGGGCGGCGCTCGAGGCGCTGGCAGCGATCGGCGGTGCGGCGGCGGCACATGCCAGCACGGCGATGATCGTGGAGCGCATCGTCGAGGGCCCCAATCGTGCGCGTGCGGTCGAGGTCGCGGCCACGCTCGGTGCACGGCTGCCGGCAACAACCCTGCTCGAGCTCATGGTCGATGCGGACGCTGGCGTGCGCGCGGCCGCCTGCGGCTGCGTCGGGCAGCAGCTGGCGCTGGTGCCGCGGCTCCTCGAACTCGGCCATGACGAGGCCGGCGAGGTGCGCAACGCCGCTGCCTGCGCGCTCGGTCGCATGGGGCGGCGAGAAGCGCTGCCGACACTTGCCCGTCTCTTGCGCGGGGATCCCTCCGCCGTGGTCATCGATGCCGTAACGACCGTTGCCGACGAGGATTGTGTCATTCTCCTCGGCCGGATTGCCCGGACCCGGCCGGACCTCGCCGAGCTCGTGCGCGACGCGCTGGCGGTGATCGCTCATCCGCGCGCCCGCCAGCTTCTCGTGAGCCTGCCCGCTGGGCAGATCGACTAGCCGCGCGCCGACGGCGAGCGAGGATTTGCGCGCGCCAGGGCTTCGACACTACTCTCGGTCAGCAGCATCAGATTGGCGACGATGAACGATCTTTTCGAAACGCTCGGATCGGAGCACCCGGAGTCCGCTGCGACCGAGCCGGACAGGGTCCGGTCGATCCGCGTCTTCGACATCGCGGTCCAGACTGTTCGGGATGCACGGTGGCAGGATCTCTTCCAGGGTTTCGACCGGCTGCAGGCGCTCACCTTCTCGGCGAGCGTGCCGGCGATCCTCGACGTTGCCTCACTCTTCGACGACGTCGAGATCACCTTCGGTTCGGAGCGCGTGCTGTCACGCGAGCTCGCCGCCCTCGAGCAGGCGACGAGTGCTGCCGGCTACCGCTTCGTTGATGCGCTCGCCGACCAGAAAACGTTCATCGAGCGCTGCGTGCGGCCGGCCTTGTCGAGCCGCGGCGCGCATCTCCTGGCGCGCGTCCAGGACGGCAGCCTGCGCTTTCGCCTGCTGCGGGAAGCGCCCTCGCACGCCAAGCTCTATTTGCTGGCCGGGCAGGGTCGCTATCGGGCCATCTCGGGTTCCGCCAATCTCAGCCTGCAGGCCTTCTCCGGCGCCCAGGGCGAGACCTTCTTCGTCGCCGACGGCGAGGCCGCCTATCGCCAGTTCCTCGACTTCTACACGATGAACGACGCGAAGGCCGACCTGGTCGCCGCCGACCTTCTGGTCGTGCCTGCAACCAAGGGCTCGACGCCGTCGCTCGATGTGCCGAACGACCCGGTGCCGCTCGAGCAGGTGCCGTGCTTTCGCTTCCTCGAGGCCAAGGGCGTGATCGTCGAGACGCCACGCCCGCCCGTGATGCCGGAGCTTTCCGCCGCCGCCCTCCGCGAGGCCGGCGCCTTGGGGGCGGAGTTGCAGCAACTGACCCTCGACCGGAACAAGAGCGGGGCCACGGTGATCAGCGCCAAAGGCTTCGCCCGCGCCTACCGCGCCCACAACGCCCAGCCGATCACCGAGAAGACCGACCGAGTGCCGGAAGCCCGGATCGATCTCGAGGCCGGCATCGTCACCCTGGATGGGCGTCCCTGGCACCGGCTCGGCGCACCGGTGCCGTGGCCCGAGGTCGAGGCGGATGCCGCCCTGCTCGCCCCCTATTTCGCGGGCTTCGGCCAGTTCTACGGCGATGCGGCGGGCCTGCAGCAGAGCTACTGGGCGCTCTTCGCCTGGCTCTATGCCGCACCCATGGCACCGCTCCTGCGCGGTGCCGCCCTTCGCCACGACGGCTCGCCCCTGGCCTATCCGGTGCACGCGGTGCTCTACGGCCGCTCGGACGGCGGCAAGACCATGTTCTCGCGGGTGATCAGCCGCTCGATGTTCGGCGTCGAGCAGATGGTCCGCGGCAAGGACTTCACCACCCAGCGGGCGCTGGGCCTGCGCGAGCGGCTCGGTGCCATCCCGCTGATCGTCGACGACGTCAACCGCGACCGCTTCAGCCAGTACGTGCCGGACCTCGTCAAGTTCGACCACGACAGCGGCTCCGGCTACGCGCCGATCCTGATCAGCACCAATCGCGACGTCACCGCGGTGACGCCGGACCTGCGCAAGCGCATGGTGGTCTGCCACATCGACGGCGCCCGGCCGCGCGCCATGCCCGAAGCCCCGGCCAGGGCGGCGCTGGCCGGCATCGGCACCGCCCTTTATCGAACCTATCTCGATCGCTTCGTGCCCCAGCTCGCCGGGCTGATCGAAGCGCTGGCCGGAGATCCGCACCATCCACCCGATCTGCTCATGGCCTCCTCGACCGCGCTGGGCGGGCTCCTCGCCGAAGCCCTGGGCGAAGCGCCGGGCTGGGCCCGGCCGGTGGCCCAGGAGGAGATCGAGCGGCTCAAGGACAAGCCGCTGCTCGATCAACTGGCCGAGATCCTGGCCGAGAGCAGCGAGCGGGTGCGGATCAACCGGGCGAGCGGCGACCTGGTGGTCGACTTCGCCGGCGACCATCACCAGGCGGCCCGCTTCGAGAAGCTGGTCCCGGCGCAAGCGCTCAAGGGCCGCTTCGCCGATGCGGTCAAGCTCGACCTCGACGCCCTCGAGCGCGATTTCGGCTTTGCGCCCGGCCACAGCCGTGGGCGCGGTCTCGGCCGGTTCATCGCCCGCCTGCTCGGCCGCTGACAACCGCTGCCGAAGCGACGCGAGGTCGATCCCGCCGACAGCCATTTATAGCCTTATTAACCTATTTTCGACTTCCCGTCGAGCCGCTCGGGTTCCCTCGGCAGGTCGCCGCCACGCCCGGACCCTCGTGTCGATGCCGCACCGAGCGACATCTGGCGCCGGACGCGCGTCACAGCGAAAGACAGCGCTATCGCTATAGGTTGGCCGGACACCTGCGACAAACTGGCCGCTCGGGTTCGGTCGCAGGTTTTCGGGCCGAAACGAGTCGGTACATGACACAGGTTCTTGAGATTCGTTTGTAGGCGCATGATATTGGATAAGGAGTCGTGATGCCTATCCGGTTGCCGGCCATCTAATACCAACCCTGCGATA
>DAIRDJ010000172.1:0-10074 GCA_036796215.1 Geminicoccaceae bacterium
AGCGGAGCAGCTTGACACCAACGACCCCAATCAGAGAGGGCTCTCAGGGCCGGCTGCTTTCGACGATGGGGATAACGTGTCAGTGGAGGCTCGACGGGCGAGTGGGGTGACAGCGCGGCCGGTCAGCCATTGGCTGATGCTGTTCTCGATCACGCTGCTCTGGGGCAGCTCGCCCGCGATGAACAAGGTTGCGGTGGCGGCCCTCGCGCCGATCGATGTGGTCGCCATCCGTCTCACCGTCGGGGCGCTGTTGCTCTGGCTTGTGGTGATCGTTCAGCGCCGGCCGGTGCAGCTCGGCCGGCGGCATCTCCTTTTCTCCCTAGTTTGCGGCTTTACCGGCAACGCCCTGCCGTTCTTCGCCATCACCTGGGGGCAGACGCAGGTGCCGGCGAGCCTGACCACCGTCTTCTTCGCGGTGATGCCGCTGGCCACCATCCTGCTCGCCCACTTCTTTGTCGAGGGCGAGCGGCTGACACGCTGGAAGGCCGCGGGCTTCGTCCTCGGCTTTGGCGGCATTCTCGTCCTGGTCGGCCCCGAGATCCTGCGCGAGCTCGGTGGTGCCGCGACGCTCCTGGTCTATGAGCTCGCGATCCTGGGTGGCGCCTTGTGCTACTCGATCAACGTCATCGTCAGCCGCAACCGGCCGGCGGGCGACGTCGTGGCCTTTGCCGCCTGTGCGGTCACCGCATCGGCGCTGATGACCCTGCCGGCGGCGATCGCGACCGGCCTGCCGGCGCCGGCCGAGCTGGTCTCGACCTCGGGCATGGCCGTCCTCGGGCTCGCGGTGTTCGGCACCGCCTTGCCGACGGTCATCATGCTGCGCCTCGTGACCGCCGCCGGCGCCGGGTTCTTGGCGCTGATCAACTACATGATCCCGGTCTACGGCTATCTCCTGGGCGTTCTCGTCCTGGCCGAGCCGGTCGAGCTGCGGGCGATCCTGGCGCTGGCGACGATCCTCGCCGGCGTCACGCTTTCCGAGCGACGCCGGCGGATCGTGGGCCGTGGCCGGCCCTGAGCCGGGCGTTCTCGGCCCGCAGTTCAGCGATCTCCTGGCGGACCGGGGCTACGATTGCGCCGAGCTCGGCCTCGGTGAAGCGGGGGGTGATGTGCTGCGGGCAGTTCCAGTCGAGCGCCTCAAGCGTGATGACGACGGCGCGCTCGACGGTGGCGGGGTCGTCGGGGTCGACCAGCCGTTCGATGAGCAGCGGGTCGTCCGCTGCATCGACCAGCCGGGCCCGGCCCCAGAGCTTGAGCCGGCGGCGGCCGGCATAGTCCATGAGGATCAGGGCGATGCGGTCGTTGCCGGCAAGGTTGCCGACAGACAGATACTGCTGGTTGCCGCTGAAATCGGCGTAGGCGATGGTCCGGTCGTCCAGCACCTGGAGAAAGCCCGGCCGGCCGCCGCGGAACTGGACATAGGGCCAGCCCTCGGCATTGACGGTCGCCTGGTAGAAGCCGTCGCGGGCCAT
The DNA here is from genome assembly GCA_036796215.1 of Geminicoccaceae bacterium. Lineage (GTDB taxonomy): Bacteria > Pseudomonadota > Alphaproteobacteria > Geminicoccales > Geminicoccaceae > SLRI01. Next base: position 1,470 of record DAIRDJ010000172.1, read on the forward strand.
GATGAACTGGCGTTCCTTGGCGGTCAGCCGGTCGCGGCGCGGGGCCGCGTCGCGCTCCAGCCTGGCGTAGCTCGCCCGTGAGCCGTGCCGGTCCTGCAGGGCCTTCACGGCGTCGGTGAACGTGATCTCGGCAAAGGCGGTGGTCATCGGTCGCTCCCTTCCTGGTGGGCCGTGTCGTGCCGGGAACATGGACCACTTGGCGGGCTTCGATAATCTGGCTAGATCGCGATGAATTATTGCAGGGAGCGGAATAATGGGCCGGTTCGAGGCGATGGCGGTTTTCCGTGCGGTGGCCGAGCTCGGCAGTTTCGCCGCGGCCGCCCGGCGGCTCGGCCTCTCGCCCGCTGCCGTCACTCGGGCGGTTGCCGGGCTCGAGGCGCGGCTCGGCGCCCGGCTCCTGACCCGGACGACCCGCCGCGTGGCGCTCACCGATTCGGGCCGTGGCTATCTCCAGCACTGCCGGCGCATCCTGATGGAGCTCGACGAGGCCGAGGCGGCAGCGGCGGGCAGCCACGGCAATCCCAGGGGCGAGCTCGCGGTCACCGCCCCCACCCAGTTCGGCCGGCTGCATCTGGCACCGGTGCTGCCGGCGTTTCTCGAGCGCCATCCCGACCTTGCCGTCAGCGTCCTTCTGGTCGACCGTTTGGTCGATCTCGTCGAGGAAGGGATCGATGTGGGCGTGCGCATCGGTGCTCTCGCCTCGACAGCCCTGGTCGCTGTCCGGCTCGGCGAGGTCCGCCGGGTGGTGGTCGGGGCACCGGCCTACCTGGCGGCGGCAGGGGTGCCGGCCTCACCCGAGGCGCTCGCCCGGCATCGGCTGATCGCACCCACCAGCCTGATGACGGCGGGTAGCTGGGGGTTTGTCGTCGACGGCAAGCCGGTTGCCGTTCCGGTCCGAGCGCGTCTGGCGGCGAGCCAGCCTGATGTCGCCATCGATGCGGCCCGGGCGGGCTTCGGGCTCACCCGGGTGCCGCTCTACCAGGTGGCGGAGGACGTCGCCGCCGACCGGCTGCGCATCGTCCTCGACCGCGTCGAGGAGCCGCCGGTGCCGGTTCACCTGATCACCATCGACGGTCGGCGTGCGGCGGCCAAGGTGCGCGCCTTCGTCGATTTCATGGTGCCGGTGCTCCGTGCGGCATTTCGCGATCTTCCAGCTGCGCTGCCCGACCAGGGCTCGCGGGGCAAGCACGCATGATCGCCACCGCATGGCTGCCGGTCCGGCTCAGCGCCTTTTCATGCGGGCTTTCGGGACAAGGGCGTCGGGTGGCTGCTGGTGCCACGCGTCGGGTCTGCCGGTCGTGGCTGCTGTTCGGTACCAATGGGCTGCGCTGGTGGCACCGCCGGTGGGGTGAACCAGGCGCTCTGCGGGACGATCACGGGCTCCTGCGGCTGCCTGTCGAAATGCGGCGACATGATCTGCACACCGTTCTCGTTGAAGACGTCCTGGATGTGGCGGTGCAGGTCGGAGAGCACCACGACCTGACCTGCCGGCTGGTCGATGGCGAAGACCAGCTGGTAGTCGACATAGAAGTCGCCGAGCGCGCGCTGCAGCACCCGGGGTGCCGGGTCGTGCCGGATGTCCCTTGTGCGTTCGGCAGCGATCAAGAGCATCGCCTCGACCTGTCGCCAGGGCGCGTCGTAGCCGATGGTGACGGTGGTGGCGATGATCGAGCCGTGGACCGGGTCGGCGTGACGCGAGAAGTTGGTGAGCACCGAGCCCACCAGCACGGCATTCGGGATGGTGATCTCCTGCAGTGTCGGGGTGCGGAGCTTGGTCGCGAGCACGCCCACCTCGGTCACCGTTCCCTGGGTGCTGCCCACCTGGACGAACTCGCCGGTCCGGATCGAGCGCGCATAGGCAATCACCAGCCCGCTCATCACCTGATTGACAAAGCCCGCCGCACCGAGCGAGACCATGAGGCCGAGCAGCACGCTGATGCCCTGGAAGGCCGCGGTCTGCGAGCCCGGGATATAGGGATAGGCCACGACAAGAGCGAACACCCAGATCACCACGACGACCAGCCGGCGCGTCGCCTTGGCGGTCTCGGCTTCGATCCAGTCGAAGCGCAGCCAGCCGGCCTCGATGCTGAGGAAGAATCGGTCGACGAGCTGGGCGACGATCCGGGTGACGACGAAAATGACGGTCACGGTGAAGAGCCCGGGGATCGCCCGCAAGGCGCCGCCACCCAGCTCGGCCAGGAGGCCGGTGAACCACCGCGCCAACTGCTCGCCCCAAGGCTGGCTGTAGGGGAACAAGAGGAGGGTGAAGCCCAGCCAGAGATAGAGCGCGACGAGCTGGAGCCCGGCTGCGATCGCTCGGATGCCGGTGCCGGCGCTGACCCGCAGATAGGGCCGGATATCGATGCCGCGAAGCGTGATCTTGCGGCCGTGGCTGAGGGCCTCGATCCGGGCCAGGGCGCGCCGGCGCAGGCGTTCGATACCGAAGAGCGCAAGTCCAAAGACCAGCGATGCCGCGAGGGCGAGGCCGAGCCCGCGCAACAGGACGGGCAAGCGCTGCTGCTCGACCCGGGCGTGCATGGCGTCGGTCAGTTGCCGGGCTGCGGTTTGCGCCACCTGCGCCAGGGTTTGCCCCGCTTCCGGGTCGAGGTCTTGAGGCAGGATGCCGAAGAGGTTCTGGTTGCCCAGCTGGATGAAATAGCCTTCGAGCGGCCCCAGGGAGCCCGGCACGTACCGTGCGGTCTCGTCGAGATCGGCGAGCTCCAGATCGGCGATGCGGTCAGCAGCGGCTTCGACCCGAAGGGCCGGGGTCAGCGAGTCGACCTGGGCGCGAAAGGTGACGATCGGCCGATTCCAGATCGTGAGCGTCGCCGGCTCGCCCGCCGCCACCCTGAGCTCGGCAAGCCCATCCTGGGCCCGGGCGGTTGCGAGCGCCGCCACAAGGATGGCGGCAAACAGGCAAACGACGCGCAGGGACAGCATCGCCAGGGTGCGCCCCGAGCGGTGCCCGGGCACCACCGTCAGCCTTCCAGCCGGCCGGCGACGCCCGCATCCGCGAAGGTCGCCATGCCGTTGTGACAGGCGGCTGCAGCCTTGATCACCGCCAGAGCCACGGCGGCACCGCTCGCCTCGCCGAGCCGCATGTCGAGATCGAGCAGCGGGCGCATGCCGAGCTCGGCCAGGAGGCGGCGGTGGCCGGGCTCGGCCGAGACGTGGCCGGCGATGCAGTGGTCGAGGGCGGCTGGTGTGAGCTTGTAGAGGACGGCTGCGGCGGCGGTGGCGACGAAGCCGTCGAGGATGACGGGCGTGCGCCGCAGACGGCCGGCGAGAATGGCGCCACAGAGGGCGGCGAGCTCGCGGCCGCCGAGGTGGCGGAGGATCTGCAGCGGATCGTCGAGGGCGGTCTTGTGCCGGGCGACCGCCGCCCCGATCACCTGGGCCTTCGTTGCGAGACCGGCCTCATCGACGCCGGTACCGGGGCCCACCCAGTGCACCGGCTCGCCGCCGAAGAGGGCGGTGCAGAGGGCGGCGGCGACGGTGGTGTTGCCGATCCCCATCTCACCGAGGGCGATGATGTCGAGCTCGTCGGCGGGGGCGGTGAGGCCCCGGTTGAAGGCGGCGAGGCACTCCTCCTCGCTCATCGCCGGGTGCTTCGTGAAGTCGGCTGTGGGCCGGTCGAGATCGAGGGCGATGACCGAAAGGGCGGCCCCGGTCTCGAGGGCGAGCTGGTTGATCGCCGCCCCGCCGCGCTCGAAGCTCGCGACCATTTGCGCCGTGACCTCGGCGGGATAGGCGGAGACACCCTGCTTGGCCACGCCGTGATTGCCGGCGAAGACGAAGATCTCGGCGTGCTCGACTTTGGGCGAGTGCCGGCCCTGCCAGCCGGCGAGCCAGGCCGCGATCGCCTCGAGCCGGCCGAGCGCACCGGGCGGCTTCAGGAGCTCGGCCTCGCGGCCGCCGGCTGCTGCCTGGGCCGCGTCGTCCACGGTCGGCAGCTGGGCCAGAAGGGCGTGCACATCGGCGAAGCTGCCGACCGGTGTCAGCGTGCTCAAGCGTTCTCTCCTCGGGCGGGTGGCCGCGGGCTGGTCGGCGTCACGGGCCGCCGCCATTTGCCACGTCACCTTGCTTTGACGGCCAGCGATTGTCGAGATAGCCCGACAGCAGGTGCCGGGCAAACGGGGTAGCGATGCTGCGTGATCTGAAAATCGCCGTGGTCTTTCTCACCCGCTGGCAGCTTCGCCTGGACGGGCGGGTCGGGCTCGGCGATCTCGCCTCGGTCGTTCATTTCTTTCCGGTGGTCGGGCTCCTGGTGGGAGCATTGGGTGCGGTGGTCTTTCTCGCCGCCAGCCTCGTCCACCTGCCGGGCCTGCCGGCCGCGGTCCTGGCGCTGGGTGCGATGGCGATCTTCAGCGGAGCACTGCACGAGGACGGGCTCGCCGATACCGCCGATGCGCTGGGTGCCCTGCCGGACCGCGAGCGGGCGCTCGAGATCATGCGCGACAGCCGGATCGGCAGCTTCGGGGCGATCGCCCTCATCCTGGTCATCACCGGCAAGCTCGTGGTCATTGCTGGTTTTTGGGACGGCTTTGCGGCCGCAGCGGCGATCATCGCGGCGGCCAGCTTCTCGCGGGCGGTGATGCCGGCAGTACTCTATCTGCAGCCGAGTGCGCGAGGCCGGGGGCTCGCGGCCGAGACCGGCAGGCCGCCGGTCGACCGGGTCCTGGCGGCACTGGCGATCGGCATGGCCGCGGCGATCGTGCTCCTGCCCGCAGGCCAGGCGCTGACCGCCCTCCTGGTCGCCTCGCTCGCCGCGGCCGCGAGTGCCTGGGCCTTGGGCCGGGCCTTCGGCGGCTGCACCGGCGACACGCTGGGTGCCGTGCAGCAGCTCAGCGAGCTCGCCTTTCTCTTCGCGCTGTCGGCCTGGCGGTAGGCGGCGGGCAGCCGGGCGCGGCTGCCCTGCTCGTCGCGGTCGGAGCCTCAGCCGAAGAGCCGTGCGACACCCCAGCCGGCGGCGGCGAGCAGCACGGCGATCAGGCCGAGCGGCACCAGGGGATGGATGTTGTTGAGCACCCGGGCCACGTTGCAGATGTGGCCGACGACATGCTGCGCCGGTGTCTTCGGGCTCTTGGAATATTCCATCGCCGCCTTGACCACGTAGAACACGCCGGTATTGGCGGCGAGCAGCGCCTTGGTCAGCCAGACCGCATTCCTGGGTGCGACCAGGTAGTTGCATTTGAGGAGAATGCGCTGCTGGTCGTTCGGGTTGTACTCGCCCTCGACCCAGTGCAGTTCCTTGTGGAAGTCGAGCAGCCCGAATTCGTAGGTGGTGAATGCCTTCTCCACCTTGCTGTCGGCGAAAACCACTTTGTAGGTGGCGTCCGACTGCAGATAGATCAGGGCCCTGACCACCGCTCCCACGGGCATGAAGCGGAGATTGCCGTCGTAGTGCTTGTCGAAGAGGCCCTGGTCGCCGCCTTTGTCCTTGTTGTAATGCGAGATGTAGAGCTCGTCCGTGTGCTGCATCGGGGTGATGACGGAGTCCGGCGCGAATTGCTCGAGGATCCGGCTCTTGATCACCTCACTGAGGCGCAGCTCGTCGATCTTGGCGTTGATCGCGGCCGGCAGCGTGCGGAGATAGACATGCTTGGAGGGACGCTGGCGGAGCTCCTCCTCGTACTCCCGCTCGATCCAGCGGGTCAGCTCGTCGATCACCGCCCGGGTATGCGGGTCGTCGAAACGGCCGATCTGGGCCAGGAAATGTCGCGGGGCCGGGGCGTTGCGCCGGGTGCCGTTGTCGATGCCGGCGAGCTCTGCCGTGTTCGTCATCCGTGGTCTCCTGAAGCGGGCTCGGCCGGGGCAGGCGGCCGCCCGTAGGCGTTGAACAGAACGAGGGCGAAGGCCAGGTGCGCCAAGACGAGGCCTGCGATGAAGAGCGGGCCGCTGCCGGCAAACCCGGCGATCAGCGTGCCGAGGACGATGACGGCACTGCCGGCCGGCGAGGCGGCCAGCCGGTCGAGCAGAGGCAACCGGGTCGGCTGGTGTGGGCGGGCCTTCACCTCCATCAGGAGGATCGCGAGGTTGAGCCCGACATGGGCGATGGCGAGCGGCCACCAGGCCGCGCGGAACTCGGCGTTCAAGAGCGTCCCGGCGAAGGCGATGGCATTGCCGATGAGCATCGGATGGCCGATCAGCGAGTAGGGGAAGGCGGTGATCCGTTTCGCCGGCAAGGCCGCGAGTTCGTAGCCGTAATAGGTCCGCTCGGTACCGAGCGCACGGGCGGCCGCGAGGTTGAGGAAAAGGCCGAGGCCGACGACGAGGAGCGAGAGCAGGTCGGGCGATGCGGTGAGATAGACGGCGGCAAAGACGGCGAGCGAGGCCGCCTTGAGCAGCACGGCATCGCGCACGAAGACCGCGAGCGCCACCCTTCGCGGCACGAAGGCAAGGGCGTAGACGAGGTAGTGCCAGAAGCCGAGCGCCCAGACGACGACCGCCCAGCGTCCGGCGAGCCAGCCGACCGCCAGGGTGACGGCCAGGATAAAGATGATGCCCGTGGGCAAGGATGGGCTGGCGCCGAATGCGGCGCGGATGCGGTGGTCGAGCGAATGGGGCGATGCCACGGGACGGTCCTCCAACACTTCTTCGGTGACCCCGCCGCTATACGACATTCCCCGGCCGTTGCCTTTCGCTGCACCCGATCGCTGACAGGAGTTTGAGCACGAAATTGTTGCGGTCGTGTGGCAGGGGCTCCAGCCGTTGCGGATCGCCTGTGCGGGCCTGAACAAGAAATGCGCGGCGCTAACCATTGCTTAACTAGAAGATGCCATGATGCGGCATCGAGGGTGCTCGCCACCCAGGTGGACGGCCTTTGGGGACGACGTTGATGCTGCTGGTGGATTCGATCATGGACGACGCGCCCTTCCGCGCTCGAGCAGGGGTGGAGCCGCGGCAGGATGCGCTCCGTGATGGCGCCACCGCCGCGCATGCCGAGCTCGCCGATCTTCTGGCGCTGCTGCGCGAAGACGTGCGTCTCGGCGTCGGCCAACTCGCCCATGAGCTGGGGCAGCTGGCGGGCGATGCCGCGTCACTGGAGCGCGGCGTTTCGAGTCTCGATCAGGCCGGCCATACGCTCGCCGCGCATGCCGCCGAGCAGATTGCATCGCTGCCGCGGGTCGGCATGCTGCGCCGCCTGCTCGACCGGCACGTGGCCGCGGTCGAGGCAGCACTCGATGCCGGGAGCGATGCCAGTGCCATCGCCATGGCTGCCGCCGAGGCCCGGCAATCGAGCCGCCTGCTCGCCGAGGCCGTGGCGACGGTCGAGGCGGCCTTGGCACCGCAGCCGGTGCACACCGAGGCGCTCGCCACGGTCGTCGAAGTCGGCGCCTTGCGTCTCGGCATCGAGCGTGGCGTCGACCAGCGCATCGGCGAGCGGATGGCAGCGGTGCGGCGCCGGCTCGAGCGGTTCGAGGCACGACTGCTCCTGGCGCTGCGCCTCCCGGGAGCCCCGGAGCGGCGCCGTGAGCCCCGGCTGCCGGTGCGGCTGCCGGTGGGGCTGCGCTGTGGTGACCATCGCTGGACGGGCGAGACGGTCGATCTCGCGCGCGGCGGTGCGCTCGTCGCCGTCGCGACTACCTTCGAACGGCCACGGATCGGTGGCTGCGCGCAACTCGAACTCGGCGGGCTCGGGACCTTCGCCGCCCGAATCGTCGGTCTGAGCGCCAAGGGTGTGCATCTGGCGTTCGATCGGCCGACGCCCGACTTGCGGGCGGCGCTCGACGGCCATCTCGCGGCGGTCGCCGCTCTCGATGCACCGTTCTTTCAACTGGCCCGCTGGGCAGCGCTCGAGGTCGAAGCGAGCTTCGCCCGCGGGGTCGCCGCCGGCGCCATCAGCGAGGAGGTGCTTTTTGCCAGCCCTGCAGCCCTGTTGTTCGACTCGACCGAGTCTGCGGCCGGCGACGAAGGCACGGCATCTGCCCTTGCCGCCCGCGATTTCCTCGCCCGCCGCCTCGGCCCCTTGCAAGCGCAGATCGTGGCCAGTCGTCCAGAACTGCTCTATGCGACCTGCACCGACCGGCACGGCTATCTGCCGGTTGTCACCGCCGGCCCCGTAGCTACCGCCAAATCGTCCACGGCGGCCGAGGAGCCGTTGCTGCTGCTGGCCATGAGCGGGTGTCTGGACGAGAGCTACGACGGCATGCTGGCCGCGCGCGCGCGACAGGAGCGCCTGGCGCCGGTGTCGATCAGGGGGTGCTACGAGATCGCGATACCGATCAGCTGCCAGGGCCGCCATTGGGGCGCCTTCCGTATCGGCTTTCGGCGTCCGGGGGAGTAACGGCCCTCAGCCATCGTGCCCGGCGGCGACGCATCGAGCGCTCGTCTCGCCGCCGGTTCGCTCGTCTCGCTGCTCAAGGGTGTCCGGCGCCATGAAAGACTGGCCCCCTGACTGGAGTGGGCGCCTCGGGCTGGACGGTTGGAGCGGAATGAATTGAGCTGGTGGGCTGGGCTTTCGACGGATGGAAGCCATGGCGAGACACCGATCCCACAGCGTCGAGTTCAGGCGGCAGGTCGCGCAGGAGTTTCTGACCGGCGACACCCTGCACGGTCTGGCGAAGCGTCACGACATCTCCCGCAACCCGATCCGGATCTAGTT
>DAIRDJ010000173.1:0-9619 GCA_036796215.1 Geminicoccaceae bacterium
CCTGGGTGCGGCGCTCGCGCCAACTCTCCAGGGTACGGTCGTCCAGCGGCAGGAGGAGGTCGCAGGGAATGGTCGACGCCCGCGGCCGATACAGATGACCCAGTGAAACCATACCTCGAGAGCGGCGGGCATCCCCTCGCTGCGCCGTCCGGCCGGCAACAACATGAACAAACGTCATGCAACCTTAACAAATGCATCATTAACTTGTCTCAGGCGCCCGGTAGCGCCTTTCAAGACAGGGGTAGGAAGCCGAATCGCAGGCGGCGCTGCGCCGCTATGTTGTGCGCCCCTGCCAGAAGGGAGGTTGTGTCATGCGCGTCTCTGCCATCACATCGATCGTGCTCGCGTTAGGTGCGGCACTGTTCGCGACGGCGACGAACATCGCCGTAGCCAATGACGAGATCGAACTGCGGGTGCTCCACTACCAGTCGTCGGCCGGCAATGCCGTCGCGTTCCGCGCCATCCTCGACGACTTCGAGGCGGAGCATGCCAACATCCGCGTGACCGAGGTGGTGACCAACGCCGCGGGCATTGCCAACGAGGCTCAGGCAGCGCTCGCGGCGCGCCGGCCGTTCGATGTCATCCAAGCGCTGAACCGACTAGCGCTCGGTGCGATCACGACGCTTGGCGCGCGTCCCTTCTCAGAGGCGCCCGATGGCGGGGTCTTCAGCGAAAATTTTGCGCCTAGCATCCGCGACGCTGGTCTCGTCGACGGCGACCGCTACCTGGCACCCCATTCTTTCGGCACACCACTCCTTTACTACAACCGCGACGTGATGGCCGCCGCCGGGCTCGACCCGGCGAGCCCGCCAAGTTCCTTCCAGGAGATGGCAGAGATGGCGCGTCGCGTCGTCGAGGTTACGGATATCCAAGGCTTTTGGGCGGGCGGTGCCCACGACTACACTGTCGAACAGATGCTCCTGCTAGCCGGCTCGCCCTACATTGCAGGCACCCGCGCGGCGTTCAACACAGCCGAGGCCGTTGAGGTCCTGGACTTCATGCAGCAAGCGGTCCTCGATGGCCTCATGCCGAACGTGGCCTTCGTCGACGGTACCAACCTTTTCTCGGCCGGCGAGCTTGGCTTCATGGTGAGCACAAGCGCCATCTTGCGCTCTACGCTGCGAAACACTGATGGCAATTTCGCGGTCGGCATTGCCGAGGTGCCGGTATGGAAGGATCGGGCGCGGCGAGTCCCGAACAGCGGGTCCGGCATGATGGTGACAGCGCAGGAGCCAGCCCGGATCGCAGCTGCCTTCGAGCTGCTGGAATTCCTCTCGCGCCCCGAGATCACCAACCGCTGGAGCCGTGAGACGGGCTATCTCCCTCTGGCCGTCGATCCGCTTGCCGACCCAGTGATGCAGGACTTCGTTGCGATGCAGCCCGAGTACCAGGTGCTCGTCCGCCAACTTGGTCAGACCGTTCCCACCACACTTTGGCCTAGCGACCGCGGCGTTGAGGCCCAGGCCGTTGTCGCCAACCTGCTTGGCGAATTGTGGCAGAACGAGGGATCCGCGGCGACACTGGTGCCCCGTGCCGCCGATGAGGTGACCCGTATCCTCGATCCGAGTCGATGAGCACGGGCCCGTTTTCCCACTTGAAGCGGCAGCCCCAGGTGTCCGCCGCCGTCGCTGCGGCGACCGCGCCCCAACGCTCTGCAGCATTGCCGTTCACACGTCGCCTCGCCACTCTCCGGAACCGCTCGGGCGAATGGCTCGCCCCGTTCCTGTACTTGGCGCCTTTGGTCGCCCTGCTGGCCGTCTTCACCTACTGGCCGCTGGTGTTTACGGCCTACCTCAGCTTCGTCGACTGGAACTTCGTGTCAGACGAGCGCACCTTCGTAGGATTCGCCAACTACACCGGCCTCGTCCACAGCAGCCTCTTTGCTGCGGCGCTGCATAACACCGGTATCTACGTGATCGCCTCGATCCCGCTGAAGGTTCTGCTACCAGTCCCGATCGCAGTGTTTATCTGGTCGATGAGCCGCCGCGTCGGCGACATCTACAAGTCGATCGTGTTCTTGCCGACCTTGCTGAGCTTTGTGGTGGTCGCGATCGCTTTCGGCTGGCTGCTCAACCCCTATTTCGGACTGCCGGAGAAAGTGCTGAAGCAGCTGGGTCTGCGGCTGCCGCATCTGCTGATGAACTCCGAACTCGCAATCTGGACTATCCTCGGCATTTCGACCTGGAAGGTCATCGGATTCAACGTCCTGCTCTACCTTGCCGGCCTTGCCAGCATCAACCGAGAGTATATCGAGGCCATGCGCCTCGACGGTGCTGGCGATTGGCGCCTCTTCCGCCACCTGATCTGGCCGCTTCTGACCCCGACGACCTTTTTCGTCTTAATATCGACCGTAATTTTTTCGCTGAACCAAGTCTTCACACCGATCGATATTCTGACGCAAGGAGGTCCATCGAACAGCACGACCAACCTTTTCTACATGGTCTATCAATACGCATTCCTGACCTTCAACACTGGCTTTGCCTCGGCAGGCGCTGTCATGCTGTTTCTCCTGCTCGCCGGCGTGGCCGTCTTGAAGATCCGATTGCTTGAGCGCTGGGTGCACTACCGATGATGCTGTCCCGATCCTGGCTGGTCGTGGGCCACGTAATCTGCCTGATGGTCAGCTTGGCAGTCCTGGTGCCCCTACTTCTCGTCGTCGGGACGTCGCTGAAGCCCGACAACGAAATTTTCTCCGCCAATCCGCTACCTATGCAACCCACATTGGCCAGCTATGTGAGCGTGCTCACCCAGAGCGACTACCCTCGCTTCTTTTGGAATAGCGTGGCGACTACCGCCTTGCGTGTAGCCGGCCAACTGCTCCTTTGCGTGCTGGCAGCCTATGCCTTCGCCCGATTCACGTTCCGGGGCCGCGAAACGCTCTTCTTGTTGATGCTCGGCGCCATGATGATCCCACCGCAGCTAACCGTCATCCCGAACTACATCCTGATGGCCAATCTCGGATGGTTCGACACCTATCAAGGCCTGATCATCCCGAACCTCGCTATGCCCTTCGGTGTCTTTTTGCTTCGGCAGCATCTGCTGGCGTTTCCCCGGGAGCTCTACGATGCGGCGGAAATCGATGGCGCCGAGCATTGGCAGGCACTCTGGCTGGTGGTGATTCCGAATCTCCGGCCGGCCTTGGCGGCGCTGACCATCGTTCTCTTCATCGACTGCTGGAACGAATATTTCTGGCCGCTGATCGTCACCGAGACGCCTGCGAGCCAGACGCTGCAGATTGGCCTGCGCCGACTCATGCAGGAGGAGTTCGGTACCAGCTACAACACGCTTATGGCGGCGGTCACGCTCGCCTCGCTGCCGGCGCTCGCCGTCTTCTTCGCGCTGCAGCGGCAGGTCCTCGAGAGCTTCGCCGCCTCGGGGATCAAAGGCTGAAGCCGTTAGGAGCGCGCCCATGACCGCCACCGTCCTCTTCGAAGGCCTGACCAAGCGGTTCGGCGAGGTCACCGCCCTCGACGCGACCGACCTTTCCGTCGAGTCCGGAGAGTTCTGTGTCTTCGTCGGCCCGTCGGGCTGCGGGAAGACTACGGCACTCCGACTCCTTTCCGGGCTTGAGCGGCCCAGCAGTGGCCGCATTTGGCTCGGCTCTCGCGACGTTACGGAGGTTGCGGCGAAGGATCGCGACATTGCCATGGTGTTCCAGAACTATGCGCTCTACCCACACATGACGGTGGCCGAGAACATGGGCTTCGCGCTACGCATGCAGGGCAAGGCGAAACCCGACATCGGCGAGCGAGTCCGACGGGCGGCGGCGATGCTTGAGATCGAGCCGTTGCTGGAGCGTCTGCCGCGGCAGCTTTCGGGCGGGCAGCGGCAGCGGGTGGCGGTCGGCCGCGCCATCGTCCGCAATCCCGCCGTCTTTCTGTTCGACGAACCGCTTTCCAACCTCGACGCAAAGTTGCGAAACACGGCCCGAGCGGAACTCCGCGAGCTGCAGCGCGGCCTGGGCACGACGACGGTGTACGTCACTCATGACCAAGTCGAGGCCATGACTATGGCCGACCGGATCGTCGTCATGAACGCCGGCCGCGTCGAGCAGATCGGCGCCCCGCTCGAGATCTATGACGACCCTGCCACGATGTTCGTCGCCAGCTTTCTTGGCTCACCGGCGATGAACTTAGTGCCCTTGTCCGAGCTCGCGCCGAGCCCCGACCATGCCATGCGCCGCGGACTCGCACCCCTTCTTGAGCGGCTGCCAGCTGCGGGCTCGGGCGGACTCGTGATCGGCTTCCGACCAGAGAACTGTCGCGTCGCCGACGCAGCGGCCGGCGCGGCTTTGGGAATGACCGGACGGCTTCTCGAGGTGGAGCGCCTTGGCGCCGAATCGATCATGCTCATCGAGGCTCTGGGTCAACGAATTGCGGTGCGCAGCACGGTGCGGCCGTCGCAGTCACCGGGCGCAATGTTGGATCTGGCGGTGGATCCCGATGCCGTCTGTGTGTTCGACGCGATAAGTGGCCGTCGCCTCCGTTCGCGCGCCGACCCGGCGGCCGCGTTGACATGACCGGCGGCTGTTCGACGGGCGCCGCTGCCGAGGCCTCGCATGCGGTTTCCTTGCCGCTTTTGGAGAATGCAAATGAAATCAGTTCCTCTCACGCCCTCGACGGAGGCCTCGCACGCGGTATCCTTGCAGCCGGGGCGCCTCGCTTTGCCAGTGGCTAGCTTCTTCTTCCTTCGCCACGGCCGCACGGCCCACAACGAAAAGCGGCTTGTGCAAGGCCACAAGGATGTGCCGCTGGACGAGGTCGGTCGCGAGCAAGCGCGCGCTGCTGCGGCGCAACTGGCGGTGACAGACGCCGTCCGTTACATCGTCGCGAGCGATCTGGCTCGCGCCGCCGACACGGCACGCGCGGTGGTGGAGGCGACAAGCGCCCCGCTGGTGCTCGAGCCCGGGCTGCGCGAGCGAGACTTCGGCCCCTTCGTCGATGGTCCAGTGCACCCGGATTTCTGGCACCGGCAAGTCGACGGCATCGAGGCGATGGACGACTTCGTCGCGCGAATCGGCGCCGCGCTGCGCCGCCACGTGAGCGTCACCGGCTGCCTCGTCGTCGCCCATGGGGGAGTGCTCCGCGCGCTCGGCCACCTGCTCGCGGCACCGGTGCCGACCGGCGCCTTCGCCAATGCCAAGCCTTTGTACCTCGAGGCGGGGCCCTTCGGCTGGACGGTGCACGACCTCACGGTTCCAGAACAGCGCTCCACGCTCGACCCGAACGCCCCAATCGGAGATTCTTGAAATGACCAAGCCGCACCGGATCGTTCTGGTGAGCGATCTACATCTGAGCCGCCGTCGTGCCTACCACCTCGACAACTGGGAACTCGTACTCGATTGGGTCGCCGAGCAGGCGCCCGATCTCGTCGTCGTCGCGGGCGACCTCGCGCTGAGCGACCCGGACGACGTCGACGACCTCGCTTTCGCGCGGGAGCAACTCGACCGGATTGCAGCGCCGTGGTGCGTTATCCCAGGCAACCACGACATTGGCGACAACGTCGTGTCGGGCGGGATGCCACAAAGGGTGACGGCCGAACGCCGGCAACGTTGGCTTGACCTGTTCGGGCCCGATTGGTGGCGGCGGGATCTGGGCCACTGGACCCTAATCGGGCTCAACGCTCAGATCGTGAACTCTGACGGATTGGCAGCGGAAGAAGAGCAGGCCGCGTGGCTCGCTACAACGCTCTCAGAGGTCTCGGCGGAGCGTCCGCTCGCCATGTTCGTGCACAAGCCGCTCTTCGTGGACCGTCCCGGCGAGACCGAGACTGGACCGGACTGCCTCGACCTCGAGGGCCGGACACGCCTACTCGCGCCGTTCCAGGGGTACGCGCTCAAGCTAGTGGCCTGTGGTCACAAGCACCAATATCGATCCTTTGGGCTCGACGGCGCGATCCATCTCTGGGCACCTTCGACCGCGATGTGCAACTTTGGGCCGGATCGGCCTATGTGGGGACTGCGCGTGGTGGGCTTCGTCGAGATCACCCTGCAGGAGACGCGCTTCAGACAGCGCCTCGTAGGCCAAGACTTCCTTTTTCGCCATGAAAGCTATGTGCGCATCGGTGAATACGGCAGTCTTCTGGCGGCACCGGAGCAGCCTGCTTGAGCCCCTCGGACCAGAGCATGGACGGGGATAGTGCTGCCCGGCAGCGCTCGGCGATCATGGACGCCGAGCGACGCTGCCTCGCGACGCGGATCGCCTGGATGTACTTCGTCGAAGGCTTGAAGCAGGAGGAGGTGGCCGCCGCCCTTGGGATCAGCAGGCTGCGGGTCAACCGCCTGCTGGCGGCCGCCCGCGAGACGGGACTAGTTCGGATCGAGATCACTTCGCCCGACTTCGGGACTGTCGACCTCGAAGAGCGTCTGCGATCCCGGTTCGGCCTGCAGCGAGTGCGCCTTGTGCCGACACCAGCAGATCCGCGACGTACCCGTGAGGCGGTGGGTCACGGCCTCGGCTTGCTGCTGAACGAAACTCTGCGCGACGGTAGCACGGTGGGCGCTCACCACGGCCCAACCATGCACGCCCTTTTCGCGAGCCTACGACCCGCGCGGTTCCAGGAATTGGCAGTCGTGGCACTTAAGGGCGCCCTGTCGCAGGAGGGCCGCATGGTGCCGCAAGAGACGGTCGGCCGACTGGCGCTGACGCTGGAAGCACGGGGCTACCAGCTTGCCGCGCCGAGCTATGCCCGCTCGCCGGAGGAACGAGACCTGTTCCTGGGGCTGCCGGTGGTGCAAGCGGTGTTGGAGCGCGCCCGCGCCTGCAATCTTGCCCTGTTGACCGCGAGCCGGGTGTTAGACGACGGGGGGCTGGTCGGCACCGGCCACCTGACCCCCGACGAGGCGGCGGCGCTGCGGTCGCGCGGTGCCGTGGCCGGTCTGCTCGGGATATTCCTCGACGCAGAGGGCCAGCCAGTCGCTCATCCGCTCAACACGCGACGCATCGGCCTCGAACTCGAGGACCTCGATCGGATTCCGGAGGTCGTCCTCGTCGGCGGCGGACCGGGCAAAGTTCTCCCGCTGCGCGCGGCGCTTCGCCGCCAGCGAATTCACACCCTCGTCGCCGATGTCGCCACCACGGAAGCCATCCTGGCCGGCTGACGTTGCCTGGGCTGCAACAGTGTGAACAAACGTCACCCAACACTAACAAATGAGTCATCGGCTGGTCACTGGCGTTCGCTAGCGTCCGTTTGAACAGGGGAAGCGAGCCAGACCGCAGGCGACGACGAGTCGTCCGGCTGCGTGCCTCCCCACCAACGAGGAGAATGCGTTATGCCAGTCTCTAAATGCGCGGCGACCATGCTAGGTTTGGGAGCGGCACTGCTGCTCACGGCGCCCAACATCACCGCGGCGGCCGACATGGAGTTGCGGGTCCTCCACTACCAAAGCTCGACCGGCAACGCTGCCGCCATCCAGGGCATCTTCGACGACTTCGAGGCGGAGAATCCTGGCATTCGGATCGTCGAGACGATCACGAACGCGCAGGGCGTTGTACCCGAGGCGCACGCCGCGTTGGCAGCTCGCCGCCCGTTCGACGTGATCCAGTCGCTTAACCGCTTGGTTCTGGGCGCCAAAGAGATCCTGAACGCCCGCCCGTTCTCCGAAGCGCCCGACAGTGGCGCCTTCATGGCCAACTACGCTGCCAACCTCCGGGACGCCGGTCTCATCGATGGCGATCACTACATGGCACCGCACTCCTTCGGCACGCCCCTGCTATATTACAACATGGATATCATGGAGGCGGCTGGGCTGGATCCTCTCGACCCGCCGACGACCTTTCAAGAAGTCGCCGAAATGGCACGGCAGGTTACGGAGACGACCAACTATCAGGGCTTCTACATCATCACGGGCGGGCTCGATTATGGGCAGCAGGCGATGATGATGCTGGCGGGCTCGTCCTATCTCGATGGCAATCGCGCTGCGTTCAATACGCCCGAGGCGATCGAGGTCATGCAGTTCTGGCAGGACGCCGTCCTGAACGGCATCATGCCGCCGGTGAACGAGGCCGATGGCAACTCCCTGTTCTCCGCCGGCGAACTAGCCTTCATGGCGACCACGAGCGCGCGGCTGCAGGCCAATATCCGTGACGCCGAAGGCAATTTCCGACTAGGGATCGACCAGTTCCCACTGTGGAACGATCGCGAGCGACGGGTGCCCAACAGCGGATCCGGGATGATGGTGACGACCCAGGAGCCCGAACGGATCACGGCGAGCTTCAAGTTGCTGGAGTTCCTCTCGCGCCCCGAGATCAGCAATCGTTGGACACGGGAATCAGGCTACATCCCGCTCGCCGCCGACCCGCTCGCCGACCCGACCATGGCGGGCTTTGTCGCTAAGTATCCGGAATATCAAGTCCTGATCCGCCAGCTGCCACAGACCTATCCAACCGCCCTGTGGCCGGGCGATCGCGTGGTCGAAGGCCAGACGGTCGTCGCGAATCTCCTCTCCGACCTTTGGCAGAACCGGGGCTCGGCGGCCGAACTCGTGCCAGCTGCAGCGGCCGAGGTGACGGGCATTTTGGAGGCGAGCACGCGCTGAGTGCATCGTGTATATCGAGTGTCCATCGAACCGGTGGGCACAATGGATCTACTGTTCGGCGCGTTGCTGGAACGAAGGCGGTCCACGAAGCGAACCTCAGTTGATGGACTCCGGTGCCAGCATCGCCTGACTAGCATCGTGGCCGCAGGGGCGGTGACCCAAGAATTTCTGCTAGAGTATCCGTCTTGGTCGTCCGGCTCTGGGTGTCCAGAGCCGGTTTGCAAATGGGCACCCCGCGTGACCCTATCGCCCTGCAACCAGGCCCCCACGTTCGGCCCGCAGCCATTTGCATCCGCGCAGTGCTGTCCGGACCGGCTGGGGTGCCGCTGGGACTGGGCATCAGGGGAACTCCAGAGTGACAATGCGGGCGAAGCCGCGGCCGGCCAGCGCACTCAGCTGATGGACGGCGAGCGTGAGGGCGGCCGGGATGGCGCCGAAGTCGGCGGTCTGCTCGGCGGCGGCGTAGACGGCGCTCGGGCTCGATAGATCCGTGATCGTGCGCAGCACCGCACCGTCGGGCCCGTCGAGGATGTCGACCTCGTAGGCCTCGCTGGCCTCGCCGAGCGGCACGGTGCCGGTGCCGTCCCGCCACTCGCCGCCGATGCGGGTGCGGCGCTGCCAGGTGATGGTGAGATCACCCGAACCGTTGCGGCTGCCGGTGACATGGACAGGGGTCAGCGGCATCAGGTCCCGGCCGCCGTGGCTCTGCACCACCGTCTCGGCGTCCTCGAACAGCGAGCCGAAGCCGACCGCCCGCCAGGAGCGAGTGAGGCCGAGCTCGCCCAGCGGGACCACCAGGGTCTCGACGTCGTCGGGATCGAGCAGCACGAAGAGCTCGCCCGGCTGGTGGCCATCGACGAAGACGTCGGTGCCGCGTCGGCCGCGCAGCAGGCCGGTGAGCGTGAACGAGCCGTCCGGGTTGAGGGTGACGTCGCGGAACTGGATGATCTCGGGCTCACCATTGGCATTGAGCAGGAGCGCAGCGTTGGCGCCGTTGAGCATGGCGGCCTGGGTCACGCTCTCCAGCCGATCGCCGCCGGTGGTCATGAAGACGGTGAGGCTGTTGGTCTCGTCGGTGCTGAA
>DAIRDJ010000174.1:0-9474 GCA_036796215.1 Geminicoccaceae bacterium
CTCTCCGACTACCAGATCACCATCCCCGAGGTCGGCACCATCAAGGCCGAAACGCCACCGATCACCATCATCACCTCGAACCGCACCCGCGAGATCCACGACGCCCTGAAGCGCCGCTGCTTCTACCACTGGGTCGACTACCCCAATGCCGAGCGCGAGCACGAGATCATCCAGTCGCGCCTGCCCGGCGTCGACGAGCGCCTGTCCCGGATGATCGTCGACTTCGTCCAGGAACTCAGGAAGAAGGACCTCTTCAAGCTGCCGGGCGTCGCCGAGACCCTGGACTGGACCCGGGCGCTGACCACCCTCGACGTCCTGGTCCTGACGCCCGAGGTCATCCACGACACGCTCGGCACGCTGCTCAAATACCAGGACGACATCGCCAAGATCCAAGGCAGCGAAGCCGCCAACATCCTCCGCGAGATCACGCTCAAAGCCCAGGCCGCGAAGCGGGGCTGAGAGCGGCAAATCCATCCGGCGCAGAGCGGCTTGGATCATTACGGCGATGTGTATATCTACACACTAGAAGGACGTCGATGGAAAGCCGCGAGGTGATTCGACGGCTCACAGCGGCAGGCTGGCTACTGGTGGCCACCAAGGGTAGCCATCACCAGTTCCGCCATCCCACGCGTCCCGGCCGTGTGACAGTACCGCATCCGAACAAGGACATGCCAATCGGCACATTGCGAGCAATCGAGCGACAGAGCGGCTTGAAGCTGAGGAACTGAGCAATGCGCATTCAACACTACCGAGCGCTCCTGGAGCCCGACGGCAAGGGCGGCTACGGCGTCGTCTTTCCAGACTTTCCCGGCTGCGTTTCGGCGGCGTCAGATGCCGAAGCAGCCGTACACGACGCGGCTGAGGCACTGGCCTTGCACGTCGAGGGCATGCTCGAGGACCAGAGCGATCTGCCCGTTCCGAGCGCCCCGGATGCACCCCTGCCGGATTGGCTCGTCGACGAGCCCGGCGCTGAGCATTGGGTGCGCGTGCTGGTGCCCGTGACAGTCCCCGGCAAAACACGACGTATCAACGTGACCCTGGAGGAGAGCCTGCTCGCGCGCCTCGACCATGCCGCCCGCAACCACCGCATGACCCGCTCGGCTTTCCTCGCCGACGCGGTTCGCCGAGCCCTGGCCGACGCTTGAGGCATTATTCAAAACGGCACCAGCTCATTAGCCAGCAGTGGCGAGCGACCACCCTCTCCAGCAACGAGCAGAACGCCCAAGTACGGCCAAATGCACCAAGACCCACTCGACCGAGGCGCAACGCATGACCGTGCGCGGCATTCTCTTCGACAAGGACGGCACGCTGATCGACTTCCGGGCCACCTGGCTCGCCGCCTATCGGGGGGCAGCAGTCGAGCTCGCTCAGGAAGCCGGCCTCGCGCCCGCCTTCGCGGAACAGTTGCTCGCCCGCTCCGGCTACGATGCTACTTCGGACAGCTTCACCGAGGCGAGCCCGCTCCTCTGGGCGACCAATTCGGCTATCGCCCGGCAGTGGGCGAACGAGCCCGAGCTGCGCCACGTCAGGGATGCCTTCGCCATCGCCACCCGGCATTTCGCCGACGAGACCCGCTACCCGCCGGTGCCGGTCGGCGATCTTGCAGCACTCTTCACGACCCTCGACCGCCGCGGGATCGCCCTCGGCCTCGCCACCATGGACACGACCGAGAAGGCGCACGGCACGCTGGCCACGCTGGGGCTCGCCGGCCGCCTCGCCTTCGTCACCGGCTATGACGGCGGGCACGGCGAGAAGCCCGAGCCCGGCATGGTGCTCGGCTTCTGTGCTGCCACCGGCCTCGCACCGGCGGAGGTGCTGGTGGTCGGCGACACCGCGGCCGACCTCTTGATGGCCCGGGCGGCAGGTGCCGCCATGGCCGTGGCCGTGCTGACCGGGGCCACGCCCCGCCCCATCCTCGACCGCCACGCCGACGTCGTGCTGGCAAGCGTGATGCAGCTCGAAAGCCTGCTCTGAGCGGGCAGCCTCGGCATCGAACGTCACCCGAAACGACCGCTCAGTACGGAACCAGCAGATCGTCGAGCATCGGAAAATGCTTGCGGTTGACCGTCGCGAGCCGCGCCCCGGCCCGCTCGGCCGTCGCCGCGATCAATGCATCGATAAGGTCCGTGCCGTGGCCCGGCCGAAAGCGACGCTTGAAGCTGCCACCCAACCGCGCGGTTTCGGCATCGAGATCGACGATCCGGCAGCCAGCCGTCACATCGTCGACAAGGGTCCGCGCCGAGCGATTGCGCGCTCCCGCCATGAGCTCTGCGATCGTCAAGACCGACACCAGTGTGCCTCCTGGCAGTTCGGCGAGAGAGTCCAGCGCCGCCTGGCGGCCCCGCAGGCAATCGACGAAAACGCAGGTGTCGATCAGGATCGGCGCCAAAGACGCTCCTCACGCTCGTCGAGCGAGCGGCGATTGTCGGCCATGATGTCGTCGATGTCGTCCTGGTCGGCCCAGGCGCCGAAGGCACGTTGCAGCTTGGTGAGCCGATCTTCCTCGGGCGGTGCCTGCTCGATCAGCCGGTTCACCGCGTCCCGAATGAGTGCACTCTGCCGCCGGCCCGTTTGCGCCGCCAGGCGGCGCAATGCTGCGACCTGCTCTTCCTCGAGATAGATCTGCGTCCTGACCATCGGCTACCACTCCATATACATCGTCAACATACATCGTTCGGAAAGACCAGCCAACAACACCCATGCATCCCCCGTTTGCCGGTGCTAGGCTCCGGCCAAAGAGGAACCGCATGACCGAGCCTGTCGCCCACGACCTCCCGGAAACCCGGCAAGGCGGTCGCTTCGCCGCCAATGTCGCCCAGTTCGCAAGGGCACTCAGGGCCGCCGGCCTCCCGGTCGGCCCCGGCCGCGTGCTCGAGGCCTTGCAGGCCATCGAGGTCGCCGGCATCGGCAGCCGCGAGGACCTCTACTGGACGCTGCACGCGGTTTTCGTGAACCGCCGCGACCAGTACCTGCTCTTCGACCAGTGCTTCCACATCTTCTGGCGCGACCCCAGGCTGCTCGAGCGCCTGATGCAGATGATGCTGCCGCAGCTGCAGCGGCCAGGGGAGGAGGGCGAGGAGGTCAGCCGCCGCGTCGCCGAGGCGCTGGGCCCCGAAAAGCAGCCCGGCCAGGGCGAGGCGGAGGAGGACCAGGAAAAGGAGGAGGAGATCGAGCTCGACATGCAGCTCACCTATTCCGCCAAGGAGGTGCTGCAGGAAAAGGACTTCGAGGCGATGAGTGCGGACGAGCTCAGCGACGCCAAGCGGCAGATCAAGGGCCTCAGGCTGCCCATCATGGAACGCCCGACCCGCCGCTTTGCGCTGCACCCGCGCGGCCGCCGCATCGATCTCAGGAAAACGCTGCGCCAATCGATGCGCGGCGGCGGGGCGATCATCGACATCGCCAAGAAACGCCGGCTCAGGCGCCCGCCGCCGCTCGTCATCCTCTGCGACATCTCGGGCTCGATGAGCCGCTACTCGCGCATGCTGCTGCTCTTCATGCACTCGATCGCGAGCGACCGCGAACGGGTGGCGAGCTTCGTCTTCGGCACGAGGCTCAGCAACATCACCCGCTACCTGAAGAACCGCGACGTCGACCTCGCCCTCGAGAAAGTCGGCCACGTCGTCAAGGACTGGTCGGGCGGGACCCGCATCGGCCACTGCCTCGAGGACTTCAACAGGAACTGGTCCAGGCGCGTCCTCGGCCAGGGGGCCGTCGTCATCATCATCACCGACGGCCTCGACCGCGACGCCGGCGAGGGGCTCGAGGTCGAGATGGAACGGCTGCACAAATCCTGCAGACGGCTGATCTGGCTGAACCCGCTGTTGCGCTATGACGGCTTCGAGCCCATCTCGACAGGGGCACGCGCCATGGTCCGCCACGTCGACGACTTTCGCACCGTGCACAATCTCGACAGCCTGGGCCAGCTCGCCGCCGTGTTGAGCCAGGAGCCCGAGCGCCGGGCCGAAGGGGTCTCGGCCTGGGCCGCGAGACGGGAGGAAGACGATGTCCACATCCGATGACGATCTCTTGGATCAGGCCGCCCTTTGGCTGAAGGACGGCCGCAAGGTGGCCCTTGCCACCGTCGTCTCGACCTGGGGCTCGAGCCCGAGGCCCGCCGGCAGCCAGCTCCTGATCGACGAGAACGCCAACATGCTGGGCTCCGTCTCCGGCGGCTGCATCGAGGGGGCCGTGGTCAAGAAGGCGCTCGAAATCATCGCTGGCGCTCCCCCCGAGCTCATGGCGTTCGGCGTCTCCAACGAGCAGGCCTGGGAAGTCGGGCTTGCCTGCGGCGGCCGCGTCCAGGTGTTTGTCGAGGCCGTGTCGTGAAGCTCGCCCTGCTCGAGCAGCTGAACGAGGCGAGGCAGCAGAAGCAGCGTGCTTGCCTCGTCCGCTGGCTGGCCACCGCCGAGGAAGCGCTGGTCGTCGATGGCGAGGTGATCGCGGGTGCCGTCCCGCCGGCGCTGATGACCGAGATCGACACAGCCCACCGGGCCGACCGCTCGAAGACCGTCGAGACGCCCGAGGGCCCCGTCTTCCTGCAGATCTTGAACCCGCCGTTGCGCCTTGCCATCGTCGGGGCCGTCCACATCGCCCAGTCGCTGGCCCCGATCGCCAGCCTCGCCGGCTATGCCGTCACCGTCATCGATCCGAGGGGTGCCTTTGCCACCGAAGCCCGGTTCCCGAACGTTGAACTCCTGGACGACTGGCCCGACGACGCCATGCAGGCCTTCGCCCCCGACCGGCGCTCGGCCGTCGTCGCCCTCACCCACGACCCCAAGCTGGACGATCCCGCCCTCGACGTGGCGCTGAGGTCCGAGGCCTTCTACATCGCGGCCTTGGGCAGCAGGCGGACACACGCCGGCCGCATCGACCGCCTGAAGGCCCTGGGCCACGCCGATACCACCATCGCCCGCATCCACGGCCCGGCCGGTCTCGACATCGGTGCGGTGAGCCCGGCCGAGATCGCCATCTCGGTCATGGCCGAGATGACCCGCGTGCTGCGCCAGCCGGCAGCGGTCACAGGGAGCAAGGCGGCCGCATGAAGTTCGGCCCCACCCCGATCGACCAGGCTTTGGGTGCCATCCTCGCCCACACCATCCGCCTCGACGCAGGCGACCTCAAGAAGGGCCGCACCCTTGATGCGGACGATCTCGAGAGCCTGCGCGAGGCCGGCATCACCGAGGTACTGGCTGCGAGGTTCGAGCCCGGCGACGTCCCCGAGGATGCCGCCGCCGCCCGCCTGGCGAATGCCCTCGACGCCCCCTTCATCCGCATCGCCGACGCCTTCACCGGCCGCGCCAACCTCTTTGCCGAGAAGGCGGGCGTGCTCACCCTCGATGCCGCCACCATCGATGCCGTCAACCGCATCGACGAGGCGATCACCATCGCCACCCTGCCCGACTTCGCCGGCGTCAGCGACGGCCAGATGCTGGCGACGGTGAAGATCATCCCCTTCGCCGCAGCCGAAGCCGCCCTCGCCGAAGCCATCGAGATACTGAAGGCCAAGGCCCCCGTCCTCGAGCTCCACCCCTACCGGCCGCTGACCGCCCGGCTGATCCAGACGACACTCCCCGCTACCAGCGCCAAGATGCTCGACAAGACCGTCCGCATCACCGAGGACCGGATGCACGCCATCGGCGGCGCGCTCGCGGCCGAAACCCGCGCGGCCCACGACGCCAACGCGGTCGCGGCCGAAGTCACCGCCGCCATGCGGCACCGACCCGACCTCCTCCTGATCGCCGGCGCCTCCGCCATCACCGACCGCCGCGACGCCCTGCCCGCCGGCATCGAAGAGGCGGGCGGCCGGCTCGAGCATTTCGGCATGCCGGTCGACCCGGGCAACCTCCTGCTCCTCGCCCGGCACGGCGAGACGCCCGTCCTCGGCCTGCCGGGCTGTGCCCGCTCACCCAAGCTCAACGGCTTCGACTGGGTGCTGCAGCGCCTCGCAGCCGGCATCCCGGTCGACCGGGCGAGCATCATGGCGATGGGTGTCGGCGGGCTCCTGACCGAAATCCCGACCCGGCCGCAGCCGCGCGCGAAGAAGCGCACGCCGAAGGACCAGCCTCGGATCGCCGTCCTCATGCTCGCCGCCGGCCAGTCGCGGCGCATGGGCAAGACCAACAAGCTCCTGGTCCCGGTCGACGGCAAGCCGATGCTCCGCCACACCGTCGAGGCGGCCTTGGCGGCGAAGGCCACCGACACGCTGGTCGTCACCGGCCACGACCGGCAAGCCGTCGAGACCCTGCTCGACGGCACCGCCGTCCGCACCACCCACAACCCCAACTACGCCCAGGGTCTGAGCACCTCGCTCAAGGCCGGCATCGAAGCCCTGCCCCCAGGGATCGATGCCGCCATCATCTGCCTCGGCGACATGCCCGAGATCGACAGCCAGCTCCTCGACCGCCTGATCGACGCCTTCGACCCCAGCCAGGGCCGCAGCATCGTCGTCCCCACCCACAACGGCAAACGCGGCAACCCGGTCCTCTGGGCCAGCGCCTACTTCCCCGCCATGGCAGCGCTCGAAGGCGACGTCGGTGCCCGCCACCTCATCGGCCAGCACCAGGAAGCCGTCGTCGAGGTCCCGATGGAGAGCTCGGCGACCCTCCTCGACATCGACACGCCGGAGGCCCTCGACGCCTATCTCACGCGGCCGGCCCGATGACGCCGTTCGCAACCGGCGCCGAGGCCCCCACGACGACCATCGCCGACAGTCACGACAGCGTGCGCCAGCGCATCGGCCAGTCGGAGAAGGCCGCGGTCGAGATCGCAGGGGACACCGACGGTGCCCGCTGCGGCATGGGTACAGCGGACCTGATCGATCGGCCCGAGACCTGCGGCACAAGGCCCGGCCGATGAAAGAGGGCCCGACGACACCCATTTCCCGTCGGAGACCCAGCGCGCAGCGGCCGCCGGTACAGGCGGTCCGATGCGGCATCCCCGAACACCCGCCGTCGAGATCACTTGTGACAGCCCCTGGCACCTGCCTCCCGACCAACCGTCCCGGCCCCGGATCGGGCGGGATAGCGCTCGCGACAGCGCAGCCGGGCAGCAGCGGTGACCCGGCTGCGACCACGCTCGACGGCCATGCCGCGAGCCATGAGGTCGGCGGCCAGCACCGGAAAGCCGGCTTCGGCATGGTGACCGCCGGAACAACCATCCACAGCGACAAGCGCAAGGCGCAAGCCCTCGCCACCGACCGCGCCCGGGTGCGGCGATGACGCGGTGCCCGACCAGGCCAGGCCGAGACCTTCGCCAGCACTTCCCGATCTTCGCGAACGCCGAGGGACCCTTCCACTTCCTCGACAACGCCGCCACCGGCCAGATCTGCGCCAAGGCCGCCGAAGCCCTCATCCACTTCGAGACCCGCGGCCGCGCCAACGTCAAGCGCGGCGTCTACCGCCTCGCCGACCAGGCCACGGCCGCCTTCGACGCCGCGCGCGCCAGCATGGCCCGCTATCTCGGCGAAACCGACAAGAACAGTGTCGTGTTCACCGCCGGCGCCACCATGGCGCTCAATATCGCAGCGCACGGCCTCGGCACCCGTCTGAACCCCGGCGACGAGATCCTGCTCACCACCCTCGAGCACCACTCCAACATCGTCCCCTGGCAGCTCGCGGCCGCAAAGCGAGGGGCGGTCATCAAGGCCATTCCCGTCACCGACGAGGGCCGCCTCGACCTCGACCGCCTGGACGAGCTCGTCACCAGGAAGACCCGGATCATCGCCGTCACCCACGTCTCCAACGTCACCGGTGCCGTCACCGACCTCGAGCGCCTGCGCGCGGCCGCCGACACCCTGGGCGCCATCCTGGTCGTCGACGGCGCCCAGCGCGCCCCGCACGGGCCCATCGACGTCAAGGTCATCGGGGCCGACCTCTACGCCTTCTCCGCCCACAAGATGTTCGCCGCGACCGGCGCCGGCGTCCTCTGGGGCAAGCCCGAACTCCTGGCGTCCTTCGAGCCGCTGCTCGGCGGCGGCGAAATGATCAGGGAGGTCACCTTCGAAAAAACCACCTATGCCGCCCCACCGCACCGCTTCGAGGCCGGCACCCCGCCCATCGGCCCCGTCCTCGCCATGGCCGCAGCCGCCGACTGGCTCACCACGCTGGACTGGCAGGCCATCGCCGAGCACGAGCTCAACATGACATCCCGCCTCCTCGACGGCCTCTCGACCCTGGACGGCATCCGCATCATCGGCCCCACCGGCCTGCAACAACGCCAGGGCGTCGTCGCCTTCGAGGTCGACGGCGTCCACGCCCACGATGTCTGCCAGCTCGCCGACCAGCTCGCAGGTGTCGCCATGCGCGGCGGCCACCATTGCTGCCAGCCACTGATGCGCCGCTTCGCCACCGACGCCACCGCCCGGGCCAGCCTCGCCCCCTACAACGACACCGACGACATCGACGCCCTCATCCGCGGCCTCGACCAGACCATCCAAATGCTCAGATGACCGACTCCCTCTACAACCAGGCGATCATCGACGCCGGCAGGGACACGTCCCACGCCGGCCGGCTCGACCATCCCGATGCCTCCGCCACCGCCGACAACCCGCTCTGCGGCGATCGCGTCACCCTCGACCTCGAAAGCGAAAACGGCACCATCACCCGCATCACCCACAAAACCCGCGGCTGCCTCCTCACCAAGGCCGCCGCCGCATTGCTCGCCAAACACAGCCAGGGCCGCCCCCTCGCCGAAGCCCAGGCTTTGCAAGCCGCCGCCAAGGCCTATCTCGAAGGCGAGACGGACGAGCCACCCTTCGCCGAGCTCGCCGTCATGGCCCCCGTCAAGGCCGTCAAGAGCCGCCACGACTGCGTCACCATCGCCTTCGACGCCCTCGCCGAGGCGGCGGCCGACGCCCAACAGGAACAGAGCCGATGAGTGAAAAAATCGTCAAGAGCGACGCCGAATGGCGCCAGCAGCTCGACCCCGGGCAATACCACGTCACCCGCGAGCACGGCACCGAACGTCCCTTCGCGAACCGCTACCATGCCACCAAGACGCCGGGCACCTACCAGTGCGTCTGCTGCGGCCAACCCCTCTTCAAAAGCACCGCCAAGTTCGACAGCGGCACCGGCTGGCCCTCCTTCTGGGCCCCCATCACCGACCAAGCCGTCGCCGAGAAAACCGACGAAGGCTGGTTCATGACGCGAACCGAGATCCTCTGCAGCAAATGCGACGCCCACCTCGGCCACGTCTTTAACGACGGCCCACCCCCCACCGGCCTCCGCTACTGCATGAACTCGGCGGCACTCGATCTCGTCGTCGAGAAAGAAACCGAAGACAAGATGACATAGGAAGAGTAGCCAGGGGAGGATGATCCTCCCCTGGACCCCACCAGGATTTTATTGACTCGACGATCGGATGCCATGGTTCTTGTCGAAAACGCGACAACAAAATGTAGCACTTGGCTGGCCATTCCATAACCGCCATATTCGATGCTACCCGAGACCCATTGTCCCCGCATTCCCCAAGTAA
>DAIRDJ010000175.1:0-9178 GCA_036796215.1 Geminicoccaceae bacterium
AGGTCGTTGCTGTCCATCGCCCGTTCGGCGACGCGCTGGTTGTCGCGGAACGTGCCGCTTTGTTGGAGCAGGCAGTCGACCAGGGTCGTCTTGCCGTGATCGACATGCGCGATGATCGCGATGTTGCGCAATTGCATGGGGGCAGGTCCGGATGACACGCAGGCGTGCGAGGAAATGGGGCAGGGTGCGCCGCAGCACGCCCTGATCGCTATATAGAGAGTGATCGTGACCGTTGCGAGCATGTCGCTCTTTGTGCTGCCCTCGGTCGACGTCTACTGTCTCGACCGTGACACATGGAAAGCAGGCTGATGCGCGCTCTGCCGCAACCCTTGGAGACCATGCCGGCGGCGACGGCAGCCGCGGTCGAGGTGCTGTTCACCGACATCGACGACACGCTGACCCTCGACGGCCGCCTGCCGGCGGTGGCCTACGCAGCGCTCGAGGCGCTGGAGAGCGCCGGCATCGCGGTGGTGCCGGTGACCGGTCGTCCGGCTGGCTGGTGCGATCTGATCGCCCGGCTCTGGCCGGTCACGGCCGTAGTCGGCGAGAACGGTGCCTTCTACTACCGCTACGATCGAGCGGCCCGGCGAATGCAGCGGGTCTACGTCAAGTCGGCCGCGGAACGGGCGGCTGATCGCAAGCAGCTCGATCTCATCCTCGAGGAGGTCCTGGCATGCGTTCCGGGGACGGCCCTCGCCGCCGATCAGGCCGGGCGCGACTGCGACCTCGCGATCGACTTCGCCGAGGACGTGGGGCCCCTGGACGACAGGGCGATCCAGGCGATCGTCGCCACCTTCGAGCGGCACGGTGCGGTCGCCAAGGTGAGCTCGATCCACGTCAACGGCTGGTTCGGCGCCTACGACAAGCGGTCGATGTGCGAACGGCTCCTGGTCGATCATTTTGGCCGGACGCGGGAGGCCATGGGCGAACGGGCCGCCTTCATCGGCGACTCGCCCAACGATGCGCCGATGTTCGGGAGTTTCCCTTGCTCGATCGGGGTCGCCAATCTAGAACGCTTCTTCGACACTCTCGATGCCTACCCGCGATGGATGACGCGCCAGCCTGGCGGGCTCGGCTTTCGCGAACTGGCGGATCGGCTGCTCGCCGCGCGGACTTGAGCCCGTGAACATGCTGCCCAATCTCTTGAGCCTCGCCCGGATTTTCTGCGGGCCCGTGGTCATGGTGCTGGTGGCCCAGGCGAATGTCACGGCCCTGGTCTTCACCATCGTCGTCATGCTGCTGGCCGAGATCTCCGATCTCCTCGATGGCCATCTTGCCCGCAAGCTCAACGTCACCTCGGCCTTCGGCAAGATCGTCGATCCCTTGGCCGACAGTCTCTACCGGGCGCTCGTCTTCTTGACGTTCATGGACGCCGGCTGGATGCCGGTCTGGATGGTCGCCGTCATCATCAGCCGCGACATCCTGGTCTCGTATTTGCGGATCTTTTCCGAACAGCACGGCATCACCATGGGGGCGCGGCAGAGCGGCAAGATCAAGGCGGTCTTCCAGGGGGTCGTCCAGATCGGCACGGTGGTGCTCGTGATCGTCGCTGGCGGGACGCTTGCCGGCATCTACGACACCCTCGTCTACGCGCTGCTGTTGATCGCCACCCTGGTCACGGCCTGGTCCGGGATCGACTACACGCTGGGCTTCCTGCGCTCCGTGAGCCTCCGCGACGTGGTTGCCAATCGCGGTTGATCGCTTAGGTCACTTTGGCTGCCCGTGGAGGTGCAAGAAGGCGACGCAGGGATAGCAAGCGCCGTTAACCAGGCGTCAACGTTCGAATGGTAGAAGTTTAATCACACCGGTGTCGCGCAAACGTGGTTATCAGCGCAGAGTTCCAGCGGGCGGTACCGGTCGCGGTGCCGGCACCTCTGGACCGACCGGGATGGGCGGATGAAATTCAAGATCCTGCGTCCGATGATGCGGGTTTGGCGATCCAAGGCCTATCGCCCAGGCATGCTGGGCTGGTCGGTCGGCATCGGCATGGTGATCGGCTTCTCACCGACCATCGGACTGCAGATGCTGTTCTGCATCGCCGTCGCCCTGCTCTGGAACCGCTTTCACGAGATCAAGCTCAATCTCCCGGCGATGCTGGTCGGCAGCCTCGTGGTCAACCCCCTGACCATGGCGCCGACCTACGTCCTCTACTACCAGATCGGCTGTCAGGTGATCACCTGCCGGGGGCGGGGCGTGAGCGAGGAGTTCTTCCTCTCGTTGAGCAATGTCAGCCAGCTCGGCTGGAACATCGCCTGGCCGATCATCGTCGGCAGCCTGCCCTTCATGCTCGTCGGTCTGCCGCTCGGCATCTATCTCGGCAACAAGGTCGAGGGCTTCCTGGAGGCGCGCCGAGCGAAGGCACCCGAGCGCCGTCGGGTGCGTGCAGCGCAGACAAAAAGCCAGCGGGCCAACCACGCATCGTCTTCCACCTCCAAGGCCTGAGCCGCGCGAATCAAACATGTGTTGATCCAATAAGAACACAAGAATTTTGTATTGAAAATTAAAACACAATCCATGAATGTCTTAAGCGATCGAGCTGGAGGACGGCAATGACACCGAGCGACGCGGCGGCGCTCCACGCCCTCTTGGCGGCAGCGGCGGACAAGGATGGGCTGGCGCTCGTCCGGGCCGTGCTGACCTCGGCGGTGGGCGGGCGCATCGCCCTGGTCTCGTCGTTCGGTGCCGAGAGTGCGGTTCTGCTCGACATGGTGGCGACCGTCCGGCCGTCGACCCCGGTGCTTTCTCTCGACACGGGCAAGCTCTTTGCCGAGACGCGGACCTACCAGCGTGAGCTCTGCGCCTTGCTCGGGCTGACCGACGTCCGCCACGTCCGCCCCGAGCCGCTGGATCTCGCTGCCTACGATGCGGCAGGTGATCTCCACCGGCGCGATCCCGATTTCTGCTGCCACTTGCGCAAGACCGAGCCGCTCGACCAGGCGCTCGACGGGTTCGTGGGCTGGATCACCGGCCGCAAGCGGTTCCAGGGCGGAGCCCGGGCCGACCTGCCGCTGATCGAGAGCGAGCCCACGACCGGGCGGCTGAAGATCAACCCCCTGGCGCACTGGGACCTCGAGGACATCCGCCATTACCGCCGGCTGCGCCAGCTGCCGCTGCATCCGCTGGTCCCCAGAGGCTTTGCCTCGGTCGGCTGCGCGCCCTGCACCAGCCCGACGCTGCCCGGCGAACCGCCCCGCGCCGGGCGCTGGCGGGGCCTCGACAAGCTGGAATGCGGTATTCACCGGCCGTGATGCGGCGCACAACCTGTCCGAAACGGCTCGGACAAGCTGTTGTCAGGGCATTGCGGCGGCCGCAGGCCAGGCGCCGAGTGCCCTGAGCTTCGGCGTCTTCTTGTCCTGGTGATCGGCCATCCGGGTGAGCAGCCGATCGAGGGCGGCCACACCCTCGACCACATGCGGGCCCTTGTTGAGCATCACGGCCTCGGCGCGCACCGCCATCGCGGCATCGGTCATCTCGCCGCGCGAGGGCAGCCCCTTCTTGACCAGCTGCTCGAGCACCTGCGTCGCCCAGATCACCGGCACGTGCGCGGCCTCGCTGAGCCACATCAGCTCCTCCTGCATCTCGGCGAGGCGCTCGAAGCCGATCTCGACCGCGAGATCGCCGCGCGCGATCATCACCGCCATGGGTTGTCGGCCGGCGGCGGCGACGATGATCGAGGGGAGCTCGGCAATCGCCCTCGGCGTCTCGATCTTGGCAACCAGCGGCAGGGTTTGCCAATCAGCCGGCCGAATCGCCGCCATCGCCGCCTGCAGTGCGCGAATGTCGGTAGCGTTCTGGACGAAGCTGAAGCCCACGAGATCGGCCTGCGCCATGACGTGCGGCAGGTCGTCGAGGTCCTTGTCGCTCAGCGCCGGCACGGCAAGGGCGGTATCCGGAAAGTTGAGCCCCTTCTCGGGCTTGGGCTTGAAGCCCTTGGGGCCGACCCGGGTGATCCTGAGCGTGGCACCTTCGGTCGTGACACTCTCGACCACGGCTGCGAGCTTGCCGTCATCGACATAGACACGATGACCCGAAGCGAGCTGATCCAGCACTTCCGGCACCTGGCAGGCCGCGGCGAAGCCGTTGGCCGGCGAGACCTCGGGGCGGTGCAGGAGAAAACTGTCGCCGATCCCGAGCCGGTCGTGGTCGGCCGGCCGGCGCACCGCACCGGTGCGCACCTTGGGGCCCGCGAGATCCATCAGAATCTTGGCGTCGCGGCCGGTCTGGGCGGCCGCCGTGCGCACGTTGGATGCCATTCGCGACCAGGCGTCGCAGTCGTCGTGGGCGCAGTTGATCCTGAAGACATCCGCACCGGCGGCGAGCAGGGCCAGCGGCAGGGCCGGATCGTCGGCGGCCTCGTTCGGCAGGGTGACGATGATCCGAACCCGGCGCGGCGCCGACCGCGGTCCGAAGACGGTATCGGTATTGCGCCCGAGCGTTGCCTGGCCTTGCCAGAATCGCTCGCGCGTGACGGGCGGCGTCGGATGCATCCCGCGAAGGTGGCCCAGCGCCCAGGCAACGGCGTCGAGATTGGCCAGCACGCGGCCCTCGAGTCTGCCCAGGGACGAGAGCCCGAGCGCCATGAGCTCGACCTGCAGGGGGCGAAGATCGCGGCGGCGCAGCGCCAGATAGGCAGCGAGATTATGCGCGCTGGCTTCGAACTCGGTACGGGCGATCAGCGGTGCCCAAGTCCGCATCGCCCCATCGGCTGCCGCCGCCACGGTCGAGCGCAACTCGCCCAGCGTCGCTGCCAGGTCATCAAGAGACGCCGCGTCCGTCATGCCGGCTCCACCCGCCACCCAATCGAAATCGCATAGGATCAGAGCACGGTGACAGTGGCATGACAATCCGCGGGCCGCATATGCCGCCCAAGGCGTCCGCTGACGTGCAGGCCTGGGGCTGGTCCCTGCCGAGACGATCGGTCGGCGCGGTCGCAACCGGCCGCCCGTTGCGCCGCCGCACTGGTCAATCGAGCCGCGGCAGCTGGCGCTCGCTGGCGAGCTCGCTCGTCACCACCTGCGCTTGCGCCGGATCCATGGCCGCGAGAATGGCCGCCATCCGGGCCTCGCGCATGCGCCGTGCGACGGCCAGGATGACCGGCAGCTCGAGCCGGTCGAAGATGGCGGCCGCCGACTTCGCTCGCATGCTCTCGTACATGCGGACCAGCTGCTGCAGGCGCTCCTCCTCCTCCGCCTCGGCCTCACCGACCAGCGCCTCGAGCTCGCCCTTGAACGCCTCGAGACGATCCACCTGCGCTGCGAGATCGGCCTCGGCGGCGCGCACCGCCGCCTCGCGCAGGGCGAGTGCTGCCTCGAGCTCGAGCACCTCGGCCCGGCGACGCTGCAGCTCGCGGGCGATGTCGTCGAGCTCCGCCGGGGCCTCCGGGATCTCCGGCAGCGACCGCCGGCCGGCCGGCGGTCCCGGCATTTCGGGCCCGGCGGCCGGCTCCGGCGTGGACACGAGCGGATCGAGCAGCGGCACGGCGGCCGACCGCGGCGGCTCCCTGATCATGACGGCCGCTGCCAGTTCTTCCGGTCTCGCGTCGTCGGGAAGCATGTCGACGACCAGGGCGGCAAGGGCTAGCCCGGCCACCGCCGCTGTCGCCAAAGGCAGTGACGCGGGTGGCCGCCATCGTTGCCACACTGTCGTCAACGTCGTGGCGACACCTGGTGCAGCTTGCCGCTGTCGCCCGCGCGTTGCGGCGAGCAGAACCGCTGGGCGAAGCCGCCAACGCCCGAGGATCGGCAGGGCTCGCGCCAGTGGTGCAAGTCGTCCCGCAAGACCGAG
The DNA here is from genome assembly GCA_036796215.1 of Geminicoccaceae bacterium. Taxonomy (GTDB): domain Bacteria; phylum Pseudomonadota; class Alphaproteobacteria; order Geminicoccales; family Geminicoccaceae; genus SLRI01. The sequence continues at coordinate 5,785 of DAIRDJ010000175.1, forward strand.
CGATGTCGTCATCGCAGCCCTTCAAGGGCGTGGCGCAGATCGCCGTGCAGCAGGCCGTCGAGCTGACCTTCGCGGCGGGCCGGGCGAATGGTCCGGACCGTCCGATCGCGGCCTGTCCCAGGCTTTGCCGCGACCATCGGGTCGGCTGCCGAGGGCCTCTCGGCAGAAGCTGGCTGGCGCGTCGCGCGCCCGGCCGATCCTGTTGCGGCCGCAAGCGGCGCTGGTCCAGGTCGTGGGCCAGTGGCCCCGGCCGTGCGCAGCTCCGCCACCCGGGTCGCGCCATGCTCGACGGCGGCATCCAGGCGTTTGAGCACCCGAACGGCATTGTCCATGAGCCGGGCGAGCTCGGCACCCTGTTGGCGGGCGCGGCGTTCCTGCTCGCGGGCCGTACCCTCGATGGCGGTGTTGGCCTCGCGCATCTGCCGTACGACCTCCTCCGCCCGCGCCGTCGCCTCACTGAGGGCGGCGATGAACGACTCGAGCTCACCGCGATCGGTGCGCAGCCGCCTCAGTCGGTAGTGGACGATGACGCACCAGGTGATGGTCAAAAGGAGCAGGACGACGAGCAGGCCCTGCAGAGCGATCTCAATCACGGGATGAGACCCCCGGCCGCTCGAGCTTCTCCTCGATCTGGATGCAGAGATTGTCGCCACGCTGGCCGACCTTGCCGCGCAACATGGCGACCGGGCCGCAGCGGAGCGTGACGATCGACTCCGGGCGCGAGCGCAGCTTCAGGACGGAGCCCACCTTCAGCTTGGCGACGTAACTGAGGCTCACCGTCTGCTCTTCGAGCACCGCCTCGAGATCGACATCGGTGACCCAGATCTCGCGCGCCAGATGGTTCTCCCAGATCGAGTCCCGGCCGAACTTCTCGCCCATGAACATCTGCAGCAAAAGATCGCGGGCGGGCTCGAGCGTGGCGTAGGGTATCAAGAACTCGATCGTGCCGCCCCGGTCCTCCATGTCGATGCGCATCTTGAAGACGATGCAGGCATTGCCCGGCCGGGCGATCGCGGCGAAGCGCGGATTGGTCTCCATCCGCTCGTAGCGGAACTGCACGTCGGTGATGGGCGCGAAGGCGCCGCTGAGATCCTGCAGGAGGAGCTTGGTCAGCCGTTCGACCAGCGACGCCTCGATGGTGGTGTAGGGCCGGCCCTCGATGCGCATCGGCACGGTGCCGCGGCGACCGCCCAGGAGGACATCGACGATCGAGTAGATCATCGGGCTGTCGACCGTCACCAGCCCGAAATTGTCCCACTCGACGGCCTTGAACACGGCGATCATCGCCGGCAGCGGCACCGAGTTGAGGTAGTCCCCGAAGCGCTGGGCGGTGATGTTGTCGAGATTGACGTCGACGTTCTCGGAGGTGAAATTGCGCACGCTCGTGGTCAGCATGCGCTCGAGGCGATCGAACACCACCTCGAGCATCGGCAGGCGCTCGTAGGTGACGTCGTTCGAGTTGACGATCGCCATGATGCCGATGCGTTCGTCGCCCGACGTCTCGTCGCCGACCCCCAGAAGGCTGTCGATCTCGTCCTGATTGAGCACCCGGCTGGCCTTGCCGGCCGCGGTTCTGTCCGGGTTCTGCGGAGCGGCCGGATCCTCGCTTTCGATCATGTCGGACCAGTCGGACCCGGGGTTCTTGGCGGCCGCGGCCGTCCAATCGTCGACCAACGCCTCTTGCTCGGCACCGTTCTCGTCCGGATCGGCCATCTCGTGTCCTCGCTGCTCGTCACCACCGGCCGGCACGGCACCTTCCGGCTATTGGACCAGCATCTCCTTGATCAGCACATCCTCGACCCGGGTCGGCTCGAGCGCGAGATTGACGCGCGCGACGAGCTCCTCCTTCAACCGGTGCAGGCCACTCGGACCGCTCACCTCGTCGACCGTGAGCGCCCGAAGATAGGTCTGGAAACTGTCCAGCACCCGCGGCATCAGCGACTTCACCTGGGTCGCGCTTTCCTCACCCTCGACCTCGAGCGCGACCTTGAGCTTCAAGAAGCGGTTGCGCTGACCGAGCGCGTGCAGATTGACGAGCACGTCGGGCATGTCGACGAAGAGCATCTCGGCACGCCGCTGGGCATGCTCGGCGGCCGCCGCCGTCTCGGCCGCCTCGGCCGAGACCTCCGCCTCCTCGGCACCGCCGAAGACGCCGAGAAACCAGGCGGCAGCGCCACCGCCACCCAGCAAGAGAACAAGCCCGAGGGCCGCGATCAGGATCAGTTTCTTCTTGCCAGCCTTGGGCGCGGCTTCCTCGGTCTCCGCTAGTTTCTCGTCAGCCATGCGCACATCCTTCATCGAGCGACAAAGCCGGCTTCCTCGAGCGATGGAGCCGGGTCGATCGCCATGCGGTCGATCGCGTCAGGCCGTTCTAGCGCGGTCTGGTTAACGAACCCTTTCACCCTCGGCGAATCTTCACCACCCGGCATGATTTGCCGGGTCGAAACTGCCGGGCGGCAGCCGCTGGCCTCCGATTGACCCTGACAACACGGCGCTTTTCGGATTGGCACGCGATGTGCAGGTGGCAGGCCCAAGCAGCCTTCGTCGATTGTGCTGAACGGAGCCTATGGACAATACCAGCTACATTGCACTGAGCCGGCAGCTGACCCTCGAACGGCAGATGTCGGTGACGGCCGGCAATATCGCGAACATGAACACGGCCGGGTACAAGACCGAGCATCTCCTATTCGAGGACGTGCTCGAGCGGGCCGGCAAGCCCGGACGTGTCGCCTTCGTTCAGGACGTCGGGCTGATCCGCGATCTCGGGCCCGGCATGCTGGAAGGCACCGGCAACCCGCTCGATCTTGCGATCAACGGGGAAGGCTATTTCGCGGTCGAGACCCCAAATGGCGTCCGCTACACGCGGGGCGGCCATTTCAGCCTCAACGGTGACGGGGCGATCGTCACCAGCGCCGGCCACCCACTCCTCGATGCCGGAGGTGCGGCGATCCAGCTGCCGCCCGACGTCGCCGGCCTCAGCGTCGTCCGGGACGGCACCATCTCGACCAAGGATGGGATCGTCGGCCGGGTCGGCCTGGTCCGCTTTGCCGACGAGTCCCGGCTCGGCCGCGAGGGTGACAGCCTCATGGCGACCGACCAGGTGGCCGAGCCCGTCGCCGCTCCGGACATCGCCCAGGGCCGGGTCGAGCGCTCCAACGTCCAGCCGATTCTGGAGATGACGCGGATGATGGAGACGGTCCGCGCCTTTCAGAACACCCAGCGCCTGCTCGAGACGCATCATGAGATGGTCCGTCGGGTGATCGAGCAGGCGGCGAGCAGCTGATGCGCCGGCAGCCTTCTCCGCCTGCGATCTTTGACCATTCGAGGAGCCGCCCATGCGCTCGATGAGCGTCGCCGCCACCGGCATGATGGCCCAGCAGCTGCATGTCGAGGT
>DAIRDJ010000176.1:0-1439 GCA_036796215.1 Geminicoccaceae bacterium
CGGCGAGGAGGAAGCGCTCGCCGAGGAGCGCACCCGCCTGATGCACAAGGAAAAGCTGATCAGCGCCCTCGATCAGGCGCAAAGCGAGCTCGCCGGCAATGACGGGGCGCTGGCGAGGCTGGGTGCCGCCGAGCGCCGCCTGCTGCGGGCACCCGAGGCGGCAGCCGAGCGCCTGCAGCCAGCCCTTCAGGCGCTGGAGCGGGCGCTGATCGAGGCGGGCGAGGCCGAGGCCGAGATCACCGCTGCCCTCAACGACATCGCCGCCGCCGACCGCTCGCTCGAAGCGCTCGAGGAGCGCCTCTTCGCCCTTCGTGACGCGGCCCGCAAGCACCGGGTGCCGGTCGACGAGCTGCCGGCACTTCTCGGGCGGACGAAGGGCGAGCTCGCCTCGATCGATGCCGGGGCCGAGGCCCTGGCCGACCTCGAGCGCAACGCCCGGGCCACCCAGAGCCGCTTTCTCGAGGCCGCCCGGGGTCTGCACGACAGCCGCAAGCGGGCGGCAGCCGAACTCGTCCGTCTGGTCATGGCGGAGCTGCCGCCCTTGAAGCTCGAGCGCACCCGCCTCGAGGTCCGGATCGACGAGGCCGAGGCCGGCCCCGACGGTCTCGACCGCATCGCCTTTCTCGTCTCGACCAATCCGGGCCAGCCTCTGGGCCCGATCGCCAAGATCGCGTCCGGCGGCGAGCTGTCGCGGCTGATGCTGGCCTTGAAGGTCGTGCTCGCCCGGGCGGCCGCCGCCGAGACGATGATCTTCGACGAGGTCGACGCCGGCATCGGCGGGGCCACGGCCGATGCCGTGGGTGAGCGGCTGGCCCGGCTCGCGGCCGAACGCCAGGTCCTGGTCGTCACCCATGCGCCGCAGGTCGCAGCCCGTGCCGACCACCACTTCAAGGTCGAGAAGCTGACCACCGACGAGGGTGCCACCGTCCGCGTCCGCCGCCTCGCCGCGGCCGAGCGCCGCGACGAGATCGCCCGCATGCTGGCCGGGGCCGAGATCACCGAGGCCGCCCGGGCCGCGGCCTCGAGCCTGCTCGACGTGGCGAGTGCCCGATGAGCGAAAAGCCCGTCGAAAGCTTGAGCAAGGCCGAGGCCGAGGCCGAGCTCGCCCGGCTCGCGGCCGAGATCGCGCGGCACGACCGGCTCTACTACCAGGCCGACGCGCCCGAGATCAGCGACGCCGACTACGACGCGCTCGTTCGCCGCAATGCCGCAATCGAAGAGCGTTTCCCCGACCTCGTCCGCCCCGACAGCCCGCGCTTTCGCGTCGGCGCCCCGCCGGTCGAGGCCTTCGGCAAGGTCGAGCATAAACTGCCGATGCTCTCGCTCGACAATGCGATGGAGGAGGCGGCCGTCCGCGAGTTCCTCGCCCGCATTCGGCGCTTCTTGAACCTCGCGGCCGATGCCCCGGTCGATCTGGTGGCCGAGCCCAAGATCGACGG
>DAIRDJ010000176.1:1539-9103 GCA_036796215.1 Geminicoccaceae bacterium
CCCAGGAACGCCGCCGCCGGCTCGGTCCGCCAGCTCGACAGCAAGATCACGGCATCGAGGAAGCTCCGCTTTTTCGCCTATGGCTGGGGCGAGGCCGACCCACCCGTCACCGGCACCTATTCGGGCTTCCTCGACCACCTCCTGACCCTGGGCCTGCGCGTCAACCCCCTGACCCGCCATTGCAGATCCGCCGACGAGCTGATCGCCTACCACGCAGAGATCGCCGCGAGCCGCGCCGGCCTCGGCTACGACATCGACGGCGTGGTCTACAAGCTCGACGACCTCCGCCTGCAGGAGCGCCTGGGCTATGTCGGCCGCGCCCCCCGCTTCGCCATCGCCCACAAATTCCCGGCCCAGCAGGCGGTGACGCAAATCCGCGAGATCAGGCTCCAGGTCGGCCGCACCGGGGCGCTCACGCCCGTGGCCGAGCTCGCGCCCATCACGGTCGGCGGTGTCGTCGTCCGCCGGGCGACCCTGCACAACGAGGACTACATCAAGGACAAAGACATCCGCATTCATGATTTTGTTGTCATCCAGCGGGCCGGCGACGTGATTCCGCAAGTCGTCGAGGTCGTCGGGGATCGACGTCCCGAAGATGCCGTGCCATATACAATGCCGGATCATTGCCCCGAGTGCGGCTCGCTCGCCGTCCGCCCGGAGGGCGAGGCGGTCAGGCGCTGCACCGGCGGCCTCGTCTGCCCGGCCCAGGTCGAGGCCAGGCTCGAGCACGTGGTCGGCCGCGACGCATTCGACATCGAAGGACTGGGCAAAAAGCAAGTGCCGCAACTACTCGAAGCCGATCTTCTCGAGACCCCGGCGGACCTCTTCCGCCTGACCACGGACCCGGCGCGGCGCGAGCGCCTGGAAGCTCTCGAAGGCTGGGGGCAGAAGAAGATCGACAAGCTCGCAGCCGCCATCGAGGCGCGCCGCACCATCCCGCTCGACCGCTTCATCCTGGCCCTGGGCATCCGCTTCATCGGCGAGGCCAACGCCAAGCTCCTGGCCCGCCACTACGGCAGCCTGGACGCCTGGCGCCGAGCCATGCAGAGCGTCGCCGCGGGCGACTTGGAGGCCAGGGCCGAGCTCGCCGACATCGACGGCATCGGCCCGAAGCTGGTCGAGGCGATCGCCGAATTCTTCGCCGAGGCGCACAATCTCGACGCCATGGACGACCTGTTGACCGAGATCGAGGTCGAGGCGGCGGCAGCACCCGAGACCGGCGGCTCGCCCTTCGCCGGCAAGACCATCGTCTTCACCGGCAGCCTGGAGACGATGACCCGGGCGGAGGCCAAGGCCCTGGCCGAAAAGCTGGGGGCCAAGGTCGCGGGCTCGGTCTCGAAGAAGACCGACTACGTGGTGCTGGGTGCCGATGCCGGCTCGAAGGCCAAGAAGGCCGCCGAGCTCGGCGTTGCGACCCTCGATGAAGCCGCCTGGCTCGAGCAGGCGAACGCGCGATGACCCGTTTTTTGATGCTCGGCCTCGGCTACAGCTTTCTGGGCCTGGGTGTGCTCGGTCTCTTCCTGCCGATCCTGCAGGGTGTTCTTTTCCTCGCCATCGGCCTGATCATCCTCTCGCGCCACGCCAGCTGGGCCGAACGGCTGATCCTGCGCCTGAAGGCCCGCTATCCCCGCGCCGGCGAGCTCTTCACCAGAGCCGAGGGCATGGCCGAGCGCTGGATCCACAAAATCAGCCGCCGGGTGCGCGGCTCCTAGTCCTTGGCCGGCGGCTCATCGTCGTCCTCGTCGTGCAGGATGCGCTCGGCAGCCCCGTCGAGGTCGTCGAACTGCCCGCTCCGCATCGCCCACATGAAAGCACCCAGGCCGAGGAGCCCGAGGAAGAGCGCGATCGGGATGAGGTAGAGCAGACCCGACAAGGCCCGCCCTCAGCAGCACTGGCGCATGCGACTATCCATGCCCCCACCCTGCACCATGCGGGCCGGCATCTTCAAGCAGAAGCGGCGCCCGTCGTCGATTTGTAGCCGAAAAGCGGCCCCGCTCGTGCCGCCACCATGGCCTCCACCTCGGCGATCTCGGCTTCGCTCAGATAGTCCCGCCAGCCGCCGACCTTGCCGCGCCGCACCTTGAAGCTGTCCGGATTGGCCGCATTGCCGGGCTTGAGCCGCTGGCCCGAATAGCCGACCTTGGTCCCTTCGGCCTCGAGCTTGCGCATGTTCTCGACCGAAGCGTACGCGACGGCCTGGGCCACGATCTCCGGTGTCACCGGCGTGCCGAGGAAGTCGAGAATCCCGGCGAGCGTGCCGGCCGTATCCTGCCTGAGCGCCTCGTAATGCACGGTGTGCGAGGCGCGCACCTTCGGCAGTGTGCGCTCCCAGATCTGCAAGAAGTCCAGAACACCCGCTAGCCCCATCGGCTGTCTGAGGACGAAATCGGCGAGGCTGACCGCCGCCCCGTGCGGCGGATAGGCATTCAAGAGCTTCTTTGAGGCATGCATCCGATGCCGCCACTGAAAATATTGCGACACGGCCGTGTCCCTCGGATCGCGTACCAAGAGCAGCACCCGCTTGCCCCAGAACGCCGGCTGCTCGTCAAACGTGCCGAGATAATCGCGAACATAGTTGCCGTGGGTGAAGAAGACCGAGGGGATCTTCGGATTCAGCCGCTTGAGATTGTCGTATTCCAGGGCCTCGCCCGCCGGGATGCCGTAGCCGAGCTGAAACGCCCGCGACAGCATCGTCCTGAGCCAGGTCCGCCCGCTCTTCGCCCAGCTGACGAAGGCGACATCGCTTGCCGCCAGGAGCCGCGCCTCCTCCCAGCCGCGAACCCACCGCTCGATCCCGATCCGCTTCTCGGGCGCAAGGAAAAACAGGCCACGGCGCAACCCATAGCCGAGCCCGACCACCAATTCGTGTCGCATCATACCTTGTGTGCAAAAAACAGGCGCCGTCCCGCCCGGCGCACCGCTGGTCTAGGCGCCTCGTGCAACCGACACAAGCCACACCGCCCCCTGACGCTGCCGCGGGCGGGCTCAATCACTGGCCGCTTGCCGCACCTCGCGCGGCAGCGAGAAGCGCAGCATCAGGCGCCGCCAGGGCATCAAGCGGTCGATGAAGAGCTTGCCGTCCAGGTGGTCGATCTCGTGCTGCAGGCAGACCGCGGGCATGCCCTCGAGGTCACGCTCGAAGGAGGTGCCCGTCTGGTCCTGCGCCTGGACGCGAACCCTGGTCGCACGCACCACATTGCCGGTGACCCCCGCCACCGAGAGACAGCTCTCCTCGACGATGCCGACGGCAGAGCGGGCGAGGATCATCGGATTGACATAGACCTCGGGTGCGGTCGCGTTGCCCGAATGGTCCATCACCAGGACCCGGCGCAGTGCTCCGGTTTGCGGTGCCGAAAGCCCGATGCCGCTCGTCGCATGGAGCGTGTCGAGGAGATCCCGAACCAGCTGCCGGAGCGCGTCGTCGAAGCTCAGAACGGCAGCGCAGCGCTGACGCAGCCGCGGGTCGGGATATTCGAGGATCGCCTGACGTGCCATGGCGGCTCAATGCGTCCGCACGCCGGCCGTGGCCGCGGGCGAGCTGCTGGCCCGGCGGATCAACGGCAGGGCCACGGCGATGGCGAGGAGCAGGAGAACGATCTCCAGCGCATAGACGGTCATGTAGCCGTTGGCGGCGCCCGGCACGCCCCAGAGCCCGTCGGTGGCTCCGGCCATGACGTTGACGAGATCGCGGATCGCCCCGCTCGCGATCATCGCCACACCGGCGACCGTGGCCTGGACGGAGCCCCAGGCGCCAAGTGCGAGGCCGGCCCGCTCCTTGGGGGCGCGGGTCATGGTCGCGGTCAGCGTGCCATGGGCGAAGAGCGCGCCACCGAAACCGATCAGGAAATTGCCGACCAGGAAGATCGAGACGAGGTCGAGCGGCGGTGCCAGCATCACCAGAAGGAACGCCGGCACGCCGATGATCGCCCCCATCTGCGCCATGCGATAGGCATCGCCACCGCGGCCGAGCGCATAGGACGCGTAGGCGAAGCCGCTCAGCCCGCCTGCCGCGAAGAGGGCGGTGAGCTTGGTCGTGGCACTGACGCTGAGGCCCAGCACCTCGCCGCCGAAGGGCTCGAGCAGGATGTCGGCCATGGCGAACGCCATGGTGCCGATGCCGATGACCACCAGATGCCGGGTGACCCGATCACCCTCGCAGAACCGCGCCCAAGCCTCGGCGAAGCTCGGGTCGGTATCGGTGCGCCGCGCACCGCGCGGCGGACGACGGCTCTCCTGCTTCCAAAGGGCCAGGCCATTGAGGACGACGGTCGCGACGGCAGCGCCCTGGATCACCTGAATGAGGCGGCCGGGCGTAAAATCATTCAGCGCCCAACCAAAGATCAGTGCAGTTGAGATCATGCCCAAGAGCAGCATGACGTACATCAGACCCACGACCTTGGGATGCGACTCGGGCGGGGTCAGATCGGTGGCCAGCGCCAAGCCCGCGGTCTGCACGGTGTGCACACCGGCACCGACCAGAAGGAAGGCCAAGGCGGCCGAAGCGTGGCCGATGATCGGCGGGTATTCGCCGGCCTGGCCCAGGCCGGCGAGGACGAGCAGGGCGAACGGCATGACGGCGAAACCGCCGAACTGCCAGAGCGTGCCCTTATAGATGAAGGGCACACGCCGCCAGCCGAGCTCACAACGATGGGTGTCGGATTTGTAACCGATCAGCGCCCGGAACGGGGCGAAGACGACGGGCAGGGCGATCATGACGGCGACCAGCGAGGCGGCGACGCCGAGTTCGACGATCATCACCCGGTTCAAGGTGCCGAGCAACAGCACCAGCACCATGCCGCACGAAACCTGGAAGAGCGACAGACGCAACAGGCGACCGAGCGGCATGTCCGGGGTCGCAACGTCGGCGAACGGCATGAAGCGTGGGCCGAGCGACACCCATTTCGCTATTATGGCGCGGCCGACGCGATTCACCGCTTGTAACCCCCCTTGCTCATTTCTTTCGGCGAGCCACCGCGGGGCGGGGTCGGGATGCGGTGCCCGACCCCTTGGTCAGCCCTCACGGCAAACCGTTGGTCTCAGCCGCCGAAGAAGGCGGGGAACCATGTGGTGTTGTTGAGGATAGCGAAGTGCACGATGAACGAGATCAGTGCCACGGCACCAAGGAAGAGCGGCAACCCCACGGTGGGATTGACGACGCACCAGATTCTGCCTTGATTCATCTAAGCCTCCTCAGCCGAGCCACGGCGAGAACGCCGCCGCCAGCAAATGCGCGAGCACAGAGATCGCGAAGAACACCCGCGTACCGTCGATGACGTGCTTGTGGAGTTCTTCCGACTCCGCGATGGTGAGGCCGGTAGGCCACACCCGATCCGGATCGTCCAAGTCTTTGGCCATGTGGATTTTCCCCCTTAAGGAAGTGGAACCACCTTACGACTGTGCGAAGCCTCGCACAGGCGGAGGTGCTCCTTGTCGTGCTCCTCGGGTAGATTGAAGAACAACCAGGGCCCGTCGGCCACGGTCAACCCTCGACAGCGCCGAGCGTCAGAGCATTTCGTGGCGCACCACGCGAGTGACGCCGCTCCTCCACAGCTGGACACTAGGCCGATCGCTCTCACCTGTCAACAAAGACTGACAGATGAATGTGACACCTTCAGTTTACCATTGCCGCCGTGCCGAGCCGACCACGCTCAACACGAAACGGCCCGCACGTCGAGACGTACGGGCCAATCCGAGACGGCGGTCCCCCGCCGGAGATGGAGAGGCGACGGTGCGGGGCTCAGGCCTGTCGCACCACAGCCAGACAGTCGGTCACTACTTGTCGCTCAACACTGTTATGCCGAGGCGCGACGACAGCGGGGTCGGGTCGTTCGAGAGCTTGTTGGTCAGGAAGTGTGTCTGGGCACTCTTCGTCGGCCAGCCGAACCGCTCGGACAGGGGGGCTGCGCTGTCGGAGAGAATGCGCATGCGGAGCGCCGACGACGCGGGCGTCGGGTCGTCCTTCAACCCCGAGACGGTGTAATAGGTCTTGTCGCTGAGCGTGCTCCAGCCGAGCCACTCGGAGAGCGGTGCCGCCTTCTCGGACTTCACCTTCCAGCCGAACATGCTGGACAGTGGCGCCGGGTCGTCCGACAGAACACTCCAGCCGAACATGTTGGAGAGCGGTGTCGCGGCGATCCGGGCGGCCGCGGCCTCGGCTTCCGCCTTCGGTACCTCGACCGCCATCGGCCCTGCGGCATCGAGCGCTGCGACGGCGATCTTGCCCTGGCCGAAGGGCGGGGTGACACCGACCACGGAACGTTGGAGCGCCACCTGCTCGGCGGCGAAACGGCCGTATCCCGCCATGCCGGCGGCAGCAGCCGCACCAGCGGGATCCGGCGTCTCGGGTGTCACATGCAGCAGGCTGCCGAACCCGGCATCCTTCAAGTCGCGAACGGCGTCGGCCGCCTGCTCCTGGGTCTCGAAAACACGGACAAACGTAGCCATAGCTTTCCCCTTCTCTGGAAGCACGGAAGGCGCGCCATCCTCCCCTCCCGGAGTCGGCTTTCCCGAACAGACCCTAGCGCTGCTTGCGCGACTTTGAAAGACCAGCCATGCAACGCCCGAGGAGAACCGGCGTTGCGACCCGTCGTCTCAGCCCAAATGCCGGCGGTGCCAGGCGATGTGGTCGGCGATGAAGCTCGCCATGAAATAATAGGAGTGGTCGTAGTCGGGCTGCCGGCGGAGCTCGAGCGGGATGCCCGCTGCGGCACACGCCTCTGCCAGGAGCTCCGGTTTCAGCTGCTCCGCGACAAAGCTGTCGCCGGTGCCCTGATCGACCAGGAGCTCGGCGACCCGCTTGCCGTCCTCGATGAGCGCCGTCGCATCATGGGCCCGCCAGGTGGCCCGATCGGGGCCGAGATAGCCCGCAAGCGCCCTCTCGCCCCAGGGGCAGCGCATCGGCGAGCTGATCGGGGCGAAGGCCGAGACCGAGCGGTAGAGCTCCGGATGCTGCAAGGCCAGGGTCAGCGCCCCGTGCCCACCCATCGAATGCCCGGCGATCCCCTGCCGGGCCACATCGATCGGAAAATGCGCGGCCACCAGATCCTGCAGCTCGCGCGTGACATAGGTCTCCATCCGATAGTGCCGGCTCCAGGGCTCGACCGTGGCATCGACGTAGAACCCGGCACCCGAGCCGAAATCGTAGGCGTCGTGCTCGCCGGGGAGATCGAGGCCCCGGGGGCTCGTGTCCGGGCAGACGACGATCATGCCGGCGGCCGCCGCCGGTCCCTGAAAGCCCGCCTTGGTCGTGGCGTTCTCCCAGGTGCAGGTCAGACCCGAGAGCCACCAGAGGACCGGGCAGCGCTGGCCGTGCTCGGCCGCGGGCGGCAGGTAGATGGAGAATTCCATGCCCGTGCCGGTGGCGCTCGACTCGTGCGCGTAGACCGCCTGCACCCCGCCGTGGCAGCGATGGCCGGCCCTGATCTCGGGCTTTGCCACCATCAATAGACGACCACGCCGCGGATCGACTTGCCCTCGTGCATCAGATCGAACCCCTTGTTGATGTCGGCGAGCGGCATGGTGTGGGTGATCAGGTCGTCGATGTTGATCTTCTTGTCCATGTACC
>DAIRDJ010000177.1:0-8899 GCA_036796215.1 Geminicoccaceae bacterium
GGCTGGCTCGCCGGCGGGTTCGCCGCGCGTGAGAAATGCATCCGCACACCCGAGGACATCGCCGGATTGCAGACCCGGGCGGCCGGGCAGTCCTTCGAGGAGATGCTGGCGGGTGCTGGGGCCGCCATCTCGTCGATGCCGAGCTCCGAGGTCTACAGCGCCATGCAGACCGGCGTGCTCGATGCCCTGAACACCTCGTCCTCGAGCTTCGTCTCGTTCCGCCTCTACGAGCAGGTCGCCTGCTTCACCCCGCCGGGTGACTACGCGCTCTGGTTCATGTACCAGCCGCTGCTCCTCTCCAAGCAGACCTGGGACGGGTTGTCCGAGGAGCAGCAGACCGCACTCCGCGAGGCGGCGGCCGTGGCCGAGGCGTATTATGCAGAGACCGCCGCATCGGAGGACGACGAGGCAGTGCGGGTCTTCGAGGAGGCCGGGGTCGAGATCGCCTACATGACCGAGGACGACTACCAGGCCTGGATGGAAGTCGCCCAGGAAACGGCCTTCGCCTCCTTCGTCGACTCGACGCCGAACGGCAAGGAGCTTTTGGACCTCGCCTTGTCCATCGACTGAGCCTGCCAGCCAGCGTTGACACCAGGGGCGGCGTGATCCTGCCGCCCCGCCTTCGGCCGAGCCAACGATGCCCGACCCTTCGTCCCCCGATCCCTCGTCCGAGGCCAGCCCGGCGGCGCCCGCCGACCGCCCGCCGCCGCTCCGGCCGCATGGCTCGGTCGACTGGTTCATCTGGGCCATGGGCCGGGTGTCGCTCTTCTGCGGGTTTCTCGCCGCGGGCGCGCTCGCCGTCTCGGTGCTGGTCGTCTGCCAGCTCGTTTTCATGCGCTATGTCATGAACGCCTCGACCGTCTGGCAGACCGAGTTCGTCATCTATCTGATGATCGCCTCGACCCTGATCGGCATGCCCTATGTGCAGAGCCGGCGCGGCCACGTGAATGTCGATCTCCTGCCGCTCTATCTCGGTAGGCGGGCCAGGGCGGCGCTCTATTATGTGTGTGCCGGCCTCGGGCTCGCCGTCTGTGCGCTGGTCGTCGGCTACGGGACCGAGCTCGTTATCGAGGCTTATATGTATACGTGGCGCTCGCCCTCGATCTGGCGGCCGCCCTTGTGGATCCCCTATCTGGCCTTGCCGGTCGGCTTCGGCCTGATGTTCCTCCAGCTCTTGGCCGATCTCCTGGCGAGCCTGACCGGCCGCGAAAAGCCGTTCGGCCTGCCGGACAAGATCGACAACCCGCTCGCCCTGCGCCGGGAGCACTGAGCCAGTGGACCCCGTCCTTCTCGGCCTTCTGGTCGCCGTCGTCACCACGCTGGTGCTGTTCAGTGGCATCGCCATCGGCATCGGCCTCCTGGTCGTCTCGATCGGCTTTCTCTTCGCCTTTTCCGGCCTGCGCGATCTCTCGCTGGTGCCCGAGCTCTTCTTCGGCAAGCTCGACAGCTTCGCCCTGCTCTCGATCCCGATGTTCATCCTGATGGGTGGCGCCGTGGCCTCGTCGCGCGCCGGGCCCGATCTCTTCCTGGCGCTGGATCGCTGGATGACTAAGGTGCCGGGTGGGCTCGTCATCTCCAACCTCGGGGCCTGCGCCCTCTTCTCGGCGCTTTCCGGCTCCTCGCCCGCCACTTGTGCCGCGATCGGCAAGATGGGCATCCCGGCGATGCGCGAGCGCGGCTTTTCGGATGGCGTGGCCGCGGGCTCGATCGCCGCTGGCGGCACGCTCGGCATCCTGATCCCGCCGTCGGTGACGATGATCGTCTACGGCATCTCGACCGAGACCTCGATCGGCCGGCTCTTCCTCGCGGGCCTGATCCCGGGGCTGATGCTGACCGCCCTCTTCATGGCCTGGTCGCTGTTCGCCACCTGGTGGGCCGGGCGGGGTGGCCGGGCCCTGGCCGCCGTGCACTACAGCTGGCGGGAAAAGTTCGAAATCCTGCCCCGGGTGCTGCCCTTCCTGATCATCGTGGCGGCCGTGCTCTATGCGCTCTATGGCGGCATCGCCACGCCTTCGGAGACGGCCGGGCTCGGTGCCGTCGCCTGTCTGTTGACCGCCATCGTCATCTATCGGATGTACCAGCCCGAGAAGCTCTGGGCGATCCTGCGCGACAGCACCCGCGAATCGGTGATGATCCTGGTGATCGTGGGTGCTGCCGGTGTCTTCAGCTACATGCTCTCCAGCCTCTTCATCACCCAGGCCGTCGCCAACACGATCATCGCCTTGGACGTCAATCCCTGGCTCTTGCTCTTCTACGTCAATCTCTTCCTTTTGGTCTGCGGCTTCTTCCTGCCGCCGGTCGCCGTCATCGTCATGGTGGCACCCATCCTGTTGCCGGTGATTTTGGCGGCCGGCTTCGATCCCTATTGGTTCGCCGTGATCTTGACCATCAACATGGAGATCGGCCTGATCTCGCCGCCTGTCGGGCTCAATCTCTACGTGATCAACTCGATCGCCCCCGAGATCAAGCTGCAGACCATCCTCAAGGGCTCGCTGCCCTATGTCGGCTGCATGGTCCTGGCGATCTTGATCCTCTGCTTCTTTCCGGGCATTGCCACTCTCCTGCCCGACATGCTCATGGGGCCGACCCGATGACGATCAACCTCTTCACGACGCTGCAGGCGAGCCTCGCCCGGGCACCCGAGCGCACCGCCCTGGTCTGGCAGGGGCGGCCGATCACCGGGGCAGCACTGCTCGAGCGGGCGGGGCAGATGGCGGCCGAGCTACTGGCCCGGGGGGTCGAGCCCGGCGACCGGGTGGCGGTCCAAGTCGAGAAGAGCCACGAGAACGTGGCGCTGTTTCTCGGCGCCTTGCAGGCCGGGGCCGTCTACCTGCCGCTCAACACCGGCTACACCATGGCGGAGCTCGACTATTTCATCGGCGACGCAGAGCCCAAGGTGATGGTGGCCGACCCCGCCGACGCCGCCCCGCTGACCCCGCTCGTGGAGCAGCGCGGCGGCACGCTCGTCACCCTCGACGCCGAAGGCCGCGGTTCCTTGAGCGAGGGTGCCGACCGCCAGCCTCCCGCCACCACCGTCAGCAGCGCCAGCCCGGGCGACCTGGCCGCCATCCTCTACACCTCGGGCACGACGGGCCGCTCCAAGGGTGCCATGCTCACCCACAACAATCTCTGGTCGAACAATCAAGCGCTGATCGAGACCTGGGGCTTTTCGGCCGACGACGTGCTGATCCACGCCTTGCCGCTCTTTCACACCCACGGCCTGTTCGTCGCCCTCGACATCTGCCTCGCGACGGGTGCGAAGATCATCCTCTTGCCCAGGTTCGACGCGGATCAGGTGGTCGACCTGATGGCTGATGCCACCGTGCTGATGGGTGTGCCGACCTTCTACACCCGGCTCTTGGCCAATCCCCGGCTGACCGCCGAGGCCACGGCTCACATGCGGCTCTTCATCTCGGGCTCGGCCCCGCTCCTCGCCGAGACCCACGCGCAGTTCACCGCGCGCACCGGCCACGCCATCCTCGAGCGCTACGGCATGACCGAGACCGGCATGAACACCTCCAACCCGCTCGTCGGCGAGAGACGGCCGGGCAGCGTCGGCCTGCCGCTCCAGGGTGTCCAGGTCCGGGTGGTGGACAACGACGGCGCACCTGTGGCCCCGAACGAGATCGGCGGCATCGAGGTCAAGGGCCCCAATGTCTTCAAGGGCTACTGGCGCCTGCCGGAGAAGACAGCAGTTGAGTTTCGCGCGGACGGCTTCTTCATCACCGGCGACCTCGGCATGCTGAGCCCGGACGGCTACCTCACCATCGTCGGCCGCGACAAAGACCTGATCATCACGGGCGGGTTCAATGTCTATCCCAAGGAGATCGAGGACGTGCTCAACGACCTTCCCGGCGTGGCAGAGACGGCGGTAATCGGCGTGCCGCACCCGGACTTTGGCGAGGCGGTCGTCGCCGTCATCGTGCCGAGCGACCCTGGACATCCGCCCGAGGAGCGCATCCTCATCGACGCAACCCGCGACAAGCTCGCCGCCTACAAGCGACCCAAGCGGGTGCTGCCGACCGACGCCCTGCCGCGTAACACGATGGGCAAGGTGCAGAAGAACGAGCTGCGCAGGCTGCACCAGGGCTTGTTCCGGTAGCGGAACTGATCAACAAGAACGGGGAGGCAGTGCCTCCCCGCACCCCTCCGTTACTTTGTGCCGGTGCTCGTGCGGGGTGATGGCGCGAAGTTCCTTTGGGGTGTGGGGAAGATCATCTTCCCCACATGTCTTTTTGGCAGCAGACAGCTGCGGTCAGTACTTGCCCTGGGCGCGTCTGATCGCGGCCTGCTTTTCCGAGATCTCGATCGCTTCTCTGAGCGTGGTGACGCCGCCGGCTTCGAGGACGTCGATCAGCTTGAGGAAGGTATGGCCGGTGGCCAGGCTGTCGCCGATCGCGGTGTGGCGTTCTTCGGCGGCGATCTTGATGGCGAAGCGTTCGGCCAGGGTGTCGAGTGTCAAGCTCTCATCGGCGCCGAAGACGGCAGCGGCGAGCAGCACGGTGTCGAGCACCGGATTGGCGAAGGCGACGCCGGCCTCGGCCTGGCGCAGCGTCAAGAACTTCATGTCGAAGGCGGCGTTGTGGGCGACCAGCACCGCGTCGCCGACAAAGCGGTGGAAGCGCGGCAGCACCAGGGCCAGAGGATCGGCGTCGGCGACCATGGCGTTGGTGATGCCGTGCACCTCCGAGGAAACGCGGGGGATGGTCCGCCCGGGATGGATCAGCGAGTCGAAGATCTCGCCCCGCAGCATGCGGCCATTGACAATGCGCACACCCGCGATCTGCACCATCTCGTCACCCTTCGAGGGCTCGAGGCCGGTGGTCTCGGTGTCGAACACGACGTAGGTGAGGTCGCGCAAGGGGGTCTCGGCGACCGATTCGCGGGCGCGGCGGGCAAAAAGGTCGAAGTCGTAGAACTCCGGCCGGGCCTCGAGACGGGTCATGCCGGGGGCGCGGCTGGCGTCGAAGGCGACGGTGGTCAGCGGCAGCCGCAGCCGCGACTGTCCGGGACCGGCGGCGGTGCACCAGATCTCCGTCTTGTGCCGGCTCAGGACGTCGTCGCCGGTCATCGCACCCAGCCCCTCGTCGAGCCGCTCGCCGAGCCAGGTCTCGAGGGCGCGGACCGGCACGGGCTCGCCCGTCCAGACGATGTCGAGATCGGCACGGCGCTCGCCGCCGCGCAGGCTGAGCGCGAAGCGCCGGATGCGGGCAAAGACGGCAGTGCGGTTGAGCAGCCGGTCGACGAGGTCGACGATGGCGGCACTGTCGCAGTGCAGCCATACCTCGTCGCCCGTCGTCTCGATCTCGAGGGTGCGGCCTTCCGAGCGGCGCTCGATGATCAGCTGCAACAACGTCGGCGCGAAGACCTGGGTCATCGGCCAGGCGCTGGAGAGGAGGTCGGAGGAGATCTCGTCGAGCCGGTCGAGCCGCTCGGCGAGTGCCCTGCCGTCCTCCTGGAAGGTGGCCCGGGCGGCCGCCCGCTCGTCGGCGTCGATATGCTCGTCGAGGGTGAGCAGGTCGCCGACCATCGCGAGATTGGCGACGCGCTGGCGCATGTCGCTGGTCACCTCGTGCAGCATGCGGTCGCGCCAGATGCCGGCGGCGAGCTCGTCGGTGACGTCCTCGAAGATGACGACATAGCCCGTCGGCACTTCTCGGCCGTCGCCCCCTTCGCGGCCGAGGGTCAGGGAGACCCGGCCCTTGAGCGTGTAGTTGCCGACCCTGGTGGCGGCGATGACCATGACTGCCAGGCCGTCGGGGTGGCCTGCGTGGCGGCCCGAGGTGAAGCGGTTCTCGAGCCGGGTCAGCGCATGCTGGAAGGGCTGCTCGGTGACCACGCCGAAGAACGACCGGCCGAGGCCGATATCGCCCGCGACATGCAGGATCTCGAGGGCTCGCTGGTTGTAGAGCAGCACCTGGTGGCTGCGGTTGCAGATCACGACACCCTGCTGCAGGTCGCGCAGGATCGTGGCGAGGTACTGCTTCTGCTCCTCGCTCGCCGCGGTGGCGGTGATGATGGTGCGCTCGACCTCGCGGCGGGTCTCGGTGAGTGCTGCCGTGACCTCCTGCACCGCAGGCTCGAGAAAGCCGAGATAGCGGGCGGTGCCCTTGGCCATCTCGCGCTCGGCACCGGCGTGGGCGGCAGCCTTCAGGTGATTGCAGACGGCGACGATCGACCGGGCCACGTGCTCGTCGAACTTCTGCCAGACCCAGAGTGAAAGGCCGAGAACCACGGCACTGGCGGCGCCACCCATCAGCACGAGATCATCGATCTTCGGCGGCTGGGTGCTGCGGCCGAGATAGACCATGGCCGCAGCGATGGCAGCCGTGCCGCCGAGGCCGATCAGCGCGAAGAAGAGGAAGACGCGCAGCCTGAGGCTCAGCCGGTCGAGCACGGGCTCAGCTCCCCCCGACACCCGCGTTGGCGGCGGCATCGGCATCGGTATCGGCAAGGAGGCGGCGCACGGTGTCGCGGAGCTCGTCCATCGAGAACGGCTTGGTCAGGTAGGCGTCGGCACCGAGCGCCATGCCCTTCTCGACCTCGATCGCCCGGCTCTTGGCCGAGAGCATGACCACCTTGATGCCGACTTGCTGCGGGTTCTGCTTGATCGCCTCGCAGATCTCATAGCCGTCGCGGCCACCGACCATGACGTCGAGGATCACGAGGTCAGGGGGCTCCGCCTCGATCGACGCCACCGCCTCGTTGCCGTCGGCGGCGGTGCGCACGACGAACCCGGCATTGCCCAAGAGGCGTTTCAGGTAGAGCCGGATGCCCGGCTCGTCGTCGACGACCAGAATGCTTTGGCTCGCCACTGTTCCCGCTCCCTGATGGTGTCGCCGTTCCCGCGACTAGTTGTCGATCGTTGGTCGAGCATGCTCGTCGATGCGCTGCAGACAATCTGGCGGATCGAGTCGTCGGCATCGATCTCCACCCAGTCGGCGTTGGCGGGACGGCCGTCGGCATCGACCTCGAGGTTCGGCCCCACCGAGGCTCGACGCGAGGCGCTGCAGTCGTAGAGCTGGGCGACCGTCACCGTCGGGTAGTAGCGCTGCAGCAGGTGGACGTCCGCCATGACCAGATCGGGTGCCGCCGGGTTGCGGCGGATCGCCCGCCTATCGACAGCACTGAACCGCCGGACGGGTGCCGCAACGAGCGTCCAGGGCTGCAGCATGTTGCGCGTGGTGTAGGCTTCACCGACCTCGAGGTGCTCGGGAAAGGCGGCGGTGGTCCGGCCGAACCAGGCGTAGTCCGAGGCGATGTGGAAGATCAGCATGGCAAGGCCCGCTGCTGCCGGCAGCAGCCAGCGCGGCGGCTCGCGGCGAAGGAGGCGAAAGCCGACAAAGGTGAGGCTGGCGGCGAGCACGCCTACCATGAGGGTGCCGATCAGCGTCCAGATCATGGCTGCCTGCCTGGCGCGGCTGCACGCGTTGTCATCGTTGCCGGCCCGTGCTCAGGCACTGCGCGACCGCAGCGAGGCTTGGCTCGACTTGACCACCCCGAAGGCGTCCTTCAGGTGCTTGCGCTCCATCGCAGAGAGTGTCGAGGGCGGCAGGAAGTTGTCGGGCTTCTTGCCCTCCCTCACCTGCCGTGCCTGATGCTCGAGGCGGATGCGCGAGATCAGGTCGAAGGCGTCGACAAGGTCGGCGGCGGCATGCTCGCTCAAGGCGCCGGCCTGGCGTGCCGCGAGCAGCCGCTCGCGGGTGTTGACCGCCTCGATCGCACCGTCGAGCGCATAGACCCGGGCGAGATCGACGATCGGCACCACCCCGTTCAGCTTGAGATCGAGGGTGTCGCGGTGCTCGCCGGAGCGGATCAGGGCGAAGCCCTGAAAGAGGCTCAAGGGCGGCACATGCTTGAGCGAATTGGCGATCATATGGGCGCGAAAGATGCTGTTCTTTCGGGCCGCCTCGAGGGTGCGCCGCTGCAGGCCCGAGAAGAGGCTCGTCTCGCCATTGATCGGTCTGAGGTCGAACATGACGGACGAGAGCATCTGCGCCATCGGATCAGGCTCTTCGATCCAGCCCTGGAAGTAGCGCCGCCACCGGCTGGCCTTGACCCGCCACTTGGGGTTGGTCGCCATCATCTCCCCCGGGCAGTAGACGTAACCGCAGGCATCGAGGCCGTCGGAGACGCGCTTGGCGAGCGTGGCGAAATAGGCACCATGCGCGGTCTCGTCGTAGCTCTCGTCGAGGATGATGCAGTTGTCCTGGTCCGAAGTGCCCGTCTGCTCGCGGCGGCCCTGGCTGCCGCAGGCGAGCCAGAGATAGGGTACCGGCGGGCCCCCGAGCTCCGCCTCGGCCATGGCGATCAGGCGCTTGGTCACGGCGTCGGTCACCGAGGTCACGAGCTGGCCCACCTTGAAGGCCTCGACCCCCGCACCCACGAGCTGTGCCAGCAGCTGCGGCACCTCGGCGACGACGGCGGCGATGTCCTTGATCCGGATCGACTTGTTGATGTCGCCGATGAGGAAGGTGACCGAGGTCGACTGGCGGCGGATCAGATTGGTGCGGGTGACGATGCCGACGAGCCTGCCCTGCTCGGCGATCGGCAGGTGGCCGATCTGCCGCTCGCCCATGGCGAGCAGCGCGTCGAAGACCAGCGCATCCGGGGGCAGGGTCAGGGGATCGCTGGTCATCACCTCGCGGATCGGCGTTTCCGCCCCGCGTCCCTTGGCGATCACCCGACCGGCGAGGTCACCGGTCGTGAGGATGCCGACGAGCTTGCGGTGGTCACAGACCGGCAGGCAGGAGATCGTGTTCGCATGCATCAGTGCCGCCGCCTCCTGCACCGTGGCATCGGCCGAAATGCTGATCGGCCGCACGGTCATGATGTCGGCGATGTGGTTGGTGATCAGCGCATCGCCGCCGTCGGCCGAGAAGATCGGCTTTCGGTCGGC
>DAIRDJ010000178.1:0-8884 GCA_036796215.1 Geminicoccaceae bacterium
TTCATCTCGTCGCCGCCTGCATCCTCTTGCGGTAGAATGTCAACAGAGCCTAGGGTGCGCGGTGCCTTTGCGCCAGGATGGTCTTGCAGCGCAGCACGTGGCGTGGGTAGAAGAGGGCCTGAATTGCGGCCCTGCAATAGTTGTCGGGTGCGGCCAGGGGTCGAGCCGCCGGGAGTTTGGATGAAGCGTGTGAGAAAAGTGGTGTTCCCGGTTGCCGGGCTGGGCACGCGGATGCTGCCGGCCACCAAGGTGCTGCCCAAGGAAATGCTGCCGGTGGTCGACAAGCCGATCATTCAGTACGCGCTCGAGGAGGCGGCCGCCGCCGGCTGCGAGGAGTTCATCTTCGTCACCGGGCGCGGCAAGACCATCATCGAAGACCATTTCGACCGGGCGGTCGAGTTGTTTGAGGCGCTGGCTGCGAAGCGCAAGGAGGAGCAGCTCGCGGCGCTCCGGGCCGAGGTGCCGCAGGCGGGCCAAGTGCTCTACACCCGTCAGCAAGAGGCAAAGGGCCTGGGTCACGCAGTTTGGTGCGCCCGCCAATTGATCCATGACGAACCCTTCGCGGTCGTTCTGGTCGACGACCTCATCCACAGCGACGTTCCTTGCCTGGCTCAGATGATCGAGGCGCAAAGGCGGACCGGCGGCAATCTCGTGGCCGTCATGGAGGTTCCGCAGGAGCACACCGCGCGCTACGGCATCGTCGAGCCGGGTGTCGAAGAGGGCCGGCTCGTCGAGGTCAAGGGCCTGGTCGAAAAGCCCGATCCGACTGTCGCACCCTCGCGCTATGCGGTGATTGGCCGGTATATTCTGGAGTCGGCCGTCTTCGACCATCTCGAGCAGCACGAAGTGGGTGCTGGCGGCGAAATCCAGCTCACCGATGCGATGCAGCGATTGATCGGCGGCCGGCCCTTCCACGGCTATCGCTTCGAAGGCCGGCGCTATGATTGCGGCGACAAGCTCGGCTACCTCGAGGCAATTGTGGCGACGGCCCTGGCGCGCCCCGATCTGGCTGCGGATTTCCGCAACGTCCTCGATCGTTATCGAGACTGACTACCCTCGATTATGATCTGCCACCACCCTATCATCCGAGCGCGGCCGCGGGTTCGGCCGGCACCCATGGAGAAGTGAGATGCGTATCGCCATGATCGGTACCGGCTATGTCGGTCTCGTATCCGGTGCCTGCTTTGCCGAGTTCGGCGTCGACGTGGTCTGCGTCGACAAGGACCAATCGAAGATCGAGCGGCTGGAGCGAGGCGAGATCCCGATCTTCGAGCCCGGCCTCGACGCGTTGGTCGAGCGCCACAGCGCCGCTGGTCGACTGACCTTCACGACCGATCTGCAGGCGGCGGTCAAGGACGTCGATGCGGTCTTCATCGCCGTCGGGACGCCGACCCGGCGCGGTGATGGCCATGCCGATCTCACCTTCGTGTTCGCTGCCGCCGAGGAGATTGCGGAAGCACTGGAGAAGCCGACCCTGGTGGTGACCAAGTCGACCGTGCCGGTCGGCACCGGAAGGCGGCTGCAGCGGCTGTTCAAGAGCAAGCGCCCCGATCTCGAGATCGACGTCGCCTCCAACCCCGAGTTCCTCCGTGAGGGTTCGGCAATCGAGGATTTCCTCAGGCCCGACCGGGTCGTCTGCGGAGTGGAGACCGAGCGCGCGCGGGAGATCATGAGCCAAGCCTACCGGCCGCTGAACCTGATCGAAACACCGATCATGTTCACCACGCTCGAGACGGCCGAGCTGGTGAAGTACGCGACCAACAGCTTTCTCGCGACCAAGATCACCTTCATCAACGAGATGGCCGATCTCTGCGAGAAGGTGGGGGCGGACGTCCAGCAGGTGGCCAAGGGCATGGGCCTCGATGGCCGGATCGGGCGCAAGTTCCTGCATGCAGGCCCCGGCTACGGTGGTTCCTGCTTTCCCAAGGACACGCTCGCCCTCTTGCGCACCGGCGAGCAGTACGACAGCCATCTGCGGATCGTCGAGGCCGTGGTCAACGTCAACGAGCACCGCAAGCGCCGGATGGTCAAGAAGATCATCGATGCGCTGGGTGGCCAGATCGCCGGCAAGACGATCGGGGTTCTGGGCGTCACCTTCAAGCCCAACACGGACGACATGCGCGACAGTCCGAGCCTCGTCATCCTTCCCGCGCTGAGGGCGGAAGGGGCCAAGGTCCGCGCTTTCGACCCCGAGGGCATGACCGAGGCCGCCAAGCTCCTCCCCGAGATCGAGTGGTGCGAGGGACCCTACGGCCCTGCCGCCGGTGCCGATGCGCTCGTGGTGCTCACCGAATGGAATGTGTTTCGCGGCCTCGATCTCGATCGGCTGAAGGAGGAGATGCGCACCCCGCTCTTGATCGATCTGCGCAATATCTTCGATCCCGAACGGGTGGCGATGGCAGGTTTCGCCTATACCGGCATCGGCCGCGCTGCAACGCCTGCTGCCTTTTGACCCGATCGCCGAGCCGCTGCCCCTTCGCCACGAACAAGGTGAGCTCTTCGCTCATGGTGCACGTCTTCGATCCGACGATCCTTCGCGAGTACGATATCAGGGGCATCGTCGGCGACACCCTCCATGCGGCCGATGCCACGGCTATCGGCCGTGCCTTCGGCACCATCGTCAGACGCACGGCCGGTGACGGTTCGGAGCGGCGGCGGGTGGCACTCGGTCGCGACGGCCGGCTGAGCTCGCCCGAGCTCGCGGCGGCCCTTGCCGAAGGCCTCACCCGAAGCGGTGTCGACGTGCTCGATATCGGCCTTGCGCCGACGCCGATGCTCTACTTTGTCGTGCACGAACTCGGTGCCGATGCGGGTGTGCAACTGACCGGCTCGCACAACCCGCCGGACTACAACGGCTTCAAGATGATGCTCGGCAAGACCTCGTTCTTCGGCGAGCGCATCCAGGAACTCGGCCGCATCGCCGCCGCGGGTGATACCCTCGACGGGGCCGGCGAGCACCGCACGGTCGACCTTTTCGACCGCTATGTCGACCGGCTGCTCGCCGACTATCATGGTGCGCGGGCAGTCGATGTCGTTTGGGACGCCGGCAACGGCGTGGCCGGCCCCGCCATGGCGGCGTTGGCCAAGCGCCTGCCCGGCCGCCACCAGCTCCTCTTCGCCGAGGTCGACGGGACTTTTCCCAACCATCACCCGGACCCCACCGTCGCCGAGAACCTCGTCGATCTGATCAATGCTGTGCGCGAGGGTGGCTTCGAGGTCGGCATCGGCTTCGACGGCGACGGCGATCGCATCGGCGTGGTCGACGGCCTGGGCCGGATCATCTGGGGCGACCAGATCCTGCAGATTCTCGCCGACGATGTGCTGGCCCGCCGGCCCGGGGCTACGATCATTGCCGACGTCAAGGCGAGCCAGGCGCTCTTCGACCACATCGCCGCCAAGGGCGGCAAACCGTTGATGTGGAAGACCGGTCATTCCCTGATCAAGGCCAAGATGGTCGAGACCGCGGCACCGCTCGCGGGAGAGATGAGTGGTCATATCTTCTACAAGGACGGGTTCTACGGGCACGACGATGCGCTCTATGTGGCGGTCCGGCTGCTCGACATTCTCGCCCGCGGCGAACGGTCGTTGGCGGCCCTCAGGGATGCCATGCCACAGCTCTTCAACACTCCGGAACTCCGCTTCGACTGCCGCGAGGACCAGAAGTTCCGGATGATCGAGGCTGTCCAGAAGCGCCTCGCCGCAGCGGGTGCCGACGTCGACACGACCGACGGTGTGCGGGTTAAGGAAGGTGACGGCTGGTGGCTGTTGCGCTCCTCGAATACCCAGGCCGTGCTCGTCGGCCGCGCCGAGGCGCGCTCTCCGGCAGGTCTGGAGGCCTGCAAGGCGTCACTGGCGCAGGTCCTTGCCGAAGCCGGGCTCGAGGTACGCATCCCGGACTGAGTCCAAGGATCGACCGAGGCGCCGAGGCGCGATGGTCGGCCTGGATCCTCGAAATCGGCATAAGGGCTCTGCGAAGCGGAATTTCGATGGAGCGACCGGCCAGACCCGGCAAGCGGGCCAGCGGGCGGCCGGAAGGGCATTCTGGCAGCCACTTGCTGCGTTCGTCGGTCTTGTCGGGACGGGTGCCCGACCGCTCTCGGGTCGAACCGTTCGGCTGGCCGCTCAGCGGCCAAACCCAGGCCGGGCCTTCGATCAGCCCATCGAGCGGCAACCATTGCCGCCAACTCCAGTGCGCGAGGCTGTTCGGGTGGCATGCCATGACGACGCCGAGCCTGATCAAGGACATTGCTATTTGGGAGAAAAATCAGATAGTTTTTCTATTTATAGGTGAATATGGTGGAGTAGCTCCCATGCAGACGTCGGAGCAGGCCGTGCCGGAGATCGTCGATTGGCGCGAGCGTTTGCGCCGGCTTGGGCGAGCCATGCTCGACTCGCTGCTGCCGCCGCGCTGCCTCGCCTGTGGTGAGCTGGTCGATGCCCAGGGGCGGCTTTGCGGCGAGTGCTGGGGCGACATTGCTTTCCTTTATGGCCGACAGTGCCGCTCATGCGGCGTGCCGATGCCCAATGTCTCGGCCGAGGCGCCGATCTGCGGCCGTTGCCTCGACGAGCCGCCGGCGTTCGAGCGGGCGCGTTCGGCGCTGCGCTACGATGGTGTCGCCAGACGGTTGGTGCTGCGCTTCAAGCACGGCGATCGCATCGACGGGGTCGCCACCTTTGCCGGCTGGATGGCCAAGGCCGGCGGCGATCTCCTGAACGCGGCCGACCTCATCGTTCCGGTACCGTTGCATCGCTGGCGCCTAGTGCAGCGCAGCTACAATCAGTCGGCGCTGCTCGCGCGTGCGATCGGCAGGGCTGCGCACAAGCCGGTGCTGGTCGATGGCCTCGTCAAGCTGCGGGCCACGGCCTCGCAGCAGCGGCTCGATGCAGCGGAGCGTCGTCGCAACGTACGGGCCAAGGATTTCGCGCTGAGTCCCAGGGGTCGGCTGCTCGTGCCGCACCGGCGCGTCGTCCTGATCGACGACGTGCTCACCACCGGTAGCACGGCCAGCGCCTGTGCGCGCTGTCTGCTCGCCGGCGGGGCCATTGCGGTCGATCTCGTGACCCTGGCGAGGGTGGTGCGCGACCCGGACGCACCTATATCCTTGTCATCATGAGCCTCGCTCCGAATGCCTCAGCCAGAGACGTGTCGCCAAGCAGCATGCCGGTCGTCGAAATCTACACCAAGCCTCTCTGCCCCTACTGCATTCGCGCCAAGCGCTTGTTCAAGCAGAAGGGTATTGCTTTCGCCGAGATCGACATCTGGCTCTCCTCGGCGAACAAAAGCGAGATGCTGGAGCGCGCCGAGGGACGGTATACGGTGCCGCAGATCTTTATCGACGGGCGCGGCATCGGCGGTTGCGACGAGCTCATGGCGCTCGAGGCTGCGGGTCGTCTGGAGCCGCTCTTGAACGGCGAGACCACCGGGTGATCTGCTATCGGTTACGGTGCAGCCGAGGCCATGGCTTCGAGGGCTGGTTCAAGAGCAGCGACGCCTACGCGCGGGAGGTCGAGGCGCTCGATTGCCCGATCTGTGGCGACCGGACGATCGAGAAGGCGATCATGGCCCCGGCCGTGCTGCAGCGGTCTGCCGCAGCTGCGGCAGACGACGGCGCAGCCGACCATCCAGATCCCGGGACCGCTGCCAGCACGGCTTTGCCTGGCGCACCCGCATCAGCAGCAACGCCGCCGAGCCCTGTTGCAGCACCACCCCCGGCAGCCGTCGGTCCGGAGCAGGCGCAACTCGCCAAGACCTTGATCTTGATGCGCAAGCTTCGGGCGCATGTCGAAGCGACCTTCGAGCATGTCGGCGATCGTTTCGCCGAGGAAGCGCGCAAGATCCATTACGAGGAGACGGAGCCCCGCGGGATCTACGGCGAGGCAACACGTGACGAGGTGCTGAGCCTCGCGGACGAGGGCATCGCCATCGTCCCCTTGCCCGAGCTGCCCAAGCTCGACGGTTGATCCGCCGGCGCCGTCCCGCCTTTCAGCCGAGAAGGGCGATGACGGCGGCGAGGAACAGGGTGGTCGCGAGCGCATTGAGCCCCATAGCGAGACCGGCGAAGGCGCCAGCCGTCTCGTTCACCTGAAAAGCCCGTGCCGTGCCGATGCCGTGTGCGGCAACACCGATAGCGATGCCCCGGGCGCGTTGGTCGGTGATGCGAAAGCGGTCGAGCAGCCAACCGCCGGCGATCGCCCCAACCATGCCGGTGATGATCACGGCTACGGCGGTCAGCGACGCAAGCCCGCCCAGGCGCTCGCTCAGGGCCATGGCGATCGGTGTGGTGACCGATTTGGGGGCGAGCGAGACGATGGTCTCGAGCGAGCCGCCCAAGACCCAGGCGATGCCGAGTGCGCTCAGGATCGCGGTCACCGAGCCCAAGCCGATCGCCACAGCCGTCGCGATGACGGCCCCATGCAGTGCCTGGAGCTGGCCGTAGAGCGGCACGGCCAGGGCAACCGTGGCCGGGCCCAGCATGAAATGGACGAACTGGGCACCGTCGAAGTAGTCGGCGTAGGACGTTCCTGTCGCCAACAGCAGCCCGACCAGGACGACAACGGCGATCAACACCGGATTGACGAGCGGCCGCTGGCCGCAGACCTCGTAGAGCCAGAGCCCGACCTGATAGGCGACCAGGGTGGCCGTCAGGGCCAAGAGCGGGCTCGCCGCCAGATAGACCCAGAGGCGATAGAGTTCCTCGGTCATCGCCCGGCCTTCCCGCCCGGTGCAGACCGGGCCGGGCTGGCGAGCCGCTGCATCAGCCAGCCGGTAACCACGATGGTGACCGCAGTGCCGAAGAGCAGCGCACCCGCGATCGGCAGCCAGGCTTCGGCGAGCAGCTGCAGATGCAGGACCACGCCCACGCCAGCGGGCACGAACAAGAGGCCCAGATGCTGCAGGAGGCCACGGCTGAAGTCGTCGAGCCCGGCAGTGCTGCCACGCCGGACGACGAGGCCGAGAAACAAGAGCGCCATGCCGAGCACGGGGCCAGGGATCGGCAGCTGCAGACTTGTGGCGACGATCTCGCCGATCAGCTGGCAGACGAGGAGAAGGGTGAGATAACGGAGCATAACACCTCGCGCGATGGGGCGGTTGGGGGGCGTCGGCCGTGAAAACTCGTCGCCCGACGTCCAGCGATGTGGCAAACAGCCGCCGACGGCAAGGCGGCAGAGGAGAGGATGGATGCTGAAGATCTGGGGGCGCACCAATTCGATCAACGTGCAGAAGGTGATGTGGACCGTGGCCGAGCTCGGCATCGAGCACGAGCGGCTCGATGCCGGTGGGCCGTTCGGCGGGCTCGAGACCGACAGCTACACTGCCCTCAATCCGAACCGCCGCATCCCTGTGGTCGAGGACGGCGAGCTCGCGCTCTGGGAGAGCAACGCCATCGTCCGCTATCTTGCCGCGAAGTATGCTCGTGGCTCGCTCTGGCCCGAGGATCCGGGCCTGCGCTCGCTCGCCGATCGCTGGATGGACTGGCAGATCACGACGCTGCAGCCGCACCTCCACACCATCTTCTGGGGCCTGATCCGCACGCCCGAGGTCGAGCGCGACACGGCCGCCATCACCGCCGCAGCCGCGGCGATCGTGCCGGTCTGGCAACTCCTCGACGAGCATCTTCGCGTCCGCCGCTTCGTCGGCGGGCCCGAGCTCACCATGGGCGACATCCCTCTCGGCTGTGCCATCTGGCGCTTCCGCAATCTGCCGATCGAGCAGCCGAGCCTGCCCAATATCGACAACTGGCGAGCGCGGCTGGAGGAGCGGCCGGTCTATCGCCGCCACGTCATGCTGCCGGTTACCTGACCCCTCGGCCCGCTCGATGAATGACAGGGACGCGGCCGCCGCCGGCGGGACGGCCGATACGACCCCGCCCTTGTCGCTCCGCGGTTGGCTCCGTGACCTCTACTTCGGCGCCGACAAGCGGGCCGCCCGCTTCCAATACGGCCTCGTCGTTTTTGATGCGCTCACGATTTTCTTCTTTCTGACAGTCACTTTCATTGCGGACGCGCGTTGGCTGCTCTGGGTCGACCTCACCCTTGCCCTGGTTCTCTCCCTCGATTTCGCCGCCCGGCTCTACATCGCCCAGCACCCGGGACGGCAGCTTCTCAATTGGATCACCATCGCCGATGCCGTCGTCATCGTCTCCCTGATCCTTCCGGTTTTCACCGGCGACTACGCCACGCTCGCCTTCCTGCGGGTGCTGCGAGCGGCCAGGCTCGCCCGCTCCTACCACCTCTTCGAGACACTCAGGCGCCGGCATCGCTGGGTCCGCCAGCACGAGGACGCGATCCAGAGCGCCATCCACATGGTGCTCTTCCTCTTCGTCACCACGGCCCTGGTCTACGTCCACCAGGCCGACCGCAACCCGATGATCAACAGCTACGTCGATGCCCTCTACTTCACCGTCGCTACGCTGACGACGACCGGCTTCGGCGACATCACGCTCGAAGGCGAGACCGGCAAGCTGCTCTCCGTCCTCGTCATGATCGTCGGCATCGCGCTCTTCATCCGCCTGGCACAAACCATCTTCATGCCCGCCCGCATCCGCCACCGCTGCCCCGAATGCGGCCTCTTCAAGCACGAGCCCGACGCCGTCCACTGCAAGCACTGCGGCACGACCCTCGATATCCCGAACGAAGGGTGAGCGCGGCAATAGGAAAAAAGAGCGGGGAGGATGATCCTCCCCGGGCCCCACCGGTTTTTGCTACTCGTGCGAATTCGGCTGCTGGTCGGAGCGCCGACCCACCGATGTCAGATCGCCCAGCCGCGAAAGGGTCGATCTATCCCGCCGGCTCCTCGAGCAGCCCGGTCAACCGGCAGAGTTCCCGCGTAATCAAAAGTTGCGCAATCTACCTGTCGTCAACTGTCTCAAGGCCTCGGTGGTGA
>DAIRDJ010000179.1:0-8664 GCA_036796215.1 Geminicoccaceae bacterium
GGAAGAGGGCGTAGTTCTGAAAGACCATGCCGATGTCGCGCTTGTG
The DNA here is from genome assembly GCA_036796215.1 of Geminicoccaceae bacterium. Taxonomy (GTDB): domain Bacteria; phylum Pseudomonadota; class Alphaproteobacteria; order Geminicoccales; family Geminicoccaceae; genus SLRI01. Next base: position 47 of record DAIRDJ010000179.1, read on the forward strand.
CGGGGCGACGTTGTTGATCTCGCGGCCATCGAGATGGATCTCGCCGTTGGTGGCCGTCTCGAAGCCGGCCAGCATCATCAGGCAGGTGGTCTTGCCGGAGCCCGAGGGGCCGAGCATGGTGAGAAATTCGCCGCGGGCGATATCGAGGTTGAGGTTTTTGACGACGAGGGTCTCGCCATCGTAGCTCTTCTGCACGTCCGCAAAGCGGACAAAGGCTTGTTCGCTGCTCGGCATCGGCACTTTCTGCTCGAAGGCTCGACAGACGCCCGGCCGCCCCGCCCGTTCGGCCGGCTGGCTGCGGCTCCGTCACCGCTTATGCATTGGTGCTAGACAAGAACCGGGCGAGTGTAAAGCCACCCACCCCGAAGCGACGAAAGCGAGAGATAACGAGTCATGACCGAAGCGCTCTTCCGAGCAGATCCCTATCAGCGCGTAGTCGAGACCGTCGTGACCCGTGCCAGCGACGGCTGGATCGAACTCGCCGCCACGGTCTTCTACCCGACGGGCGGCGGTCAGCCCGGCGACACCGGTCACCTGATCGCGGCGGACCAAAGGCTCGAGGTCCTCGAGACGATCAAGGGCGAGGCCCCGGGCAGCATCCGCCACATCGTGCCCGCCGAGGAAGGGCTGGCGCCTGGCACCGTCGTCGGGGCCGTGCTCGACTGGGAACGTCGGCATCGGCTGATGCGGATGCACACCTGCCTGCATCTGCTCTGCAAGGCGGTCGACGGTGCGGTGACCGGCGGGCAGGTCGGCGACGGCAAAGGCCGGCTCGACTTCGACATTCCGGACTCGAGCCTAGACAAGGACGCCTTGACCGAGCGGCTGAACCTCTGGATCGACGAGGATCACAGCGTCACCGAGCGCTGGATCAATGCCGCCGAACTCGATGCCCGGCCGGAATTGGTGAAGACCATGTCGGTGCAGCCACCCAGGACCGGCGGGCGGATCCGCCTGGTCGAGATCGACGGGCTCGATCTGCAGGCCTGCGGTGGGACCCACGTCCGCTCGACCAGGGAAATCGGCCGGGTCAGGGTCGCCAAGATCGAGAAGAAGGGCCGCCTGAACCGCCGCGTGCAGGTGGTGTTCGACGCGGCCGGCTGAATGCGCTACGAAGCGGCGTCATCTCATCATTCCCGACCGGTAGAGCTGCGGACCGTACCCGAAACGCGGTCCGGCACCCGGTCGACGCGCCAAAGGAGCAGGCAATGGCCGAACGGCATCACATCGACCTCTATATCGACGGCAAGTGGCAGCCGGCCATGGCGGGGGGCGTGATCGAGCTTCTCGATCCGGCGACCGAGGAGGTGGTCGCAACCGCGAGCCAGGCCGAACGGGCCGATGTCGAGGCGGCGATCGCGGCGGCCCACAAGGCCTATCAGGGCTGGCGGAAGGTCGCCGCCTGGGACCGGGCCAAGGTCTTGCGCAAAGCGGCCCAGCTGCTCGAGGAGCGCGCCGGGCCGATCGCGCGCCTGTTGACCCTCGAGACCGGCAAGCCCCTGGGCCAGGCCAAGGCAGAGATCGTTGCCGCCTACGAGCTGATCGACTGGTACGCCGACGAGGCGCGGCGGCTCTTCGGCCAGACCCTGCCGGGCCGCAATGCCGACAACCGCTTCATGACGGTGTTCGAGCCTGTGGGTGTGGTGGGGGCCTTCACTGCCTGGAACTTCCCGGTGGTCCTGCAGGCCCGCAAGATCGCCCCGGCACTCGCCACCGGCTGCACCATCGTGACCCGGCCGGCCGAGGAGGGCAGTTCGTCCGTGGCCGAGCTCGTCAAATGCTTCATCGATGCCGGAGCCCCGGCCGGCACCATCAATCTCCTCACCGGCAAGCCCGAGGTGATCTCCGAAGCGGTCATGGACAGCGATACCGTCCGCAAGGTCACCTTCACGGGCTCCATCCCGGTGGGCCAGCATCTGATGCGGCGCGCCGCCGACACGGTGAAGCGCATGTCGATGGAGCTCGGCGGGCACGCGCCGGTGATCATCCACGAGGACGTCGATCCGGTGCAGGCAGCCCTGGCCTCGGCGGCCGGCAAGTCCAGGAACAACGGCCAGGTCTGCGTCTCGCCGACCCGCTTTTACGTCCACAAGAAGCACGAGCAGGTCTTCACCGAGACCTTCGCCGGTGCGCTCGCCAAGATGAAGATCGGCCACGGCCTCGACCCCGCAACCGAGATCGGCCCACTCGTCAACAGAAAGCGCCTGGATTTCGTCGAGGACATGGTCGAGCAGACCAAGGCCGAGGGCGCCAGGGTGGTGACCGGCGGCAAGCGGCCGGCCGACATGAACCGTGGCTACTTCTACGAGCCCACGGTCTTCACCGACATGCGCGACGACATGCGGCTGATGAACGACGAGCCGTTCGGCCCCCTGGCCCCGGTCTCCACCTTCGAGGGCTTCGACGAGGTGATCGGCCGGGCCAACAGCCTCTCTTACGGCCTCGCAGGCTACGTCTTCACCAACAACCACAAGCTGGCGCAGAAAACCGCCGAGGCGCTCAAGACCGGCATCGTCGGGGTCAACACCTTTGCCGCCGCCACGGCCGAGATGCCGTTCGGCGGCGTCAACCACTCGGGCTTCGGCCGCGAGAACGGCAGCCAGGGTCTCTACGATTACCTTGATACCAAGTTCATCAACTTCGCCTATACCTGAAGAACGATGCGGGGAGGATGATCCTCCCCGCGCCCCACCGCAACTTGGCGCTGGCGGCTGTCCCAAGCACCGGCGCGCAAACCCGAGGGGGCGCGGGGGAAATCATTTCCCCCGCACTTTCTTTTGTAAGAACCAGCGATGCCCACGCCCTTCACCCGCATTTTCGCCGGCCTTCCCGCCACGATTCCCTTCGTCGGCCCCGAGGCGATCGAGCGGCGGACCGGGCGTCGGTTCGTGCTGCGGCTCGGCGCCAACGAGAGCCTGTTCGGCGTCTCGCCGAGGGTCGCCGACGCAATCACTGGCGAACTCGCCCGGGTCGGCTGGTACGGCGATCCCGAGGCCTTTGCGCTGCGCGAGCGGCTGGCCGCCCAGCACGGCGGCCGGGCGGTCGAGAGCCTCGTCATGGGGGCCGGCGTCGACGAGCTCTTGGGCGTGCTGGTGCGGCTCGTCACCGAGCACGGCGATCCAGTCGTCACCTCGGCCGGCGCCTATCCGACCTTCAACTATCAAGTCGCCGGCTTCGGCGGCCGGCTGGTCACGGTCCCCTATCGCGACGATCGGGAGGACCTCGACGCCCTTGCCGCGGCCGTGCACCAGGAACGGGCGAAGCTGGTCTACGTCTCGAACCCGGACAATCCGATGGGGTCCTGGCACGAGGCCGGGGCGATCGAGGCGTTCGTCCAAAGCCTGCCGGGCGACGTGCTCGTCATTCTCGACGAGGCCTATGCCGAGTTCGCTCCGGCCACCGCCCTGCCAGAGGGCGGCTTTGTCGATCCGCGCGTCGTCCGCCTGCGGACCTTCTCCAAGGCGCAAGGGCTGGCCGGGCTCAGGATCGGCTACGCCATGGCCGACCCCGCGGTGATCGCCGGCATCGGCAAGATCCGCAATCATTTCGGCGTCAACCGCTTCGCGCAGGCCGCCGCCATGGCGGCCCTCGATGACCCGGCCTTCACCGCAGATGTCGTCGCCGAGGTCGAGCGCGGCCGTAAAGACTATGCGAACGTCGCGCGCGCCTGCGGCTGCCAGCCGCTGCCGTCGGCCACCAATTTCGTCACCATCGACGTCGGCGGGGCCGAGCGCGCCAAGGCGATGCTGCAGGCGCTAGAGGTCGAAGGGGTCTTCATCCGGATGCCGGGGGTGGCACCCCTCAGCCGCTGCATCCGCGTCACCGTCGGCCCGGCTGCCGACCGCGCCCGCTTCGCCGAGGTCTTCGAGAGCGTCAGCCGGCGCGTTTGAGCCGGTCGAGCCAGGGTCCCAGCCGCTCGATCGCCTGATCGATCGAGTTTGCCGAGCCCGCAAAGGACAGCCGGACGAAGCGGTCGCCGCGAGCCTGGTCGAAATCGTTGCCGGGCGTGATCGCGACACCGGTGTCGGCCAGGAGCCGGGCACAGAACGTGATCGAATCGAGGCCGAACGAGACGACGTCGGCATAGAGGTAGAAGGCACCGTCGGGCGGGGTGATCGCGTCGAGACCGATCGCCGGCAGTGCTTCCAGCAAGACCCGGCGGTTGCGCGCATAGGCCTCGAGCCGGCGATCGAGCTCGTCATGCGCGGCCAAGGCCCCGAGTGCCGCGTGCTGGCCGATCGCCGATGGCGAGATGAAGAGGTTCTGTGCCAGCCGCTCCACCGGTTCGACCAGGTCCTCGGGCAGGACCAGCCAACCGGTGCGCCAGCCGGTCAGGCACCAGTATTTGGAGAAGCTGTTGACGACGACCGCATCGCTGGAGCAGGCAAGTGCCGTGCTGGCGGCGGTGCCGTAGGTGATCCCGTGATAGATCTCGTCGGAGATCAGCCGAACACCCCGCCTGCTGCACCAACGGGCGATCGCGGCCAACCGGTCGGCAGGTAGCACCATGCCCGTCGGATTCGCCGGGCTCGCGACGATCAAGCCGTCGAGGCGGCCGGGCAGGGCGTCGAGCTCGGTAATCGTCGGCTGAAAGCCGTTCGCGGCCGTGGCGCTGATTGGCACCACCTGGATATCGAGCGCGTTCAGGATGTTGCGATAGGCAGGATAGCCGGGCTCGGCAAGGGCCACCCTGGCGCCGGAGTCGAAGGCGGCGAGAAAGGCCAGGATGAAGCCGCCGGAGGCCCCCATCGTCACGGCGATCCGCGACACCGGCACGGCGATACCGTAGCGCGCCTCGATATGGGCGGCGATCGCCTCGCGCAGCGGGCGCAGGCCGAGCGCCTCGCTGTAGCCGAGCTTGCCACTATCGAGCGCTGCCCGGGCGGCATCAATCGCCGCGGCTGGCGCTCCGCCCGAAGGCTCGCCGACCTCGAGATGTAGGACGTCGCCGCCGGCCGCAGCCCGCGCATTGGCCGCGGCCAGCACCTGCATGACGAGAAAGGGCTGGATCGCACCCCGCCTCGACCCACGACAGCCACGCTCGATCACCATCCCGCTCATGCTTGACCTCATCTTCCGCCAAACCACCAGCCTCACCATGCCGAAAGCCTGTCGCAACCGCCAGTCACAGGCGGTCTCGATCCGGTGAGCTTCTCCTGGCGCGATACACCTTGATACAACCTAAGATTGAAAAATTCCTCTGCTCAACCAAAGCCAATTCACGGTCAGGGGATCGGCGGAACAGCTGAAGCTTTTGTGATAGGATGACAAGCGCGCGATATGACAATGAACATAATCCCCCTAAGCTATAGGTCCAAAAACGCAGCATTGCCTTCATTTGGAGAGGAATACGAGCCGAATGGTCGGCGATGCCGCACCTCTTGTGGTCGCCGAGCGAGGAGCGCATAGCTCAACCATAAGGCGAAATAATGCTTTCAATACCCCCACGCTGTGGTGTAGTCTTCGGCGCAGGGTGCGGTTCGACGCCCCGGTTCATTCACTGCCGCCCGATCACGCGGCCAAGCCGTCAGGAACACCCGTATGCTCAAGAACGTCAGGTCAACGCTTGGTGTTGTGCTCACGCTCGCCGTCGCCGTTCTCGCCGCGTCGCCGGCCTGGTCGCAGAGCGCGACGGATACACTCTCGGTCCAGGTCACCGTGCAGAACTCCTGTTCGGTCAGTGGCACGACGATCAACTTCGGCGCCTATACGAGTGGCCAAACCGCCAGCCTCGATGCCGAAGGCAACATCACGTATAACAATTGCCCCGAAGGAACGCTGACCATTTCGCTTGATAGCGGCACCAGCAACAATATCAGCAACCGGACAATGTCGGCCGGCAACGGCGACACCTTGCGCTATCAGCTCTACAAAAATTCGGGCCGCACCCAGATCTGGGGCTCCGATGTCGAAGGCCTGCAGCAGGTACTGCTGGTGCCGGGGAGCGGCGAGATCCCCGTCTACGGCCGCGTCCTGAGCAGCCAATCAGTCGCAAGCGGCACCTATAGCGACACCGTGAACATCACCATGACGTTCTGAGCCGAACGTCCGCTTTCATCGCGGCGGCGCCGGGTCGGGCGACGCCGCCGTCTTTCATGCTAACCAGAAACGGGTAGGTAGCGCCCGATGAGCTCGCCATTCTGCCACAACTGTTGCCGACACACCGATTGCACGGTCGACGTGCCGTGATATAAGCCCGCGATCAGTTGAATGGGGACCGCACTGCCGCCCGGCAGCTTTCGGTGTCTCGTTCGCAAATGTCCGCGGAATCCCTCGATGTCATCCGCTGTCCTGGTGCTCAACGGCCCGAATCTCAATCTTCTGGGTCTGCGCGAGCCTGCCGTCTACGGCCGGGAGACCCTGGCCGACCTCGAGGCAGCCTGCATCACGGAAGGCGAGGCGCTCGGCCTTGCCGTCAGCTGTCGGCAGAGCAACCACGAAGGTGCCATGATCGATTGGATCCACGCGGCCCGCGACACCACGGCTGCCCTCCTGATCAATGCCGGCGCCTATTCGCACACCAGCCAGGCGATCCCCGATGCGCTCAGGGCCTATCCCGGCATGATCGTCGAGCTTCATCTCTCCAACATCTATGCCCGCGAGCCGTTTCGTCACCATTCGCACATCTCGGCTGTGGCGACGGCCGTCCTTTGCGGCCTCGGCAGCGCCGGCTATCGTCTGGCGCTCCGGGCGGTGGCCGAGCGCCTCGCCGCTTCGAGGACCGGCTGATCCATGGCCAAGCTCAATATCGACACCGATTACGTCGCCCAGCTCGCCGAGCTGTTGCAGCGGACAGGCCTCACCGAGATCGAGATCAGCGAGGGTGATGCGCGCGTCCGCGTGGTCAAGAAGCCGGCACCAGTCATGGACATGTCGGCGGTGAGCCGGCCGGCGGTGGCGGCACCACTGGCGGTCGAGGCCGATATGGCGCCGACCAGCACGCCGGACAGTGCCCATCCCGGCACCGTCACCTCGCCCATGGTCGGCACCGTCTATCTCTATCCCGAGCCGGGTGCAGATCCCTTCGTCACACCCGGCCAGACGGTGAGCGAGGGCCAGACGCTCCTGATCATCGAGGCGATGAAGGTGATGAACCAGATCAGGGCCCCGAGGAGCGGGCGGATCGGACGGGTCTTCGTCGAGAATGCGACGCCGGTCGAGTTCGGCGAACCCTTGCTCGTCATCGAATAGCTAGGAAAACCCCGCCTTGTCCGGCACCCTGCCCATCAACAAGTTGTTGATCGCCAATCGCGGCGAGATCGCCCTGCGCATCCTCCGGGCCGCACGCGAGATGGGGATCCGCAGTGTCGCCGTGCACTCGACCGCCGATGCGAACGCGATGCACGTGCGCCTAGCCGACGAGAGCGTCTGCATCGGCCCGCCGAGTGCCGCCGAATCCTACCTGAATGCCGCTGCCATCTTGAGTGCCGCCGAGATCACCGGGGCCGAGGCCATCCACCCGGGCTACGGCTTTCTCGCCGAGAACGCCGATTTCGCCCAGATGGTGATCGAGCATGGCTTCACCTTCGTCGGCCCGGCACCCGAGCATATCCGGATGATGGGCGACAAGGTGAAGGCCAAGGCCGCGGTGGCCGAGGCCGGCATCCCGACCGTGCCCGGCAGCGATGGGGCCGTCACCGACGACGCCACCGCCTTGGCCACAGCGGACCGGATCGGCTATCCGGTCCTGATCAAGGCCGCGGCCGGCGGCGGCGGCCGCGGCATGAGCGTGGTGCGCAGCCGTGGCGAGCTCACGGCCGCGTTGCGCAACACCCGCAACGAGGCCCGCGCCGGGTTCGGCGATGACCGGGTCTATCTGGAGAAGTATCTCGACCACCCGCGGCACATCGAGCTGCAGGTGATGGCCGACCGCTACGGCAATGTCGTTCATCTGGGCGAGCGCGACTGCTCCCTGCAGCGCCGCCACCAGAAGATCGTCGAGGAGAGCCCATCGCCGGTCATCACCGAGGCCGAGCGACGCGCGATTGGCAAGACGGTCGTCCAGGCATTGGAGAAGCTCGGCTACCTTGGCGCCGGGACCGTCGAGTTCCTCTACCAGGACGGCCAGTTCTACTTCATCGAGATGAACACTCGCATCCAGGTCGAGCACCCGGTGACCGAAATGGTGACCGGCATCGACCTCGTGCGGGAACAGATCGCCGTGGCGATGGGCCACCCCTTGAGCGTGACCCAGGACCAGATCCGCATCGAGGGCCATGCCATCGAATGCCGGATCAATGCCGAGGACCCCAAGACCCTGGTGCCGCAGCCCGGCAGGATCACCGCCTGGCACCCGCCCGGCGGGCCCGGCGTGCGCGTCGATTCGGCAATCTACAGCGGCTACACGGTCCCGCCCTACTACGACAGCCTGATCGCCAAACTCATCGTCCACGACACGGACCGCGAACGCTGCCTCGCCAGGCTCGAGCGGAGCCTCGCGGAGTTCGTGATCGACGGCATCCCATCCTCGATCCCGCTCTTGCGCGCCATCCTGGCCGAGCCCGATTTTCGCGAAAGCCGGTTCGACACGGGCTGGCTCGAGCGTTTTCTGGCTGCACCGCCCGCTAGCGTAAGCGGCAGACCCGCCGGCTTTGCCGGGGAGGCAGTCATGGTTTGAC
>DAIRDJ010000180.1:0-8526 GCA_036796215.1 Geminicoccaceae bacterium
CGGGCGGCGTTGTTCGGCTGTCCGGATCGCGTTCTGGAGGTCCATGCCCAGGCATCCTGGCAGCCGCGGACGGCATCTCGCTGGACCGGGCACCAGTACGGCTACGGCTGGTTCATGACCCGGACGGCCGGCCATGTGCGCTAGTACGGCTGGGGTTACGGCGGGCAAATGCTCCACGTCGTGCCGAGCCTCGGCCTCACCATCGCGGTGACGTCGGACTCGAATGTGCGGTCGCGCGAGGAGGGGCACAGGGCGGGGCTGCGGACCTTGATCGCCGCGACGATCGGGGAGGCCGCCGGCTGAGGCCGGTTCGGCAGCACCCGGGCGAGGGCGGCCCTATCCGCTTCGGTCGGTCGAGCACGGCGCATCGAGCTGGCGGGCGAGATAGGCCAGCCACGCCTCGGTCTCGGCCGCGGCGCTGAACCGGGCTTCGATCGTCCGGCGCGCGTTTTGACCGCAGCGGGCGCGCAACACCGGATCGGCGAGATAGGCGCTGATCGCGGCAGCGATCCGCCGTGCGTCCGGCAGCGGCACCACGAGGCCGTTCTCCCGATCCGTCACGACGTCCGCGAACGCCTCGAAATCGGAGACGACCACGGGCAGGGCGCAGGCCATCGCCTCGGACAGGCTCTTCGGCAGGCCTTCGGTCACCCCCCAGGAGCAGAACAGGAAGATATCGGCCCGCTGCAGTTGCCCGAGCAGCGCCTCGGGCGGCAGGGCGCCGGCCCAGGTCAGCTTGTGACCGCCGCCGATCTCGGCGGGTCTCTGGTGCAGATGCGCGAGGTAGCCTTTTTCGTTGCCGCAAAGGACCAGCTCGACCGGCGTTGCGACCTCCTGCAGGGCTTCGACGATATCGCCCACCCCCTTCGATTCGATGATGTTGCCGGTGTAGAGGAGGCGCGGTGGTCGCTGCAGCGCCGCATAGTCCGTGCTCGGCAGCGGCTGGAAGAAGGCCGTGGCGATGCCGCGAGGAATGACCGTCGTTCGCTCGCGCGGAATTCCCCATGCCCGAACGACGCTGTCCTGGACGGGACGGGCCACGGCACCGACGCCGGAGATCCGCTCGGTGCCGGCTTTCGAACCATGCCAAGCGCCGGCGATCGACTGCTCGCCCCGGACGACGGCGGCGAGCAAGACGCGCGCGCGTCTTTTCCAGCTCTGTCGCCGCGGTGCCGAGATATCACCTTCGTTGGCGATGAACCTCGGCCGCTGGCTGCCGGCCTGCTCGAGCAGGGCGAGCGGAGCGCGGTTGCGGATCCAGCCGATGACCGCGTCGAACTCGAGCGTGCTGCACAACTCACGGTAGAGATCGGCATGGTCGCCGGGCATGCCGTCGCCACCGGTAAAATGGTACGCCACCCCTTGCGGGACCTCGCGCTTTTGCTCGATCGGGGTCGAGCCGCCGCTGCTGACGTGAATCTCGAGGCCGTGCCCGGCCAGTTTCCAGGCAAGATTCTCGATGCCGGTGTTCATGCCGCGGTTCAAGGCCGAGGCCTTGATGACGAACAGCAAGCGCCACGCGGCTGCGGCAGGCACTCTATCAATCCGTCGAGGTGGTGGGGGCCTCGCTGGCGAGACCACCGCGAATGATTTCGTCGAAGTGCCGCTCGTAGGCCGCGGCGTTCTCGGCCGGGTCGTAGTTCTTGCGGATGTAGGCCATGGCGCCCGCCGAGACCCGCGCCCGGGCCGCCGGATCGTCGGCAAGCGCGCTGATCCGTGCCGCCCAGAGAGCCGGATCGTTGCCGACGAGAAAGCCGTTCTCGCATTCGGTGATGTAGCTGCGCAGGGGCTCGAAATCGGATGCCAGGACCGGCAGGCCGAGCGCCATACTCTCGCTGATGATTTTGCCCAGCCCTTCGTACTCCACGCCATGGCACAAGAGGTGGGCCCGCAGGAGCTGGTCCCAGAGGACCGGCTGGCTCTGGAAGGGGCGAAAGGTCACCCGGTCGTCGACCCCGAGTTCGGCGGCGAGTCGTTGCATCTCGGGCTTGGTCGTACCGTCGCCGATCAGCGTGATGCCGATCGTTGCATCCTTCGGCAACAGGGCCGCAGCCCGCAGCAGGATGTCCTGGCGCTTCTGGTAGGTGGAGAAGCGGGTGGCCATCACGATCTCGAACGGTTGCGCGGGGAGCGATTCGTAGGCAACGGACCGGCCGACGGCGACGGAGCTGCCGATGTCTAGGACGAAACGATGCCGAAAGGCGACGTTCATGCCGAACTCGGCCAGCTTCCGCTCGGTCATCCCGACCAGCGCCGCGGAGATGAAATTGACCGAATCGACAGTGTTGAACCAGTGGGCGAAGCGTGCCGCCAGTTTCGGACTGCGCGCTACTCGCTCCGACCAGTGCAGGCCGGCCATCCTGAGCACGATCCGGGCGGGCCGGCGCTGCTGCTGCGCCAGCGCGCGGGCAACCCGCAAGCAACTGATCTCGTAGAAGCAGTAGACGAGGTCGGCATCGCGCCCGGGGACGCACCGCCTGAGGTTGCGCTCGTTGAGGAGTCGGGCGAAGCGGGCGACGAGCCAGTTGCCGTCTTCGGAGCGGCGCGGAAAGGCGCGCAGGTCCACGCCGGCATGCCGGGCCAACGTCCGCTCGGTGTCGCTGACGTCCTCGGTGAGATAGGTGATGCGATGGCCGTGCTGCGCCAGTTGCTCGGCGATCAGCCGGCATGAGGATTCGGCGCCCCCGAACACGGTGGAGCCGTAGGGGTTGTTCCCCGTGATGAAGACCAGGTTCATCGGCAGGTCTCGCCGAGGTCGCGCGTCGGCCCCGGTCCGCGGCGCCGTCCCGGCTGCCGGTGCCGAGGGCGCGGCAGAGGCGACCCGCCGAGCTCTACCGCCACGCCGCGGGCGCCGGATAGGTGTCGGTTTGTGGCTGGCCGAGCAGCACGTTCTTGTAGGCTTCGACACTGCGGTCGAAATCGAACAGGCCCGCCCGGGCGCGAAGTGCGGCCCTGTCGGGCGGCTCGTCCAGGCTCTGGAGGATCGCCGCGGCCAGGGCGTCGGGATCACCGACCGGCACCAGCCGGCCGTAGCGGCCGCCATCGAGCAACTCGAAAGGCCCGCTCGGGCAGTCGGTGCTGACCACGGGACAGCCGGCCGCCACCGCTTCGAGCAGTACGTTAGGAAAACCCTCGAAGCAGGAGGAAAGGACGAAGAGATCGGCCCGCGCCATGTAGCGGATGGGGTTCGGGTCGTAGCCGAGAAAGGCCACGTCGTCGGCGATCCCGGCGCGTTCGACCAGTTTGTGGATGTCGCCCTCGCCGGCGGCCGTGGCATTCTTTTCGCCCAGCAGCACCAGCCGCATCGGCCGCGTGGCCCGGGCGATGGCAATCGCTTTGACCAGTGTCGGCAAATCCTTCTGGCCCGCGAGCCTGCCCACGGCGAGCAGGACCGGCGGCCCACCTGCGGTGAACCACGGATGTTCGACCGGGGCCGCCATCCGCGCCTGGAAGTCGGGGCCGATGGTCGGGTTGTGCAGCACGGTGATGTGCTCGGGTGCGACGCCTACATTCTGGATGAGGTCGCGGGCGACACCGTGCGAGACGGCGACCACCCGGTCGGCCCCGGCATAGGCGCGGCGCATCATCGGCGCCAGCACCTGCTTGCGCTGCAGCTTCCTGGGTTTGCCCGAGGAGAAGTGCGACCGCTCGCTCACGATCAGCCGGGTCGCGACACCGGAATGGCGGCGGGCGAGATAGGCCCAGACATTGAGCGCCGGGGCGGCGCTGAAGAGGGTATCCGGCCGCTCGCGGCGGAGGTAGTCGACGAGGCCGTGCAGATAGGGCAGCAACTGCGTCTCGCGCCTGGACAACAACGGACGACGCAGCAGCCGCCAGGCGGCGGGATCGGCCTGCAGGGCCTCGAGTCGGCAAGCGAGCTTGCTCGCCTGCGGCAGGTGCACGCAGTCGATCGATGGCGGCAAGGCGACCTCGAGCTTGCCGCCCGGCTGGCATACGAGCAGCGACACCCGGCAACCGCTCGCGGCCATCGCCTTGGCGATCCGCACGATCGCATGCTGCACGCCGCCCGTGTTCAGGTCGGCAACCAGAAAAGCCAGATGCGGTTGCTTTTCGGGGGCCCTGTCCACGACCTTCGACGGCGCGACGACGTTCCGGCTGTGCATGGTTTGCGGGCTGACCTGATCACATCGCGGCAACGCCGCGATGCAGCGTCTCACAGCGCCTTGCTGCCCCGGACAACGGCCTAGCACCGAGGCGTGCCCGGGGCAACGATGCGCTGCGACGCAGCTGATCGTACCGGCAGCCGGCTAGAGCACGCGCGCCGGCTCGACGAAGGTGAGGCCTTGCGCCTCGGCCACGGCCGGATGGGTGATCTTGCCCTCGTGGACGTTGAGCCCGTTCATGAAGTGCGGGTTGTCCAAAAGCGCCGCCTTGTAGCCCTTGTCGGCGAGGGCCAGGGCGTAGGGCAGGGTGACGTTGTTGAGCGCCTGCGTCGAGGTCTTGGGCACCGCACCCGGCATGTTGGCGACGCAGTAGTGGACCACGTCGTCGATGATGTAGGTAGGCTCGGCGTGGGTCGTGGGCTTGGAGGTCTCGAAGCAGCCGCCCTGGTCGATCGCCACATCGACCAGGACCGTGCCCGGGCGCATCCGGCGGACCATCTCCCTGGTGACGAGCTTCGGCGCACTCGCGCCTGGGATCAGCACGGCACCCACCACGAGATCGGCATCCGTGACGTAGCGGTCGAGGGTCGCCTTCTGCGAGTAGACGGTATTCAGGCTCGGCCCGAAGCGGCGGGCGAGGTGCTGCAGGACCTCGACATTGCGGTCGAGGACGGTGACGTCGGCGGCCATGCCGAGGGCCATCTGGATGGCGTTCTCGCCGACCATCCCGCCACCGATCACGACCACACTCGCCCCCTCGACCCCGGGGATCCCACCCAGCAGCATCCCGGAGCCACCGTGCGCCTTCTCGAGGCAGTGGGCACCGGCCTGGATCGCGAGCCGGCCCGCCACCTGCGACATCGGCGCGAGCAGCGGCAGCCCGCCCCGGGCATCGGTCACCGTTTCATAGGCGATGCAGACGGCCCCACTCTGGATAAGGTCCCGGGTCTGCTCGGGATCGGGAGCGAGGTGGAGATAGGTGAAGAGGATCTGGCCGGACCGCAACATGGCGCGCTCGACGGCTTGCGGCTCCTTGACCTTCACGATCATCTCGGCGTGGCTGAAGATCTCGGCAGGACTGCCGACGATCCGCGCCCCCGCCGCCCGGTAGACCTCGTCGTCGGCACCGATGCCGCCCCCGGCACCGGTCTCGACCACGACCTCGTGACCATGCGCCACGAACTCCAGCACGCTGTCGGGGGTGAGCCCCACCCGGTACTCGTTGTTCTTGATCTCCTTGGGCACTCCGATCCGCACCGCCGCTCTCCCCGCTCGCGCTTTCCCATCCTGGCCGGCGAGCTTAGCCGCCTCGGCGGCGGTGCGGAACCGATTTCGCGTACCCGCTCAGGCGACCTTGCCGACCGGTGGCTGCCAGGCATGCGCCGCGAAGACGTCGTCGACCTTGGTCTGGAAGAGGTGATTGGCGTAGTTGGAGAGGATCTTGACCGAGAGCGCCAGCACCACGCCCAGGATGTGCTGCTCGGTGTAGCCCGCCGCCTGGAACGCCTCGGCATCGGCCTTGGCGATGAAGCCACGCTTCTCGAGCAGTGTGCGGGTAAAGTGTGCGAGGGCCTCGAGCTTGGTGTCGGGGATCGGCTGGTCGTTGCGCAGGGCCTCGGTCGCCTCGGCCGCGAGGCCGGACTTCTTCAGCGCCAGCATGCTATGTGCCGCCATGCAGTAGTCACAAGCGTTCGCCCGGCTGATGGTGAGAAACACCACCTCCTGCTCGGCAGGCGTGAAGCCAGCCTCCTCGCGAAACCGGGCATAGCCGTCGAGATAGGTCTCCAGGAGTGCCGGCTGGTGCACCATGTTGGCATACATGTTGGGGATGAAGCCGACGGCGGCCTTGGCCTTTTCCAGCACCTCGCGCTCCCGGCCGGTGGCCTCGTCCAGGGTGATCGGGGTCAGGGTCATCTTGTAGTCGGTCGCCATGGGTCGTGCTCCCTCGTTGTGGATCAACTGCCCGTCAGGGGCGGGCGAGACATGGCGACGATAACCGACCCGGCTAAGGTGTCCTCGCAGAGCCGTGTTCGGTCGTGAGCCCCGCTTGCAGGGCTGCGGCGAGAGCGCCTAGAACCGGGTGAGGCACGCATCGAGGGACGTTCATGAGCCAGGAATTGCCGGCATCGGTCGACGTCGTGATCATCGGCGGCGGGGTGATCGGCTGCTCGATCGCCTATCACCTGACGAGGCGCGCCATCACCGACGTGCTCGTCCTCGAACGCCAGCAGATGACCTCGGGCACGACCTGGCACGCGGCCGGGCTGATCGGCCAGCTTCGGGCGTCCCGGCAGATGACCGAGCTCGCCAAGTACACCTCCGAACTGCTCTTTCGCCTGGAAGAGGAGACCGGCCTTTCGACCGGCTTCAAGCAGAACGGCTCGATCAGTGTGGCGACCAATGCCGAGCGCTTCGAGGAGCAGCGCCGCGGGGCGTCGATGGCGAAGAACTTCGGCCTCGCGGTCGAGGTCTTGAGTCCGGCCGACATCAAAGCGCGCTATCCCCTTCTCGAGATAGGTGATCTCGTTGGCGGCATCTTCCTGCCGAAGGACGGCCAGGCCGATCCCACCAACGTCACCATGGCCTATGCCAAGGGTGCACGGATGCGGGGTGCCAGGATCCGTGAGGGGATCGCGGTTACCGATATTCTGGTCGAAGCGGGCAGGACGGTTGGCGTGATGACTGCCGAGGGGCCCATCCGTGCCAAGACCACGGTGGTCGCGGCCGGCATGTGGAGTGCTGAGCTCGGCCGGCGCATCGGCGTGGCACTGCCGTTGCATGCAGCGGAGCATTTCTACATCGTGACCGAGCCAATCGCCGATCTGCCGCGCGATCTCCCAGTGCTGCGCGTGCCGGACGAGTGCGCCTATGTGAAGGAGGACGCCGGCAAGATTCTGCTCGGTGCGTTCGAGCCCGAGGCCAAGCCCTGGGGCATGGCGGGTATCCCGGACGACTTCGCCTTCGCCACGCTGCCCGACGATCTCGACCATTTCGAGCCGATCCTGGAGGCCGCCGCCCGACGTCTGCCGCTCCTGGAGACCGCCGGCATCCAGACCTTCTTCAACGGCCCCGAGAGCTTCACGCCAGACGATCGCTACCTGCTCGGCGAGACGGCGGAGGTGCGGGATCTCTTCGTCGCCTGTGGCATGAACTCGATCGGCATCCAGTCCTCGGGCGGGGTGGGGCTGATGCTCGCCGAATGGATCGACAAGCGGCACATGCCGGCGGATCTGCTCGATGTCGACGTCCGTCGGATGCAGCCGTTCCAGATCAATCGCCGCTATCTTCGGGACCGGACGACCGAGACCCTGGGCCTGCTCTACGCCATGCACTGGCCCTACCGGCAGTATGCCACGGCCAGAGGCGTGCGGCGTTCGCCGTTCCACGATCGGCTCCTGGCCCAGGGCGCGGTGATGGCCGAGCAGTCGGGCTGGGAGCGGCCCGGCTGGTTTGCGCCTGTGGGGGTGGCCCCTGAGTACCGCTACTCCTGGGGTCGGCAGAACTGGTTCGAGCATACGGCTGCAGAATGCCTTCGGCTGCGCGACGCCGTGGGTGTCTTCGACCAGTCCTGCTTCTCCAAGTACCTCGTCACTGGCAAGGATGCCCTGGCCGTCCTGAACCGCGTCTCGGCAGGCGAGATCGATGTACCGGTCGGCCGGGTCGTCTACACCCAATGGCTCAACGAGCGGGGTGGAATCGAGGCGGATCTGACGGTTACGCGGACGAATGAAGCCGAGTTCCTGGTCGTCACCACGGCGTCGGGGCAGACCCGGGACATGGCCTGGCTGCGCGAGCACATCCCCGATGGGGCCCACTGCACCGCAGTCGATGTCACCTCGGGCCTGCCGATGCTCGGGCTCATGGGCCCGAGGAGCCGGGCTCTCCTCGAGGCTGTCAGCGGCGAAACCCTCGACAATGCAAGCTTCCCCTTCGCCACCTCGCGTGAGCTAGAGATCGGCTATGGGCGGGTACGGGCGAGCCGCATCACCTATGTGGGCGAGCTCGGCTACGAGCTCTACATCCCGGCCGAGTTCGCTGTCCACGTGTTCGATGTGCTGCATGAAGCGGGAGCGGATTTCGGCCTCGGCCCAGCGGGTTACCATGCCATGAACGCCTGCCGCATGGAGAAGGCCTACCGCCACTACGGTCACGATATCGGCGTCGAGGACACGCCACTCGAGGCCGGGCTCGGCTTCGCTGTCGGCTGGGCAAAGACCGACTTCATCGGCCGCGACACGCTCTTGCGCCAGCGCGAGGCCGGGATCGAGCGCCGCCTCGTCCAGTTCCGGCTCGAGAACGATGGCCAGCTCCTGCATCACGAGGAGCCGATCTGGGCGGATGGCGAGCTCGTGGGCTCGATCACCTCGGGCATGTACGGCCACCGTATCGACGCGTCTCTCGG
>DAIRDJ010000181.1:0-8521 GCA_036796215.1 Geminicoccaceae bacterium
TTGTCGAGGAAGTAGCGGTCGTGGGTGACGGCGACCACGGTGCCCTTGTAGTCGTGGAGGAAGCGCTCGAGCCAGGCGACGGATTCGGCGTCGAGGTGGTTGGTGGGCTCGTCGAGGAGGAGGAGGTCGGGCTGGGAGAGGAGGAGGCGGCAGAGGGCCACGCGCCTACGTTCGCCGCCGGAGAGGTTGGTGACGTCGGCATCGCCGGGGGGGCAGCGAAGAGCGTCCATGGCGATCTCGACGGTGCGCTCGATCTCCCAGCCGTTGACGGCGTCGATCTTCTCCTGCAGCTCGGCCTGCTCGTTCATGAGCGCGTCCATGTCGGCGTCGGGGTCGGCGAAGCCTTCGGAGACGGCGTTGAAGCGGTCGAGGAGGTCCTTGACCTCGCCGACGCCTTCCATGACGTTGCCCATGACGTCCTTGGTCTCGTTCAGGTGGGGTTCCTGCTCGAGGTAGCCGATCTTGACGCCGTCGGCGGCCCAGGCCTCGCCGTTGAAGTCGGTGTCGCGGCCGGCCATGATCTTCAAGAGCGAGGATTTGCCCGAGCCGTTGACGCCGAGCACGCCGATCTTCGCACCGGGGAGGAAGGCGAGGGTGATGTTCTCGAAGAGCTTCTTGCCACCGGGGAATATCTTGGTGAGGCGCTTCATGACGTAGATGTATTGGTAGGAGGCCATCGAGGTCCTTTGGGGTATGGGGTCGGTTGCCGCGGGTGTCGCGGCATGTCTAGCAACCGGCGGGCGATCCGCAAAGGCCGGTGCGCTCGGGACGGGCTTTCGCCGCGGTCGGAGTGCGGTTAAACTCGGCAAAGGGTAGCGGGCGAGTGCGCGGGAGGTCGAGGGTGGCGAGACGTGTCCTGATCGTCGACGACGAGCCGAATATCGTGCTGTCGCTCGAGTTTCTGATGAAGAAGGCGGGCTTCGAGGTGGCGGTGGCGCGGAACGGGGCCGAGGCGCTCGACGCCTTGCAGGGCACCGCACCGGATCTCCTCTTGCTCGATGTGATGATGCCGGAATTCGACGGCTACGAGGTGTGCGAGCGGATCCGGGCGGATGACGCGTGGGCGTCGACCAAGATCGTCATGCTGACCGCCCGGGGGCGGGACAGCGAGCGGGACCGGGGGCTGGCGCTCGGGGCCGATGCCTATGTGACCAAGCCGTTCTCGACCCGGGAGCTGGTGGCGCAGATCGAGGAGATGCTGGCGGCGAAATGAGGCGCGTGGCTGGTCGGGGGTGGCGAATGACAATGATGAAAGGGGGGAACAGCGGATGATCGAGGGCCGGCGCCGCAACTACCTCTATGCCATCCTGATCCTCGCGCTTTTGCTGTTCAACGCGCCCTTGGTCATCGTCATGGACGCGGTGGGTGGGGGCGGCTGGCTGCCGGCCTATCTCTTCGGCGGTTGGGCCGTGGTCATTCTGCTCGCCGCCCTGACCATGCAGGGCTGGACCAGGCGCTGATGTTCCAGCCCTGGTTCATCGTCCTGATGTCGGCGGCTTATCTCGCCGTGCTGTTCGTCATCGCGTCCTATGGCGACCAGCGGGCGCGGCAGGGACGGCAGCTGATCAACCATCCGCTCGTCTACACGCTGAGCATGGCGGTCTACTGCACGTCCTGGACGTTCTACGGCTCGGTCGGCCTCGCCTCGCAGTCCGGGGTCGCGTTCCTGCCGATCTATCTCGGCCCGACGCTCGCAGCCCTGCTCTTTCCCTTCGTGCTGCACAAGATCCTGCGGATCGCGAAATCCTACAGCATCACCTCGATCGCCGATTTCCTCGCGGCGCGGTACGGCAAGAGCACGCTCCTGGGCGGCATCGCCACGATCGTCGCGATGACCGCGGGTGTCCCCTATATCGCGTTGCAGCTCAAGGCCTTGTCGGCGAGTACGGACGTGATGCTCGGGCTCGACAACGGCAGCGATCTCGCCGCCTTCGGGATCGACACGTCGCTGATCATCGCCGTGATCATGGCGATCTTCGGCATCCTCTTCGGCACCAGGCACATCGATGCGACGGAGACGCATCAGGGCATGGTGCTGGCGGTGGCGTTCGAGAGCATCATCAAGCTCACGGCGTTCATTGCGGTCGGCATCTTCGTCACCTTCTGGCTCTATGACGGTCTCGCCTCGATCACCGCGGCGACGCGGGATGCCGGCCATGGCCACCTGCTCTTGATGCCCGAGGGCTGGCAGTATCTCGACTGGTTCTTGATGGTGATGCTCTCGGCCATGGTCATCTTCGTGCTGCCGCGACAGTTCCATGTCGCGGTGATCGAGAATGTCGACGAGGCGCACATCAAGACCGCGACCTGGGCCTTTCCCACCTATCTCCTGCTGATCAACATCTTCGTCATTCCGATCGCCCTCGCCGGCCGACTGGCCGGGATCGAGGACAGCGATCTGATCGTCCTCTTCCTGCCGCTCGAGGCCAACGCACCGTGGCTGGCGCTCTTCGTCTATATCGGCGGGTTGAGTGCGGCGACCGCGATGATCATCGTCACCAGCGTGGCGCTGAGCACGATGATCTCGAACGATCTCGTGATGCCCGTGCTGCTGCGGATCGAAGCGCTGCAGCTCACCCGGCGCACGCATCTCGCGCGGCTCGTCATCGCCATTCGCAGGGCCTCGATCCTCGCACTCTTGCTGCTCGCCTATGCCGTCTTCCACGCCATCGGCGCCGGCTATGGGCTGGTCAGCATCGGCCTGATCGCGTTCGCCGCGGTGGCCCAGCTGGCGCCGGCGTTGATCCTCGGCATCTTCTGGCGCGATGCCAACCTGGTGGGTGCCATGGCCGGCATCACCGCCGGAATCATGGTCTGGGGGCTGACCCTGATCGTGCCGGCGCTGACGACGACCGGGATGGCCGACCCGGCACTCCTCGCGGACGGCTATTTCGGCATCGAGCTCCTGCGCCCCGAAGCCCTGTTCGGGCTCGAAGGGCTGCAGCCGGTGAGCCACGCGCTCTTCTGGAGCATCACCGTCAACGTCCTCTTGCTGGTCGCGGGCTCCCTGGTCTTCCCGCAGGGCAACCTGCAGCGCCTGCAGGCGCTGCTCTTCGTCAATGTCTTCGAGCGCGAGGGTGCCACGCGGATCTGGCGCGGCGACACCAAGGTGGCCGAGCTCTTTGAGCTCCTCATCCGCTTCGTCGGCCGCGAGCCGGCCGAGCAGGTGATGGCGCTCGATGCGATCAGGCGCGGCCAGCCACTGCAAATGAGCGCGCGGGCCGATGCCGACTTCGTCCAGCTCGTCGAGCGGCACGTGGCCCGGGCCATCGGCGCCGCCTCGGCCCGGGCCATGGTGGCATCGGTCGTAAGGGGCGAGGTGATCGGCCCGGACGATATCCTCGAGATCCTGGATGAGGCCTCCCAGGTGATCGAGTACAGCCACCAGCTCGAGGAGCGCTCCCGGGCGCTCGAGGAGGCCGGGGCCGAGCTCGAGCGGATCAACGAGCGGCTGCGACAGCTCGACCGGATGAAGGACGACTTCCTCGCCACGGTCAGCCACGAGCTCAGGACGCCGTTGACCTCGATCCGCTCGTTCTCCGAGATCCTGATCGACAATCCGGACCTTGCGGTCGACGAGCGCCAGGAGTTTCTCGGCATCCTGGTGCGGGAGAGCGAACGGCTGACGCGCCTCATCAATAACGTGCTCGACCTTTCGAAGATCGAATCCGGCCGAATGGACTGGGTGGTCACCGATGTCGATCTCGACCAGGTGATCGACGAGGCGATCGGGGCCACGCGCGGCATGGCGAGCGAGCTCGGTGCCGTGGTCGAGCGCGGTGCCACGGTCGATGGGCAAGCGCTGGTCCGCGGCGACTACGATCGGCTGGTCCAGGTCGTGGTCAACCTCCTGGGCAATGCCTTCAAGTTCACGCCTGCCGACGTGGGGCGGGTGCGAGTCGGTGTCGGCCGTGACGATGGCGACTGGCTGGTGACGGTCGACGACAACGGTCCGGGGATCGGCCCGCAGCATCGCGCGCAGATCTTCGAGAAGTTCTTCCAGGCGAATGAAAACCTCAAGGATCGCCCCAAGGGCACCGGCCTCGGCCTCGCCATCTGCCGCCAGATCGTCGACCACTTCGGCGGTGCGATCTGGGTGACCGACGGCGAACTGGGTGGCGCCCGCTTCGTCTTCCGCCTGCCGGCCCTGACCGCGGCGGAGCGGGCGGCGGCGGAGTAGCCCTGCCGGTCGGCTCGCCACCTTGCCGATCCGCCGGATGTCCCTTCGATCAGCGGAAGATCCGGACGAGCTCGGCCGGTATGCCACCGGCTGACTGACCAGGCCGTCGACGACGGCACTGAGCCGGCTGGCGAGGATCGGTGCCCATGCCCTCGACCGCCCGCCCGCCGCCGCCTGCGCCGGCTCAGCGGTAGCCGTAGCGCGGATCGAGCCTTTGGGCGACCAGTCGGTCCAGTGCCGCCACCGTCTCGTGGCGAAGCTCTTCGCGATAGCCGCCGACCCGGCCCTGCCGCACCTTGCCGGTCTCGGCTGCTCCGGCCGTGGTCCGGCCCAGGCGGTCCGAGGCGAAGAAGCCTTGGCGCTCCTTCTGCTGCAGGCTGCCGAAGGCGGCGAACGCCACGACCTCGGCGACCAGCGCCGGCTCGGCGGGCTCGCCGAGAAAGCGAAGGAGCGCCGTGAACGCTGCTGCCGTGTCGCTGCTCAGGTTCTCGTAGCGCAGCAGATGGGCCTGCGGCAGCTGCCCGAGCTCGGCGGCCCAGCGGTTCAGGTAGCGGACGGCCCGCGCCGCCCCGAACTCGGGCTCCAGGACGAAGGCGTCCAGAGTGAGCTCGCGCGCGCCTTTCGGGATCTTCTTGCGCCTCAGCTCGCGCGTGCTGGCGCGGTGTTTGACGTGGAAATAGAGCGAGACCGCGACGTCGCGCGGATCGCGGACCATGAAGACCACCTTCTGGTGCGGTGCCGCCTCGACCTCGGCGGGGCCCAGCTCCGGATAGGGGAACCGCGTGTCGGGGGCGAAGAAGATCTTCGGCACCGCCCCGGCCTGTTCGTGGAAATTGCCACCGTCGATCAGCTCGCGGTCGGAAAGCCCGAATCGCCGGGCATAGTAGTTGGAGAGCAGCACCCGGAGCCAGGTGCGGCCGCTCTTGGTGAACGAGATGACCAGGATGTCGGCCGCCGCGAAGCGCTGCACCCGTTGGGCCGTCAGGCGCCTATCCTTGCGCGCCAACCACCAGTCCTGCAATGACCCCAGCATGGCCCGCCGTCCGGTCAGCCGCGCTTCTTCGCCAAGACGGCACAGCTCTTCAAGAACAGCTCCTGCGGGAAATCCATGGTCGCCCATTGCGGCTCGAGGCCGCGCTCGCGCAGCTCGACGATCCGGCCGCGGAAATAGCCGCGCTGGCCGACATAGAGCTTCGACCAGAAGCCGCCGTTGACATCGGCGAAGGGCTCGATGTTGAAGGTCCAGCCGCCCGCCACCCGCGCCATCTCGGCCAGCGCCTGGCTGCGCACCACCTCCATCTGCTCGAGGGCGAGGCTGGTGTAGACGAGATCGAAGGCAGCGTCGGGGAAGGGCAGGGCAGCCGCATTGCCGCGGCTGAAGGCGACCCCGCGAAAGGCAGTGGGATCGGCGAGCGGCCTTGGGGCATAGGCCTCGATCGCCGCGGGCAGCCGGTCGTGCGCCGCCTGGAAGTGATGCGCCGCGGCGACACCCGAGGCGGTGAGCTCGAGACCGTGGAACGCGATCTGCGGGAACCGCCCGGCCAAGAGCAGGAGGTTGATGCCGTTGCCACAGCCGATCTCCAGCACCCGCCGTGGCCGGACCTGCTCGATCACGGCGATGAACAGCGCCTGGCGAAACCGCGTCGCCCCGATGTCGCTCGCCATCACCCGGCGGCCAGCCGCGAGCCACGGCTGGAAGTCCTTGGGGAAATCGTCGAGCACGTAGGGGTAGTCGCGGGTCCGGTCCCAGGAACGCTCGTACTCCGTGCGCACCGTATCCAGCGAACGCCCGCCGCCGGAAGCCTCGCGCCTGGCCGGCACGAGGGCGCGGCGCAACAGCTTCAGCCGCCGTCGTCGGGCCTCCCGGTGCCAGTCCCGCTCGTCCTGATCAGCGGCGACGAAAGGCTCGAACAGGGTCCAGAGATCAAGGCTCGCAGCCGCGAGCGGGGTCTGTGCCAGCGGCACCAAGATGGTCATCGGGGATTACTTTTGGCCAAGGGGCGCGGCACACGCGGCTTCGGCGAGGAACGTCGTTGCCGGGCCGGAGCCGCTCGGTCGAGGCGACGCCAGCCGCAGCCGCTGTCCGTCAGAACGGAATGTCGTCGTCCAGCTCGTCGGGCATCGAGCTGCGCTGGCCGCCGGCCGGACGATCGGCCTGGCGTGGCGCCGGGCGGGCGGGGGCGGCAGGCCGGCTGCCATAGTCGTCGTCGGGGCCGCCCAGCTGGCCCCGATCGTCACTGATCATTTCGCCACCGCCGCCACCACCGAGGAGCACGAGCTCGCCGCGAAAACGCTGCAGCACGATCTCGGTCGTGTATTTCTCGACCCCCGACTGGTCGGTCCATTTGCGCGTCTGCAGCTGTCCCTCGAGATAGACCGAGCGGCCCTTCGCAAGGTAGCGCTCGGCCACATCCGCCAGGTTCTCGTTGAAGATGACCACCCGGTGCCACTCGGTCTTCTCGCGCTGCTCGCCGCTCGTCTTGTCGCGCCAGCGCTCGGAGGTGGCGATCGCCAGATGCACGATCTTCTGGTTGGACTGGGTGTAGCGAACCTCGGGGTCGCGGCCGAGATTGCCCACCAGGATCACCTTGTTGACGCTACCGGCCATGGCTCGCGGTCCTTCGTGATGGCTGCACCGAGGTGGAGCTTACACGGCTTGCCGGGCGGAGGGAACGGCGAGCGCGGCCAGGGCAGCGAAAACCGGCGAATGTTCAGCCTTCGCTCCGAACCCGCTCGCTGAGCCAGACCTTGATGAGCGACTGGTAGGGCACGTCACGCTTGTTCGCCGCGATCTTGATCTCGTCCAAAAGCGACTGCGGCAGGCGCAGCGAGATGCTCTTGGTCGAGGGCTTCAGATTGGGAAAGCGCACCCGCGCAGCCTTCGACCAATCGACATAGTCGGTCGAATCGTGGCTTTCCCAAAAGGCGCGCTCCTCGGCCTCGGTCGCGAATTCGGGCAGTGGCTCGAGCTTCGACATGGAGATTCCTCTCCTTGCGGCTCGCATCGCGTGCCGAGAGCACACGGATCAGGCTCCCACCGCCCTTCAGGGTGAAGGTGACATGCAGCACGCGACCGTGGTCGGTTTGTCCCAAGACGTTGGAGCGTTCCTCGGCGGCGCCGTGGAGGGAATCCGGCACCAGCAGCAGGGGCTCGTTGAAGAACACCTGCTCCGCCTCGCTCTGCCCTGCGGCGTGCTTCTCGACACTCTTGCGGCTGTTGTGTCGGTCCCACTCGAACCCGGCTATCGATGACGACCGTACCATTCGGGTATATGATGATGATATACCAGTCGTGTCAACCCCAGTGGAGGATGGCCCACCTCGGCCACCGGTGCTAGTCGTGCTGCGCCATTGGTGAGGGGAGGAACCGACCGTGACCAGGAAGAAGCCCGAGGAGCTGCGCTCGCATCGCTGGTTCGGGGTGCAGGACCTGCGCGCCTTCGGGCACCGCTCCAGGATCAAGCAGATCGGCTTCGATGTCCCGGATTATGCCGAGAAGCCGGTGATCGGCATCATCAATACCTGGTCCGACATCAACCACTGCCACACCCACTTCAAGCAGCGGGTCGAGGACGTGAAGCGGGGCGTCTACCAGGCTGGCGGCTTCCCGCTCGAGCTGCCGGCGATCTCGCTCGCGGAGCCGATGGTCAAGCCGACCACCATGTTCTACCGCAACTTCTTGGCCATGGAGACCGAGGAGCTCCTGCGCTCGCACCCGATCGACGGGGCGGTCTTGATGGGCGGCTGCGACAAGACCACGCCCGGGCTGATCATGGGGGCCATCTCCATGGGCATCCCGGCCCTCTTCCTGCCGGCAGGCCCGATGCTCCGCGGCAACTGGCAGGGCCAGATCCTGGGCTCGGGCTCCGACGTCTGGAAATACTGGGCCGAGCTTCGGGCCGGCACCATTACGCAGGACGACTGGGACGAGATCGAGAACGGCATCGCCAGGAGTGCCGGGCACTGCATGACCATGGGCACGGCGTCGACCATGACCGCGATCGCCGAGACCATGGGCTGGTGCCTGCCGGGCGCCTCCTCGATCCCGGCCTCGGACAGCAACCATCCCCGGATGTCCGCAGCCTGCGGCAGGCGGATCGTCGAGATGGTCTGGGAGGACCTGAAGCCCTCGGATTTCATGACCGCCGATGCGGTCGACAATTCGATCCGCTGCCACCTCGCCATGGGCGGGTCGACCAATGCGATGATCCATGTCGTCGCCATGGCCAGGCGGGCCGGCGTTGCCTTGCAGCTCGACCGCTTCGACGAGCTGGCGCGGGAGATCCCGGTGATCGCCAATGTCCGCCCGTCGGGCAAGTACCTGATGGAGGACTTCTACTA
>DAIRDJ010000182.1:0-8520 GCA_036796215.1 Geminicoccaceae bacterium
TTGCCGGACGAACGGCCTGGGCGTCGGTTGGCTGACTCGATGAAGGTCTTGATTGCCCACGGGAGGTCGACGGGCAGGTGAAAGGCGCCATGCACCGGTGACGGCGATGTCCGGCCGAGGCGCTTTCTCATTGCTGGCCTGCTGCTTCAGGATGGGGTCGATGACCGGCGCCAGCAGCTCGGCGCGGTGCTCGTTCGCCAGGGCGGTCGGGTGGTTGTCGAACTCGTGGATGTAGTAGTCGGGCGAGGGCTGCTCTGGGCTCTGGGCCAGAGAGACGTCGACGACGCTCGCACCCGTGGCCGCGAGCCGGCGCATCAGGGCGGCATTGTCGAGTGGCACGCCCCGCACACTGTCCGCGCCGATATAGGCGATGACGAACGCTTGGCCGCGCGCGCGGGAGAGTTCGGCCATCCGCTCGATGACGGCAACATAAAGGTCGAGCTGCGCCGCGGCGATGCTTTCCTGCCAAAGGACGTTATTGGCTCTCTCCACCACATCGAAGATCATCGACTGCCGCAGCGTTCGATGCAGGGGCTCCACACCCTCCTCCGGGCAAACGCCGTCGCGGACGAGGCCGTTCTCGTCGAGCCGATAGCGTGGCGAGCCACCGGACCACGGCCGGCCGCAGGCAATCCGCTCGCCGTGCCAGGCGGCCGTGAGCAGGATGTTGATGCTCCCTTGGGTATCGCGGCCACTCTCGAGAATGGCCAGCGCCTGATGCGGGCCGCCGCCGTTGATGCCGAAGTTTCGTGCCTCGGCACCCAGTGCTCGGCCGAGCTCGAAGGCCAGCGTCTCGTCGTCCTCGACGCCGTGGCCGAAGGCGAAGGAGCCGCCGAAGAGATTGAGCCGGCCGGCGTCGGCATCGGGTGGTTCCGGCGTTAGCCGAAAACCGTCCGCACCGATCGTGTAGGTGACGTCGAAGAGCGTCTCGCCGTCGCGCGTGACCTGCTGCATCTGATAGGTGCCGGCCGCCGGCAGGTCGCCGAGGTCGGTCACGACCTCGTTCTTGCGAAAGCGGTCCCCGGTGGGGCGGGTCGCGGGTGGCTCTTCCGCCAGCAGCATGGCCAGGACCACCTCGAGGACGAGCAGGGTCGCGAAGATCGAGGCCGCTACCGTCGCCACCGCGACCCGCCGTCCGAGCCGGATCGGGACGAGGCAGAGCAGCGTCAACCCGAAGAAGAGCGTGGCGAACGACGGCAGATAGGCGCCGAGCCCCGCGACGAGAAGACCGCCGAGCAGCAGTGCGAGGGGAATGGCTCTCATCGGCTCTCCCATTGCTTCCAGTCACCGTTCTCATACGGCACCGGGCACCCGGCTTGAACGGTGGGTGGCCCTTGCTGCGACGCACGGCCGTCATTGGCTGGCCGGATCACCGCCGCCACTCTATGAAGGCAGCAGCAAGGCAATGCGATCGGGGAGGTGATGCGATGACAACGACGGACGCCATCCGCAAGGTTCCGCTCGGCAGGACCGGGCTCGAGGTGACCACTATCTGCTTTGGGACCTCCAGTCTGGGCGACATGCCGGGCACCTACGGCTATGCCGTGGACGAGGAGCGCGCTCGCGCCACCATCCGGGCGATCTTCGACGGCCCCGTCAACTTCCTCGATTCCTCCCGCAACTACGGGATGGGTCGGTCCGAGGAGCGCGTCGGGCAGGTGATCAAGGAGCGGGGCGGCCTGCCGGAGGGCTTCGTGATCTCGACCAAGCTCGACCGCGACATGAACACACTTCGCTTCGATGCCACCCGGGCGCGGCGCTCGCTCGAGGAGAGCCTGGACGCCCTCAACCTCGACCACATCCAGCTGCTCCACCTGCACGACCCCGAGCACGCGGCCGATCTCGACGAGATCACGAGGAAGGGCGGGGCGATCGACGAGCTCTTCAAGATGAAGGAGGAGGGGCTGGTCGATGCGGTCGGCCTCGCCGCCGGGAGGGTCGACATCATGATGCCGATCCTGAAGGACTGGCCGTTCGACGCGCTGATCAACCACAATCGTTACATGCTCACCAACCGCCACGCCCTGCCGATGCTCGAGCTCGCAGAGGCGCGCGGCATCGCCTTCCTGAACGCCGCACCCTATGCCGGCGGCGTGCTCGCCAAGGGGACGGCCGAGCACCCGCGCTACGTCTACCAGCAGGCCAAGGAGGAGATGCTGGCCCCGGTGCGGGCGATCGAGGCGATCTGCGCCAGGCACGGCATCCCGCCCGGGGCCGCGGCCCTGCAGTTCTCGCTGCGCGAGCCGCGGATCACGTCGACCATCTGTGGGGTGAGCAAGCCCGAGCGGGTGGCGCAGACGCTGGAATGGGCCAGCTACCCGATCCCAGAGGCTGCCTGGGACGAGCTCTTGGCGCTGCCGTTTGCCACCGACGATCCGGAGGCGACCCGGGTCTACGATCCGGGCTAGGCGGCCTCGTAGATCGCCCGCGCCTCAGGCAGCATCGCCTCGAGCGCCTGGATTCGCCCCTCTGGTGCCGGGTGGGTGGAGAGCATCTCGGGCGGGCTCGGCTGCTCGGCCATGCGCTGCCAGAGGCGGATCGCGGCCTCGGGGTCGAAGCGGGCACGGGCCATGTTGCGCACCCCGAGCTCGTCGGCTTCCAGCTCCTGCTCGCGGCTGTAGGGCAGGATGATGCCGTATTGCGCCCCGGCGCCGAAGAGGCCGGCGATCTGGTTGGCGTAGGCGACGTCGCCGATCTGCAGGGCGGTGCTGACCAGCTGCAGGCCGGCGCGCGTGCCGATCTCGCGGGCCACGCGCTGCCGCGCGTGCTGCGCCTGGTCGTGGCCGATCTCGTGACCGATCACCGCCGCGAGCTGGGCGTCGTCCTCGGCCATGCTGAACATGCCGTCATAGATGCCCATCCGCTTGCCCGGCAGGACCCAGGCATTGGCCTGATCACCGCCGAACACCTCGACCTCCCAGGCGCCCGGGTCCTCGCCGATGGCGGTGAGGATGCGGGTGGTGAGCCGCTCCGCCCGCTCCCGGTTGGCGGCATTGGTCGAGCGGGGCTCCTCGGCACGGATGCGCTCCCAGGTCTCGAGCCCGAGCTGCCCGATCTCCGCCTCCGAGACGAAGAGCTCGCCGAACCCTGCCGGATCGCAGCCCACGAGGGCGGCAGCGCAGGTGCTGCCGAGCAGCAGGGTGGTGAAGTGGCGCCGGCCGAGAGCGGGCGGCAGCCGACGGTGGCAATGGCACATGGGCACGGTTCTCCACGAAGCGTTCCAATGTCGAGGACTAGCATGGAACCGCGGCCACGGGCGATTCGTTCCGGACCCGGCCGTCAGGCGAAGGGATTGACGAGCCGCACGCCCTGGACCGTCTGGCCAGCCGCCAGGTCCTCGGAATAGAGGGTGCGACAGCCGGCATCGACGGCGGCTGCGATGATCAGGGCGTCGTAGATGTGGTAATGGTAGCGCTCGGCGATGGCGACGGCGGCCTCGTGGACGGCGTTGGTCAGGGGGCGCGGCGCGCCGCACAACGCCCGGATGGACGCGAGCGATCCATGGATGTCCGCCCAAGGCATCGCGCGTGTGCGCAGGGCGACGTTGATGAACTCGTTCAGCACCTGAACATTGACGATACCGCCTGCGGACAAGATCCGGTCGGCAGCCTCACTTCGCGGATCGCTCTCGATAAAGGCGTAGACGACGATGTTGGTATCGAAGAACGCCTCAGCGGTCATCCGGTTCGCCATCCGACGCCTCGCCGCCCCCGCCCCGCTCGTGGGCCTCGTCGCGATCGAACCTCCAGCCGGGCGGCAACGGTCGGCTACGCGTACGAATGCGGCGCATTGCCTCGATCGCCCACGCCCGCTCGTCGTCCTTCGTGACCTCCAAGGCCTTGGGACCCGCTGCCCGCACCTCGACCTCATCGCCCTCGGCGAGGTCGAGCGCCTTCACCACCTTGGCGGGCAGCCGCAGCGCCAGGCTGTTGCCCCACTTCGCAACGCGCATCATGCGACTCCGATGCTATACAAGGCACAGGATGTATAGCATCCACGCCGGCCGAGCAAGCTCAGCCGGCGATCGTGCCACCGAGCTCGTCCGCGATATGCGCCTCGATGATCTCGTCGATCGAGGCATCTGACTCGTAGCCCATCGTACGGGCGCGCACGGCGGCGAAATTGTAGGGCCAGCCGTCGACGATCGTCTGGATCTTGGGATCGGGCACCTGCTTCACCCGGTCCGCCACCTGGTCGCCGGCGATCCGGCGGAGCGCTTCCAGCGCGTCGCCGATGCGTACGGGAATGCCGGGGAGCGTCAGGCTGCGGACCTCGCCGAACGCCTCGGTCGGCAGCGCCGCCGTCCTGACGAAGGCGTCGATCACCCGCCGCGGCGACAGGATGTACATGGTCGACTCCAGGCGCACCGGGCAGATCGCCTCCTGCCCGGCCAAGGGCTCGCGGATGATCGAGCTCGCGAAGGTCGAGGCCGCCTTGTTGGGCTTGCCCGGGCGCACCACGATGGTCGGCAGGCGCAGCGACCGGCCGTCGATGAACCCCTTGCGCGTGTGGTCGGCGACGAGCAGCTCCGAGGCCGCCTTCTGCGTCCCGTAGGAGGTCTGCGGCGTGGGATGGAAATCGTCGCCGATCGTCTCGGGCACCGGCCCGCCGAAGACCGCGAGCGTGGAGGCGAAGATCAGCCGGGGGGTGGTGCCCAGCGCTCTCAACCCCTCGAGGATGTAGCGCGTGCCGTCGAGATTGACCTTGTAGCCGAGGTCGAAATCCTCCTCGGCATTGGCACTGACGATGGCGGCCAGATGCACGACGAGGTCGAAGCCCGGGGCCAAGAGCCTCGCCGTTGCCACGTGATCCGTGATGTCGAGCTCGATCCTGGTCAGCCGCGGGTCGAGGGCGAGCTGGTCGAGTCCGAAGCGATCGGCGGCGGTGATGTGCTCGATGGTTCGCCCGTCGATGCTGCCATCGGCCAACAGCCGCTCGGTCAGCTTGCGGCCGATGAAGCCGCCGGCGCCGGTGATGAGAATCCGCAAGGTCGCTCCCCTCCGATTGGTCTCGTGCGGTGCCGTTCGCTGGCGACCGCTATCGTTCTGTTGCAGCCATCGCTCGTCTGAGGCAAGGTGCAACTCATCAGGTCATGGCCCGAGCCATAGCCAAGGACACCAACAGGGGGTGCGAATGTTCAACCGTTTCACGCGACGTGACACCATCAAGCTCGGCGCCGGCGTGGGTGCCGCGACGCTGCTCGGCAGCACCTCGCTCCGCGCCGAGATACCGGTCGCCGATGCCACGCCGCCCGATCTGCCGATCGAGGACGGCGCCACCTTGCGCGTGCTCCGGCCGTCCAAGTTCGTCGACGGCGACGAGATCTACTTCCAGAAGAACACCGAGGCCTTCACCGCCGCCACCGGCGTCGATGTCCGGATCGACATCGAGGGCTGGGAAGACCTCCGGCCGAAGACCGCCGTTGCCGCCAATGTCGGGCAGGGGCCCGACGTGGTGCTCGCCTGGTCGGACGACCCGCACAAGTTCGTCGACAGCACGCTCGACCTCACCGATGTCGCCACCTACCTCGGCGAAAAATATGGCGGCTGGTATCCGCTGGCCGAACGCATGGGGACCTCGGGCGGGCGCTGGATCGCCATGCCGATGGGCGCTTCGGGCGGTCGTATCTGCTACCGCAAGTCGATGCTGGCCGACGTCGGCTACGACGAGATCCCGGGCGATGTCGACGGCTTTTTGGAGATGAACCAGAAGCTCCGGGCGAGCGGCGTACCCGGTGGCCTCGCGCTGGGCAACGCGGTCGGCGACGCCAATGCCTGGTGCCACTGGCTGGTCTGGGCGTTCGGCGGTGCCATGGTCGACGAGAACGACCAGGTGATCATCAACAGCCCCGAGACCGTGGAAGCGCTCAAATACGGCAAGGCGCTCTACGACACCTTCATCCCCGGCACGCTCTCCTGGCTCGATCCGGCCAACAACAAGGTCTATCTCGACGGCCAGTGCAGCTGGACGCAGAACGGCATCTCGATCTACTACGCCGCCAAGAACTCGCCCGATCCGGCACTCCAGGCGATCGCCGAGGACACCTACCACGCCCGCATGCCGATCGGCCCGGTGGGGCATGCCACCGAGCGCTGCCTGATGGTCAACGCCATGGCCTTCAACTACACGCCCTACCCGAACGCGGCCAAGGCGTACCTGCAGTTCATGATGGAGCACGAGCAGTACGACGAGTGGCTCAATGCCTGCATCGGCTACTGGGGCCATCCGCTGAAGGCTTACGAGAACTCGGCGATCTGGTCGGCGGATCCCAAGCACGAGCAGTTCAAGAGCGTGATCGCGGATTCGCAGTGGGACGGCTACAAGGGCAGCGTCGGCGAGGCCAGTGCTGCCGTGCTCTCCGAGTTCGTGATGGTGCAGATGGTAGCCTCGGTTTGCGCCGGGCAATCGACGCCCGAGGAAGCGGCAGCCGAAGCCGACCGTCGGGCCCGGCGCTACTACCGGACCTGAGCGGCCCTCGGGCTTCGACTGATCGATGGCGCCGCTGCCCGCGTCGGCAGCGGCGCCGCTTGCTCCGGCGGCAGCGCCGAACAGGGGGATCCACGCGTGGCAGCGACATCCGACGCCTATGTCATGCGGCCACGGCCGGACAATTGGCTGGCCCGGTTGCTCGACAACAAGACCTTTCTCATCTTCATCTGCATGCTGCCCTGCGTCGGGCTGCTCGTCTTGTTCCTCACCTACCCCTTGGGCCTCGGCGTCTGGCTCGCCTTCACCGACGCGCGGATCGGCCGGGCCGGTGAATTCATCGGCCTCTTCAATTACGAGATCCTGTTCACCGATCGGGTCTTCTGGATGGCCGTCTGGTGGACGGTCTTCTACACCGTCGCCGCCACTATTCTGAAGTTCGGCCTCGGCCTCTGGCTGGCGCTGCTGCTCAACCACTACGTGCCCTTCAAGTCGATCCTCAGGGCCATCATCCTGGTACCCTGGATCGTGCCGACCGTGCTCTCGGCCATCGCCTTCTGGTGGATCTACGACCCCCAGTTCTCGATCATCTCCTACGTGCTGGTCGACGTGCTCGGCTGGCGCGACACCTATATCGACTTCCTCGGCCAGCCCTGGAACGCCCGCTGGTCCTTGATCGCGGCCAATGTCTGGCGCGGCATCCCGTTTGTCGCCATCTGCCTCCTGGCCGGGCTGCAGACCATCTCGCCCTCGCTCTACGAGGCGGCGATGATCGACGGGGCCTCCGCCTGGCAGCGCTTCTGGCACATCACCCTGCCGATGCTGATGCCGATCCTGGCCGTCGTGCTGACCTTCTCGGTCATCTTCACCTTCACCGATTTCCAGCTGGTCTATGCCATCACCCGTGGCGGGCCGGTCAACGCCACCCACCTCATGGCCACGCTCGCCTTCCAGCGCGCGATACCGGGCGGTCAGCTCGGCGAAGGGGCCGCCATCGCGGTCGCCATGATCCCCTTCCTCGTGGCTGCCACCTTCTTCAGCTATTTTGCGCTGGCCCGACGCAAGTGGCAGCAGGGAGGCGACGATGACTGAGGCCGCGACCGCCCGCCCCGCCGTGCGCCGGCTCGACGAGGATGACACCCCGCCGACCAAGACCCACGCCCCCGAGCGGCAGGGTGCCATCAACTGGGATTCGCTGCCCCGGCGCATCGTCACCATCTATACGCCCTTGATCTGCTTCGTGATCGTGCTGCTCTTCCCGTTCTACTGGATGACCATCACGGCGCTAAAGCCGAACCACGAGCTCTACAACTTCCGCGACCACAACCCCTTCTGGGTGACCTCGCCGACCCTCGAGAACATCAATCGCCTGCTCTTCCAGACCGACTACCCGACCTGGCTGATGACGACCATGACCGTGGCGGTGGTCGCCACCTTCATCTCGGTCTTCGCCTCGGTGCTCGCGGCTTATGCCATCCAGCGACTGCGCTTCAAGGGCTCGCAATGGGTCGGCCTCTCGATCTACTTGGCCTACCTGGTGCCCCCCTCGATCCTCTTCATTCCCCTGGCGACCATGGTCTTCAAGTTCGGGCTCTTCGACAGCCCGATGGCGCTGATCCTGACATACCCCACCTTCCTCATCCCCTTCTGCACCTGGCTCTTGATCGGCTATTTCAAGTCGATCCCCTACGAGCTCGAGGAATGCGCCTTGATCGACGGCGCGTCCCGCATCCAGATCTTGTGGAAGATCACCCTGCCGCTCGCCATCCCCGGCCTGATCTCGGCCGGCATCTTCGCCTTCACCCTCTCCTGGAACGAGTTCATCTACGCCTTGGCCTTCATCCAGTCGGCCGAGAACAAGACCGTGCCGGTGGCGGTCCTCACCCAGCTCGTGGAGGGCGACGTCTATCACTGGGGCTCGCTGATGGCCGGTGCCCTTCTGGGCTCGATCCCGGTCGCCATCTTCTACTCGTTCTTCGTCGAGTACTATGTCTCGAGCCTGACCGGGGCGGTGAAGGAATAGGCCGTCCAAATCCTGCAAACTACCTCTCCGCAACGCTCAGGCTGCCTTGACCGCTATGCGGTTCGAGCCTA
>DAIRDJ010000183.1:0-8508 GCA_036796215.1 Geminicoccaceae bacterium
CCGACGGCCGGCAACGGCCGCTCGGCATCGCGGCGCTCGAGGACAAGATCGTCCAGAGGGCGCTGGTGGCGGTGCTGAACGCGATCTACGAGACGGATTTCCGGGGCCTCTCCTGTGGGTTCCGACCGGGGCGTTCCCAGCACGATGCGCTGGACGCGCTCGCCTTCGGGATCACCAAGCGGGCGGTGAACCGGGTCCTCGACGCCGACATCCGGACGTTCTTCGACAGCCTCAGCCACGCTTGGATGATGCGGTTCCTGGAGCATCGGATCGGCGACCGCGGTGTGCTCCGGCTCATAGCCAAATGGCTGAAGGCCGGGGTCGTGGAAGGCGGGGGCGTGGACGGAGCGCACGGCGGGGACGCCCCAGGGTGCTTTGATCCCGCCACTCCTGGCGACCATCGACCTGCACGACGTCTACGACCTCCGGGCGGAGCAGTGGCGCAGGTGCCGGGCGACCGGCGCGGTGATCGTCGTCCGCTACGCCGACGACACCATCGTCGGCCTCGAGCGGCAGGCGGATGCCGAGCGGTTCCGCCGCGATCTGCGCGAGCGGCTGGCGACGTTCGGCCCGGCTGCACCCCGACAAGACCCGCCTGATCGCGTTCGGCCGCTTCGCGGCCCAGCAGCGATCGGCGCGGGGGTTGCGGAACCTTCGATTTCCTCGGCTTCACGCATATCTGCGGCAAGACGACGGAAGGCTGGTTCACCCTGGTGCGGCAGACCATCGCCAAGCGGCTGCGAGCCGAACGCGTCGAGACCAAGGAGGCGCTGAAGCGCATGCGCCACCTGCCGGTGCCCGAACAGGGGCGCTGGCTGGGGCCGGTGGTGCGCGGCGACCTCGCCGATCGCGCCGTGCCGACCAATGCGCGAAAGATCACGTCCTTCCACCCCTTCGTCGTGTGGCACTTTCGTCGTATGGCACTGGCGACGCGCACTGTCGCGCCCAAGCCAGAAGGCCGCGGTGTCGCGGGTGCGGCTGGGCCGGACCGCGGCGCGCCGGTTGCCACCCGCCAGGATCGGCCATCCCTGGCCGCAGCGCCGCTTTCTCGTCAAATACCCGAGGTGGGAGCCGAGTGCGTTGGTAGCGCATGCTCGGATCTGTCCGGCGGGCGCAGGGTGAAACCTGCGTCCCTACCGGGATGGCGTGCCGATCCGCCGACCGAGCTGCCGCTGCGCGCGCATCGGCTCGATGTGACAACCACCGATCGCTGCGGCCGCGCCTTCGACACCACGCTCGCCTTCGAGGTTGTAGACGAGATGCCGCAACTCAAATAACGCGAAGGCTGGTTCGCCGACCAGACCGACTGACCGCAGCTGGGCGCTGCTCCAAATGGCACCGCCCGGCTCCCAGTTTGGCGACTGTGTTCTCGTCAAACCGGCAAGGACGCCTGGCGCGACAGTATCAGGTGCCGGTGAACGCTCGCTTCAGCGAGTGGGTCAGAGGCTCGCTAAGATAGCCGAGCAGTGTTGCTTCGCCGAGTTTGATGAACGTGTCGGCCGACATACCCGCAGTTAACCGCAAGCCATGGTTCTCCAGCGTCGCCAGAGCTTCGGTGATCTCGATCTCGGCCGAGAAGTACGGGTCACCCGAACGCTTGTCCTCCAGGCGATCCGGCGAGATCGAACGTACGATGCCGTACAAGTCCGGGAGATGCCGATTGGCCAAACCGGTAAACACGACCTTGGCCGCCAACCCTGGGTGTAGCGCCTCGACATCCGAAGGCCGTACTCTGGCATCGATGATCAACGGCGCCTCGGCCGGCGAAATCGCCATGAGCACCTCGCCTGCACCGACGACACCGCCCACGGTGCGCACCCGCAAGTCGAGCACGGTTCCATCGACCGGAGCGCGCACGACTGTCTCTTCCAGTTTGCGCGCGGCAGCCGGGAGCTCGGCCAGCACCGTCGCCAGTCGCGCCTCGATCTCGGCGCGTTCGCCATTGCGTTCGTCGCGCGCGCTCTGGTCCAAGGCATGGCGTTGGGCATCGGCTTCCCCGATTGCCTGGAGGTTGCGCGCGACACGGGCTTCGGTTTCGGCCTGATCCGCCCGGATCGCGGCGATCTCACGCTGCAGGGCGAGCAGACGTGGACGTCTTTCCAGGCCACGCTCGAGCAGCCCGACGACGGTCGTCATCTCTTCTTCGGCGAGCGCGACTTGATCGGCATAGGCGGCGATGACGACGTCAAGATGCTCGTTCTCATCCTGCAACTGCCGTGCACGCTGCAGGAGAACCGCCGCACGGCTGCGTTCGACCTGTTTGCGACCCTGTAGGAGCGCAGCTTGCACGGCGATGGCCTCTTCGACGAGCGGCATGGGTGCCGGGAACGCGAGCTCGGCGCCAAGGGTCTTCGCGTCGAGCGTGGCGTCCGTCTCGGCTTCGGCGGCGACAAGGCGTGCGCGCGCCGCCGACAGATGCACGAACTCGCCCAAGAGCGCGCCATAGGCGGCACGCGCGGACGTGTCGCCCATGGTCAGGAGCACATCACCGGCGCGGACGAAATCGCCCTCTTGGACGCCGATGCCCTCGATCGTGCCACCGTCGAGATGCTGCACGAGCTTCCGCTCGCCCTTGTGACTGATCACGCCCGGGGCGACGGCAGCACTCGACACCGGTGCAACGTTGGCGAAGCCGGCAGCACCCGCGAGCACGATGGCGCAAACCGCCATGCCGAACCATCGCGGACCGGCCAGGTAGGGGGTTGGATCAGACACGAACTGGTTCCTCCTCGTGGGGCCCTGATGGAGCGCTACCGCGGCGAAGTGCACGGGAGGCCTTGGCCCGCAGCGCCGCGGCAACGTCGTCCCGGCTGCCATATGCGGCCACAACGGCGTCGCTGAGATAGAGGACCTGATCGACCCGATCGATCACGGCAGGATCACTGGTGACGACGACCAATGTCGGCCGCTCGCCGCGAGTTTCTTCGATCAGGCTGAGCACGGCGCTACGGCAGGCGGCATCGGTCATGTGATAGGGGGAATCCAGCACCAGAAACTTCGGCGCTTGGCCGAGAGCGCGGGTGAGCGCCAGTTGAGCGCGCTGGCTGTGCGATAGGGGCCAGCCACGGTCATCGAGCATGGTGTCCAGGCCATCGGGCAACGAGTCGATCATCGACACCAGCCCGGTGCGGCGGAGTGCGAGCGCCATGCGTTCGGCATCGAACTCGTCAAAGTGAGTGAGATTGTCGACCAGGCTTGCCGGCGCGAAAGTTGTTTCCGGCCCGACATAGGCGATCGGCGCTTCCTGGTGTTCGGCGAGATCGGTCGCCGGCACGCCGGCGAAGCGCACCTCGCCGATATTCGGTCGTCGCACGCCGGCAAGCGCGGCTGCAAGCGCGCTCTTGCCGGCACCGCTCGGTCCAACGAGGGCACAGGTCTGGCCACTGCCGAGCTCGAAGCTGACCCGCGTCAAGGCAGGCCGTGCGGTGAGGCTGGGGCGCAAGCTGAGTTCGCGCACACTCAAGCCCTGTTCGTTCAGCGCAACCGGACGACCGCGAGCGGGCCGAGCGTCCCGTGTGGCGGCCAATGCGGCGAGATGCCGGCTCGCCTGGCGGCAGGCTTGTCGCGCCTGCCATACCGCGCTTGCCCGTTCGGCCGGTGCCAAGGCCCTACCAACCAACAGAGCAGCGGCGATCATGCCGCCTGCTGTCAGGCTGCCCTCGAGAACGAGGGCGGCGCCGGTCCCGAGCACGGCGATCTGCACGATCATCCGGGCAGCACGGGCAAGCGCTTGTGCAGCTTCCTGCCGGCGCTCGACGGCATCGCCTACCTGCAGGACCTCGCGCGACCGGTTTTGCCAGTGCTCGAGCAGATTTCGGAGGGCTGTAAGAACCGAACCATGCTCGACGGCAGCGAACAACGCACGGGCATGGCGATCCGCCTGCGCGCGATCGGCCTTGAGCTGCGCGTGCGCCGGTGCGTTGAGCCATCCACCGGCCAGAGCGAGTGCCAGCAGGACCGCCAAGCCGAGGAGTGCAATGCTGGCGAGCACGGGGTGCAGCAGCCAGATTACCGCCAAGAACACCAACGACCATGGCGCATCGAGCAGGGTGATCGGCGTCTCACCGGCCAGCGTCGCGCGCAGCGCGCGGATGTCATTCTGACCCGCCTCGGTCGGCGTCCCGTCACGCCGCAGCTCGAGCGATTGCTGCAGGACCGGGCGGGCGAGGACGGCTTCGAGCCAGAGGCCGGCGCGGGCGCAGTACCGCCGTCGGGCGTAGTCGAGCAGCGCGAACGCCACCGCGGCGACAATGGCGATCGCGCTTAGCCAAAGAAGGGTATCGTGCGAACCGGTGGTCAGAACGCGATCGAACAGCAGCAAGCTGTAGAGCGAGGTCATCAACAGCATGGCGTTGGCCAGCGCGCTGAACAGAATTGGCCCGCCGAGCCGGGCCAGGATCTTCCGCCGGCAATCCGGCCAGCTGGAACCGCTGTGCAGCTCGCCGAGTTGTTGATGTGTGATCGCCATCGGCGCCCCTCGCTTTGCCCGGTTGTCGCATAGAGGAGTCGCTACGGGGGCTCGACCCGGTTCAGTCTTGGTTGCTGTCGAGCCTTCACGGACGCGCGAGGGCCTGCCGGGTGGTGAGCCTGAGGGCTCGATAGGCGTTCACCACGCCCCCGTGGCGGGCACTGCTGCGCAGGCGGTCGCGAACGTGCTCCGAGTTCATGGAGGGCCGGCGTTCACGCAGCAGCGCGGCAACGCCTGCGACATGAGCCGACGCCAGCGAGCTGCCCGACAAGAACGCGTAGCGTTCCGCCGGTATTGTGGTGATAATCTCCGTCCCCGGTGCCCGCACGACGTCGTCGACGGCCGGGCTCTCGCTGGCCTGATCGCTCATAACCGCGATCACGCCCGGCAGATCGGCGGGGAAACTGCCGCTACCGTCCGGCTCGTGGGCGGCGACGACAACGATCCCCTGCGCCAGGGCCAGGTCAGTCAGCCGCGCCAGCAACGGATCGTAGGGCCCTTGTAGAGAAAGGTTCAGCACATCGATATCCGCATCCAGCGCGGCATGCAGGGCACGGGCCAGCGTAAAGTTGCTGCAGGTCGCTTGCGTCGCGTCTTCGCCGTACCAGCAGCCGCGCAGCGCGATCAGGTCGGCATCCGGCGCAACACCGACAATGCCGATGCCATTGCCGGCAAGCGCGGCGACCACACCGGCGACCGAGGTGCCATGCTCTTCCGCCCGCTCGGCTTCGACGCCGACGAAGTCCAGGCTTTCGGCAATCTGACCGCGCTGGTCTGGATGTGACGCGTCAATGCCGGTATCGATAGCGCCCACGCGAACGCCGTTGCCGCGTGCGATGGCATGGGCCGAAGACAGCTCCAAGGTAGCGAAGGCATGCTGCAATTCGAGGTAGGGGTCGTTGTAGAGCTCGTCGCTCAAGGTGGCGAAGGTCTGCAGCGGCTGGGCACCGTCGACCCGTGGATCGCGCGCGAGCGCAGCGATGGCCGGCGCCCTCGCCCCGCTGCTACCGGCGCGAACCACGATGCAATGAACCCCGAGGCGGCCGAGCGGCCATTCGGCGACGAAGTCGAGTGCATGATCCGCCAGGACCGCCTCGGTGGCGGCCTGCAGTTGGCCGGCATCCGCCAGCGGCAGAGTGATCAGGATATCACGGCTGCTGTCCAGCTCATCGGCGGGGACCAGACGCCAGGCCGGCGGCTCGTCCCTCGGCAGCGTGCAGCCGGTGATGGCTGCGACCAGCATGCAGGCTACGGCGATCAGTCTAGGGTTCGTGCAGCGTTTGAACAATCCGCACCTCCGCTCGCTGCTCCAACATCTCGACCAGGGCTTGCAAATCGACGCGGGCGGGATCGCGCCGGCGCAGATCGTACAGTCCCCGGGGCGACGGGCCGGCGATCTTCTCCAGACCTTCCGCTACCACGAAGGCCTCGATCTCGGCTGTCGACAGCTCGTCGACGAAGCGCACGCGCAGCTCGGCTGCGGTTTCGGGCGGCTGGCTCGTCATGGTTTCGAATGGGCCTTTTCGCGGCGGCTGCAGCGCGTCATCCGTGGGCATGGCCAGAACGATCAGCCATATACCCAGGGCCGCCGCAGGCATGCCGAGCCACACAGGCGAGTTCCTGCGTGGCCAACCGACGGCGGTGCGCAGGTGCCGGAACCACCCGGCCAAGGCCGGCCTGAACCGCGCGCCCGTCGCAACCGCTTGGGAGGCAGGAACCGCGCCGCCAGCTTCCGCGGCAATGCGCTGCTGAAGCAGCTGCAGCGAGCGCTCGGCGGCATCGTCCAGAGCGTGGGAGTTGAGGACAGCACCTTCGACCTCACGCTGGAACGCGGCCTCCTCCCGGCATACGGCGCACCTCTCGAGATGCCTTTCCACGCGGTTGCGCTCGAACACCGACAAGCTGCCGTTGCTGTGCCACGGCAGCATGGCGAAGACCGCGTCATGCTCTTCGTTGGATGTGCTGAAGGGGGTTGGCGGATTCATCGCAGTTCAGTTCCGCGCTGCGTGCTGCTGGCATGATCGGCCAACAGGCGACGCAGCTGTTCGCGCGCATGCGTCATGCGCGATTTGACCGTACCGACCGGGCAATTCAGGATCTCGGCAACCTCGAGGCAGCTGTGACCGTGGAAGTAAGTCAGCTCGATGAGCGCGCGATGATGGCGACTCAACCGGGCAAGCGCGCTTTGGATGTGCCGCCGTTGCTGGCCGAGCGCGCCGGCCTGCTCGACGTTGTCCTCGGCGGCGACGTCGGCCAGGCCGTCGAGATCGGCTGGTGCGCTCGGCGCCCGCCGAAGCCCGCTGATCGCGCGACGATAGGCGATGCCCGAGATCCAGGTCGAGGCCTTGGCCCGGCCTTCGAACCGGCCGGCCGTCCGCCACACCACGTGCATGGTCTCACTGATGACCTCATCGACCAGATCGTGCCGACTGGTGGCGCGCAGCAGGAAGCGGTGGAGCCGCTTGTAGTAGCGCCTAAACAACGCGGCGAACGCGGCCTCGTCGCCAGCGGCAATTCGCGCAATCAGCACCTCGTCGGACTGATCATCCATACCGAGCGTCTGCACCGGATCGCTTTTCGCTTTGCGTGAGATGGTCATGCTGTTCGCAGATCGCCCTGCCTGACGGCTGCCAGAATAGACGCACGACCGGAACCTGCGAGCCCGCTCACAAGGCTGTGTCCGATCGTGCGTCGTACCTGGTTACTGTTCTTGCGAACGGTTTGATCGCTAAGCGCTGTCGGCCTCGCCGGCGAGGCCGCCGGTAGCTTCGGCCGTCGCGGCGCTCGGCTCGCCCAACAGCTCGAAATTGGCCTCCGCGAACTGAGCCAGGGCGTCAATGGCGTCCTGACCCACCTCATTGGTGAAGCGCGCGACGATCTTCAGATCGGCGGTCGCATCACTCAGATCGGTCGAATAGACGAGACGGTTCACGCCCAGGTCCGAGTTGAAGTAAACAAAGAAGCCGTCGCCCTGCTCGGTCACCTTTTCCGCGATCAGATTGGCCGCCGTGCCGGCCAGGAAGGGCGTGTCCGGATTGCCGTCGTTGTCGCTGTTCTGCAGCACGATGAAGTTGGCGCCGCTGCTCGGCAGGTCCTCGGCAAGGGCATTGACGAAGTTCAGCTCGTCAACCTCGAAGGTCTGGCGGTCCAACACGATGGTATCGTCATTCCGGTTGAAGTCGGTAATGAAGTCCTCATTGCCGATGATTTGCCGGCCGGCCGCCGAGACATCACCGCCATCGAACGGGTCGGCGCCATCGAAGACGAAGCGATCGCGGCCCTCGCCGCCGGTCAGCTCGTCGCTGCCACTGCCGCCGTTGAGTACATCGTTGCCGCGACCGCCATCGATGACGTCATTTCCGTCACCACCGTTCACTATGTCGTTGCCGGCACCGGCCGCAATGAAGTCATCGCCAGCGCCGCCGTCGATTTCATCATTGCCGCCGAAACCGACGATTATGTCGGTACCATCGCTGCCCACCAAGCGATCGGCGCGCACGCTGCCGAGAATGACCTGGGTATTTTCACCGATCCTGATCGTCGTCATCTCACCCACTCCTTGGGCATCTCGCCGGCCGTTCCGGCGACGCGGCCACGGTTTGGCCACGTTTCGCTCATGGGTCGTCGCCACAGCTGCTTTGGGTTCAATGTCACCGACGAGGCTCACGCTGCTGTGATACCATGCGCTGTGGTGCGTTTCAGAAACGGCGACGCGGCATGCTGCCCGCCGCAGCTCGAATTGGGTGATCAGCCGCATGACGGCGTCAATGCGACCGGCGCTTTGAGCGCCAACCTTGCGCCTTCGTTCGCTATCGATCCCCCGACCGGAGCGGCCTTGCAACTTGAATTCGCCGTCATCTGGTAGAGTGCCAGGCGCGGTGGCGGTCGGTAGCCCGAGACGCCAGAGGGTGATCGAGCCCGTTGGGGAGCCTGGGTCGCCGGCCGCCGTGCCATCGAACCCGAACAGTCGCCCCCCAGGTGCTTTGGAGCCGCAAGCGAAGCCCGTTTAGCAGCGTGTTGACGAAATCCGCCTGATCGTG
>DAIRDJ010000184.1:0-8437 GCA_036796215.1 Geminicoccaceae bacterium
CTTCCCCCTATCCCGATCCGAAAGGGACAGGGCCAGCAGGCCGCGGCGGGGTCCGTGTTGAAAATCTCTGGCCTGCCGTGCTTCGCCAGCGCCTCCTCGACCGCCTCGTGGCAGAACGCCACTTCCATCGTGATCGAGAGCCGCCAGGCCAGGACCCGGCGGCTGCACCAGTCGACCACAGCGGCGAGATAAACGAAGCCGCGCGCCATCGGGATGTCGGTGATGTCCATCGCCCACACCTCTTTCGCCCGTTCGACCGTTATCGAGCGCAGCAAATACGCGTAGATCTTGTGGCCCGGTGCCGGCTTCGAGGTGTTCGGGCGGCGGTAGAGCGCCTCGATCGCCATGCGCTTCATCATCGTCCCGACCCGCTGGCGCCTGATCGCGACGCCCTCGCCACGTAACAGATCGCGCAGCATCCGGCTGCCGGCGAACGGGTAGTCGAGATGCAGCTCGTCGATCCGCCGCATGATCGCCAGATCTGCCGGCGGCACCGGACGGGCCTGATCGTAGAGGCTGCCGCGGCTCAGCTTCAAAAGCGTTGCCTGCCGCGTCAGCGGCAGCGCGTGCTCGCGGTCGATCATCGCTTGGCGCTCAGCATGCCGGCCTTGCCGAGCGCACCGGCCAAAAAATCGTTCTCCAGCAATAACTCGCCGATCTTCGCATGCAGCGTCTTCAAATCCACCGCAGGTGGCGCCGCCGGGCCCGCCGAGCCGGGACCGAACATCCCGACCCCGCCCTCCAGCAACTGCGCCTTCCAGGTCGTGACCTGGTTCGCGTGAACATCGAAGAACTGCGCCAGCTCCGCCAGCGTCTTCTCACCCTTGATGGCCGCCAATGCCACCTTCGCCTCGAATGCCGGTGTGCCGTTCCGGCGTTCCCGTCTCGTCATGGGCTCTCCTGATCCGCGGCGATCCTCGCCGCCCTCAGGCAGAAAATCCACCTATCCCGCTGTCCAGATTCTCCGGGCCACCTCTGAGTTCTGCGCACTGAACACGCGAGGCGGCGTTCGCGTCTCGATGGCTGCTTGTCGCGTTTGCCGATTTACAAACCGGCCCTAGTTCTCGCAACCTCCGGGAACGACGGCGGTTCGTGGGGAGCAGCGGCATGACCAGAATCATCGACGGCAAGGCCGTAGCGAGCCGGCTTCGCCGACGGGTCGGCGACGGGGTCCAAAGCTTCCGTGCGGCACATGCCGTCAGTCCCGGGCTCGCTGTGGTCATCGTCGGCGACCATCCGGCGAGCCGCGCCTATGTCCGAACCAAGGCCCGGGTCGCCGCCGAGACCGGCATCGCCGGCCGGCTGATCGAATTCGCCGAGACCGCGGATGAGGCGGCCCTGCTCGCCACGATCGACGAACTCAACGACGATCCGGCGGTGCACGGTATCCTCGTGCAACTGCCGCTGCCCGAGACGATCGACACCAGTGCTGTGCTCGCCGCCATCGACCCGCAGAAGGACGTCGACGGTTTTCATGCCGCCAATGTGGGCGCTCTCTTCAGCGCCAACCGGCCCGACCCCGACCGGCTTCTCATCCCCTGCACGCCGCTCGGCT
Organism: Geminicoccaceae bacterium; assembly: GCA_036796215.1. Taxonomy (GTDB): domain Bacteria; phylum Pseudomonadota; class Alphaproteobacteria; order Geminicoccales; family Geminicoccaceae; genus SLRI01. The sequence continues at coordinate 1,556 of DAIRDJ010000184.1, forward strand.
GCCTCCATCTCCTCCACGACACGCTCGGCGAGGGCGGGCTCGTCGGCAGGGAGGCGGTCATCGTCGGCCGCTCGAACGTCGTGGGCAAGCCCCTGGCCGCCCTCCTGCTCGGCGCCGACTGCACCGTCACGATCGCCCACTCGCGCACCCGCGATCTCGCCGCTGTGTGCCGCCGGGCCGAGATCGTGGTCGCCGCGGTCGGTCGGCCGAGGTTGATCGCGGGCGACTGGATCGCCCCGGGTGCCACGGTGATCGATGTCGGCATCAACCGGGTCACCGAGCCCTCCGGCGAGAGCCGACTGGTCGGCGACGTCGACTTCGCGACCGTGAGCCGGATCGCGGGGGCGATCACCCCGGTGCCTGGCGGGGTCGGGCCGATGACCGTCGCCTGCCTGATGCAGAACACGCTCGCGGCCGCACGACTGCAGCTCGGCCAGTCTGTACGCTGACGCCCAAAATCGCCGAGCTCGCGACCGAGCCAGCGATCGACCCGCAAGGGCCTGGCTGCCCGCATTGCGGAGTGGCTCCAGGGCTGCGCTCGAATGCTCAGGCGACCGCACTCGCAGTCTCCGCGGCCTCGCGGGCCCGCCGCTCGGACGGCAGCGGCGGCAGGTCGTGTCGGGGCTCCGGATCCTTCAGCACGTAGCCGCGGCCCCAGACCGTCTCGATATAGTGCTGGCCGCCGCTGTGCGCCGCGATCTTCTTGCGCAGCTTGCAGATGAAGACGTCGATGATCTTCAGCTCCGGCTCGTCGATCCCGCCGTAGAGATGATCGAGGAACATCTCCTTGGTCAGCGTCGTGCCCTTCCTGAGCGAGAGCAGCTCGAGGATGCTGTACTCCTTGCCGGTCACGTGCAGCCGCTGGCCGTCGACCTCGACCGAGCGGCTGTCCATGTTGACCACGAGCTTGCCGGTGCGGATGATCGATTCCGAGTGGCCCTTGGCGCGGCGCACGATGGCGTGGATGCGGGCCAGCATCTCGCCCTTGTTGAAGGGCTTGGTGAGATAGTCGTCCGCCCCATTGGTCAGGCCCCTGACCTTGTCGGTCGGGTCGCTGCGGCCGGAGAGGATCAGCACCGGCGTCTGCACCCGACTGGCGCGCAGCCGGCGCACCACCTCGTAGCCGTCGATGTCCGGCAGCCGAAGATCGAGGATGATGATGTCGAAATCGTAGAGCTTGGCGAGCTCGATTCCCTCCTCGCCGCGATCGGTCGGCTCGAATACGATGTTCTCGGTGCGCAGCGCCGTCTCGATCAGCTTGGCCGAAACCGGATCATCTTCGATTACCAGTGCACGCATAACGTCTCCATTCATCCGCCAGAACCGCGCGTTGCCGTAACCTTAAGACACCGTTCCTTAAGTCTTTCTTAACACGGCGCCGATAGAACGACCGGCAACGCGGTTTTTCGCGGCTTTCGGCCACCAATCGCCATAGTGAGGTACATCCGAGCGCATGATGTCGCCGCCGACCGAACCAGCCGGGACCCCACGCCCGGCGCTCTCGCCGCTGTTCTCGCCGAAGGAGACGGCCACCTGTCTCGCGGCCCTGCGCGGCCTCGAGTCCTGGCGCTTCTTCGGCCGCGTCGGGGCATGCCAGGGCCAGATCGTCAGAGCCCTCGGGCTCGGTGGCCTGGTCGGCGTCGGCGACGGCTGCCTGATCGCGCGCGAGGCCGGTGCTGCGGCTGCGGCCACCGACAGCCTTGCCGCCGAGGTGGTCGGCTTCGACGGCCACGAGACGCTGCTCGCCCCCTATGGCAGCGTCACCGGCGTCATGCTCGGTGCCCGGGTGCAGGTCGACCGCCGGCTCGGCCAGCTCTTTCCCGACGCCAGCTGGCGCGGCCGGGTGGTCGACGCCTTCGGCCGGGCCCAGGACCAGGGCCCCGCCCTGCGCCTCGGTCCCCGGCCCTATGCCATCCAGGCGCCGCCCCCGCCGGCCGGCGAGCGCGCCGGGCTCGGGCCGCGCCAGCCAACCGGCGTGCGCGCCATCGACCTCTTCGCCCCCGTCTGTGCCGGCCAGCGCCTCGGCATCTTCGCGGGCTCGGGCGTCGGCAAGTCGAGCCTCTTGTCGATGCTCGCCCGGGGTGCCATGGCCGATGTCCTGGTCATCGGCCTCATTGGCGAGCGCGGTCGCGAGCTCGGCGAGTTCCTGCGCCACACCCTCGGGCCGGAAGGTCTGGAGCGCAGCGTGGTGGTCGTTGCGACCTCGGACCAGCCGGCGATGACCCGAAGGCGGGCGGCCTATGCCACGCTGGCGGTGGCCGAGTATTTTCGCGACCAGGGTGCGTCGGTGCTCTGCCTGATGGACACGGTCACCCGCTTTGCCATGGCGCTTCGCGAGATCCACCTCGCCGCCGGCGAGCCGCCGACCACCAAGGGCTACCCGCCTAGCGTGTTCACCGAGTTGCCGCAGCTCCTGGAGCGTGCCGGTCCCGGCCGCGAGGGCAGCGGGACGATTACCGGGCTCTTCACCGTGCTGGTCGATGGTGACGACACCAACGAGCCGATCAGCGACGCCGTGCGCGGCATTCTCGATGGCCATGTCGTGCTCGACCGGCGGATCGCCGAGGCCGGCCGGTTCCCGGCGATGGACGTCTTGAAGAGCATCTCGCGGAGCGCCCCCGGCTGCTACGCGCCAGAGGAGCGCACGCTTGTCGGCGAGGCGCGACGGCTGATGCAGCGCTATGCGGAGATGGCCGAGCTCATCGAGCTCGGTGCCTATCGGCCCGGCAGCAACCCCGAGGTCGATGCGGCGATTGCGCGGCGCCCGGGTCTCGAGGCGGTGCTCGCCCAGGACCTCGACGCCGCGCTCGCGGGCGAGGATCCCTTCGCGCGCCTCGCAGGCGCGCTCGGCGTCGCCTGGCCGCTGCGAACGACGGGCGGCGGATGAAGCGCGATCCGCTCGCCACCCTCGCCCGGCTCGAGCGCCAGGCGCTGGACAGCCGGCGCGGCGAGCTGGTCGCTGCCCGCGGCGTATTGTCGCGGCTCGACGGCGCGCTCGACCGCCACACGGCCGACTGGCGCGAGGCCATGGCCCTGGCCGTCACCGCCGAGGCCGAGCTCGATCTCTGGGGTGCCCTGAGCCGCGGCACGCGGCAGGTGCTGGACCGGGTCGCCCGGGAACGCGCGGCGCAGGCCGTGGTCCTCGACGAGGCGCAGGCAGCCGTGCATGCGAGCCTGGTCGAGTTGAAACGGCTCGAGGTCCTGGCCGAGCGCCGGGCCGCCCGACGCAAGGCCGCCACGGTCGAGGCCGAGCGGCGTGCCCTGGACGAGCTGGCGACACTGCGCCACGGCCGGCGCTGACGCGGCGGTCGGTGCCGCGTTTACCCGATCTTCATCGTTGCGTGGCAGAGTCCCCGCCGCGGACGAGATGGAGTGGTTGCGACGCGGGTGGTCTCGATGGCCTGGGACTTGGTCGGTGTGCTGCTGGCCGGATGCACGGCGCGGGTCACCGCACCCAAGATCGAGATCGAGGCGGGCGGGCCGGTGAGGGTCGACGTGGGCAGGCGAGACGGCGGTTTCTGTCCGCCCGGTCAGCGCAGGCAGGGCAATTGCTGAACGGACGGCAAGGCCACCCGACGGACGATTCTCCTAATCACGCGCGAGAGCTTGCCAGCGCCGGCAAATGTGTCAGGTAGCTTTTGTCGACAACCGCAAATGGAGTTGATCCATGCGTCTCGCTGCGATTGTTTGTGCCACCGTGGTGGGTCTCGCCGCCAGCTCGGCTTCGGCCGCCTGCAACTGGAGCACCGCCAAGTCCGAGGCCGAGGACGTGGTCGCCACCGCCACCGCCTCGACCCCTGCACCGGCCCAATCGACCCCGGTCAAGCTGCCCGAGTCCGACCAGCAGAGCTGACCGGGCGTATGGCAGACCAACACCCATAAGCGACATTTCGGATCCTTGACACGGGCCGGTTCTGCCGGCCCGTTCTTCCATCAGCACGCGGCCTCAACGGTCGGGTCGGCGGGTTGAACGAACGCGAGGCAAGGGAACATGCGGGTCGGGGTCATCGGCGGCGGTAGTGGACTCGCCACGTCGCTGCAACGGGCTGGGATCGATGTGGTCGGCTGTGCGGCGGCCGGGCAGTCGGTCGATCCTGGCATCGATGCCATTGGCGCCTATGCCGACTTCCTCGAAGCCCTGGATCACCCGCGCCGCTACATCCTCGACCTCGCTTCGGGCCCCGCGATCGATGCCGTCATCGACGAGAGCTACCGGACGATGGAGCCGGGCGACGTCGTCATCGACCCCTCGCTCAGCTACTGGGGCGACACGCTGCGCCGCTATCGGCGGATGCGCCACCGCTCCTTGTTCTACCAGGATGTGGCGTGCATCGGCGCTCCGGAAGGCCCGATGCTCGTCGTCGCCGGTGACGAGAAGGGGTTGCCGCTGTCGGCCGATATCCTCGAGGCCTGGGCCCGGCCCGGCACGCTGCGCAGCGTCGCCGGTGCCGGCTTCGCCCACTATCTCGCCATGGTCGAAGCGGCGGCAGAGCTTGCCCGGGACAGCCTCGCCTCGGAGGTGGCGCAGCTGATCGAGGCCTATCCCGGCGAGGTCACGGCGGAGGCGAAGGCCGCGTTCTGCCCGTCGCAGGCGATCGAGGGGATCGGCCGGGCGGGCTGGCTGCTCGACGACGCGGTCAGGCTCGAGGCCGCCGTGCCGCTCATGGCCCAGGCCCTGATGCAGGCGATGGCCGAGGCACTCGAGGCGCATGCCAGCATCCCGCCTCCACCGCGCGGCGCCTTTGTCCATCCGGACGATATCCTCTAGGACAGCCACGACGTCGGCATCCTCGCCCGTGACGGCAGTGCCGCCGCTGCCTCGAGACGATCGCCACTTCGGGCAAGGTTCAGACGTGTCCTATCGCCAGCTCGGCCGCTCCGGCCTCAAGGTCTCGCCGCTCTGTCTCGGCACCATGATGTTCGGCGGGCCGACCGACGTGCCCACGGCCGAGCGGATCATCGCCATGGCCAAGGACGCCGGCCTCAACTTCATCGACACGGCCGACGTTTATCATGCCGGGGAGAGCGAGCGGATCACCGGCCGGGCGATCGCCGGCGACCGCCACCACTGGGTGCTCGCCACCAAGGCCGCCAACCCGATGGGCGACGGCCCCAACCAGCGCGGCCTCTCGCGCAAATGGCTGATGCAGGCCTGCGACGCCAGCCTCGAGCGGCTCGGCACCGACCACCTCGACATCTACTACCTGCACAAGGAGGACCACGACACGCCGCTCGACGAGACCGTGCGCGCTCTGGCCGACTTGGTGCGCGCCGGCAAGATCCGCCATGTCGGGCTCTCCAACTACCGGGCCTGGCGGATCGCCGAGATTTGCCGGCTGTGCGGCGAGGCCGGCATCGATAACCCAGTGGTGCTGCAGCCCTACTACAACATCATGAACCGCCAGCCCGAGGTCGAGGTGCTGCCGGCGGCCGACTATTTCGGCCTCGGTGTCGCCCCCTACAGCCCGCTCGCCCGCGGCGTGCTCACCGGCAAGTACCGGCCCGGCGACCAGCCGGCCACCGACAGCCGGGCGGCGCGGCAGGACAAGCGGATGCTGCAGACCGAGTGGCGCGAAGAGAGCCTGACGATCGCCCAGACCCTTAAGGCCCACGCCGCGGCCAAGGGCTGCACGCCCGGCCAGTTCGCCGTGGCCTGGCTCTTGAACAACCGGCTGGTCACCAGCCCGATCGCCGGCCCGCGGACGATCGAGCAGCTGCAGGACTACCTGGGCGCGCTCGACGTCGCCTTCACCGCCGAGGACGAGGCGCTCGTCGACACTCTCGTCGCCACCGGCCACCCGAGCACGCCCGGCTTCAACGACCCGGCCTATCCGATCGAAGGCCGCCGGCCGCTGACCGGCTGAACGACCGCGCGGTCCAGTCGGTCGGCCAAGGCTTCGGCAGGGGCAGGCGATCGCGGCCAAAGGTGAAAACAGACGTGTCCCCCTTTAGCCCAGCTTCCAGCACTCCGCGCGGCGTTCGCGAGGCGCTCGTCGGCCTCGTGGGGTGGTGGAAGCTTGCGGGTCAGGCAGGCTCGTAGCGGGCGACGTCGATCTCGGGGGCCTTGGCCTTGGCGCGGGCGATGTCGACGGCGCTCTGCATGCGGAGCAGGGTCTCCATGTCGGCGCCGAACGCCTTGTCGAGGCGGATCGCCATCTCGGCCGACAAGGCCGCCTGCCCGTTCAGCACCCGCGACAAGGCCACCCGCGTGACCCCCAGCGCCTTGGCGGCCTCGGTCACCGAAAGACCCAGGGGCTCCAGGATCACATCCCGGACGAACGGCCCCGGATGGACCGGGGCCACCGGACGGAACGGGCCAGCGGCCTCCTCGGCGAGGTTCATGTCCGTCAATGGTAGTCCTCCAGATCGAGATCGACGATCTCGTTCGCATCGTTCACCCGAAACGTCAGCCGCCAATTGCGGCTTACCACGAGGCTCCAAGTGCCGCGACGATCGCCGGTCAACTGATGGGCGCGCCAGACGGCCAGTCGCTGCACGGCCTCGATCCCCGCCGCTGCACTCAGGAACGACACCATCGCCGAGATCTTGGCCGCATGTGCTTGCGGCAGCCCGGCCGCGTCGCCGCGCGCCAACCAGCGCCGCAAGCCTTTGTGCCTGACGCTACGGAAATCCATGCCTCAGACTAACCCAGCGGCATGAGATTTGTAAAGTGGCGCTATACGCCGGGCAGGGCGAGGTTTGGCGAAAGCGATCGAAGGGATGTGCGAGGTAGTGCGGCGGGTCGGTAGCGACATCAAGGGCGTCCACGGCGACCGCCACGCCCCCTCGCCGCCGACCGCCTCGACCGCACGGCGAATGGGCGGTTGGTGTTCCCGTACGACGCGGTGAAGGTGGAGTTCACGGTTGGGGCGGGGGCGTGAG
>DAIRDJ010000185.1:0-8406 GCA_036796215.1 Geminicoccaceae bacterium
GCCTCGCCGTTCGAGCCCTGCATGCCGACCGAGACGCGCTTGCCCTTGAGGTCGTGGATGCTCTGGATGCTGTCGTCGATGACGACGAACCATTGCGGGTTGGGATAGACGGTGGCGATGGCGCGCAGGCCGTCGTAGCGGCCCTCGGGCCGGTCGGCGAAGACGCCGGTGTTCTCGTAGGCCTGGAGCGCCACGCTGCCGGTGACGTAGGCGACCTCGACCTCCTGGTCGGCCAGAAGATCCAGGTTCTCGACGGTCCCGCCGGTTGCCTGGATGGTCGCCTGCATGCCCTGGACCTCGTCGTTGAGGATCGAGGCGAGGCCGCCGCCGAGGCGATAGTAGTTGCCGCCGGACCCGGCCGTGGCGATGCGGACGAAGTCCTGGGCAAGAGCGGGCTGAACGGTCGCTGCCTGGATCAGCGGCAAAGCGCAAAGCCCGGCCAACACGGCCGTTACGGTCGATCGCATGGTGGTGCTCCCCTGATTTTCGCAGTCGTCTTGGACGGCGCTGCTACCGGCGCCTGACAACGATCACCCTAAAGACGGCAAAGCCGGAATGCAATTTCCGAGCGCCAGCGACGGGCTGCCTGTCGTCCTCGGCCAGCCAGCCATGGAAGAGTGGTGCGTTGTCACCGCCCGGCGGCAGCCGCGCCAGGTGACGCGGGGTGCGGGGAGATGATCTCCCCGCGTTCTTTTCTTCCTCTCCGGAGCGGGCGGGTCAGAGGGGGGTGGCACCCTGGTAGCGGGCGATGGTGCGGGTGCCGTTGGGGGCGAAGAGGAGGACGTCGTAGGTCTCGTCGGGGACGCCCGGAACCTCCATGCCGGGGGAGCCGATGGGCATGCCCGGGACGGCGAGGCCGGTGGCTGCGGGGCGGACGGTCAAGAGTTGGTGGATGCTGGCTGCGGGGACGTGGCCCTCGATGACGTAGCCGTCGATCAGGGCGGTGTGGCAGGAGGCGAGGTCGGCGGGCACGCCGAGCCGTTCCTTCACGGTCGCCATGTCGGGCTCGTCGATCGCCTCGACCGAAAAGCCCGCGGCGCGGATGTGGTCGATCCAGCTGCCGCAGCAGCCGCAATAGGGGTCCTTGTGGACGCGCATCGCCGGCAGCGCCTGGGCCCGGGCGGTTGCGGCCGGCAGGAGGGCCGTGGCGGCGAGGAGGTGGAGGGCGTGGCGGCGGTGCAGCATCGGTCTTTCCTCTAAATGGTTCGCCCGGCGGCAGCTCGGGCAATGATACCCGAACCGCCACCGGCGCAAAGTACCGGATGGGCCCGGGAAGGCGTGCCTTCCCGGATTTCTTTTGCGGTCATTCCTGGTCGTCGAGCTGGCGGACGAGGCCGGGGTAGCGGTTGAAGGCGAGTTTTTGGACGAGCGAGCCGTCGGTGGTGAGGATTACGGCGGTGATGCTGCCGTCGGCGGCCTCCTCGATCTCGCCGAGCTCGAGGCGTGGGTTGCCGTGGTAGTCGAGGCGCTGCTCGAGCAGCTCGCGCACGCGCTCGGGGGTCATTTCCTCCGGGGTCAGGTGGGGGCTGCCGTAGAGCAGGGGATCGCCGCCCGGCATGCCCATCATCATGCCGCCACCCATGCGCATCTGGCCCATCATGCCGGGTCCCATTTCCTGGCCCATGCCCTGGCCCATGCCCTGGCGGGACATTCCCTGCCGCATCATGCCCGGCATGCCACGCTGCTCCATCATGGTCTCCGGCATCATGCCTTCGGGCATCATGCCCTGGCGCAACATGCGCATCATGCGCATCATCATCTGCATCATCTCAGGCGTCATCATCTCCATCATGCCTTCGCCCATCATGCCCTGGCCCATCATGCCCGCGGGCGCGCTCGGTCCTTCGGGCAGCTCGGTGCCTTCCGGCTGGTGGGCTTCGTGGTCGTCCTCCTGGGCGGTGGCGAGCGGGGCTGCGAGCAGCAGGGCGGCGAGGGTGAGGGTGTGGATGATCTGGGTCTGCATCGGTAGGTCTCCTTGGTAGGTCGGGATTTTAGGGGTTGATCGGGATTGCGTGAACGGCCGCTACCGGCCGGCGGTCGGCAGGCTCCGGACGATCACGGCTGGACAGGGGACCAGCAGGACCCGGGCAGCGGCTGTGGATGCGACGAGGTGGCGACGGGCCAGGTGTCGCATGGCAGAAGCTCTCCGAAACGTGACGGGTCGCCGAGCGGCCGGCAGGGGCCGCGCGGCGTGCGCGAGCGTGCCTTGCGGCGACGCCCCGGATCAAACGTTCAGGAGAAGCTTGGGCGGCCGGTGATGCGGCGTCGGGCTGCGACCCGGCGGCGTGGCCTCGGGCAGTGCCAGTGCCGTGTCGCCATGGGCCGGTGGCCGCACCGCCGGTGCGGCCACCGGCGCGCACATGCTGCAGGCGCTCGCGGCGCTGCAGATCCTGGTTTGGCGATCGCCCTCGTGCTCGGCACAGCAGGGGCTGCCATCGACGTCCAGGCTGGCCGAGACCAGCTCGTGAGGGATGCCCGCGGCGCGACCGTCATGGTCGGCCAAGAGCCCGTGGGCGAAGCCCGACGAGGCGAGCAGCAGCACCAGGACGGCCACCAGCCAACGCCGCAGGCCGCGGTCGTCGGGCCGGCGGATGCTCTGGCATTGGTCTGGCATTGGTCGTCGCACGAAGGGCGCATCTGCTGTGCTGGAGGTTGATGCTGGACACTCCTACAACCTTCCAGCGCTGTCAATTCCCGTGCGCTCGCGCGACTGCGAGCCGACACGGCACCGGCGCAAAGTACTGGATGGGCCCGGGAAGGCGTGCCTTCCCGGATTCTTCTCTCTGCCCCTCAGCCCTGGAGGCTTTTGCTCACCACCTCGTAGGCGTCCTTGCTCAGCCCCTTGGTCGCGGCAATGCGGGTGAGCTGGCTTTGCATGTGGGCGGCACGGGTGGCGTCGTAGCGGCGCCAGCGGCCGAGCGGGAGCAGCAGGCGGCTCGCGATCTGCGGGTTCCTGGCGTCGAGCTCGAGGGCGGTGTCGGCGAGCAGGCGGTAGCCGGCGCCGTCCTTGCGGTGGAAGCCGGTGAGGTTGCCCGTCGCGAACATGCCGACGAGCGAGCGCACGCGGTTGGGGTTGGCAAGCGTGAAGGCCGGGTGGTGCATCAGGCGGCCGATCCGCTCGACGCTCTGGTCGTCCTCGATCAGCGCCTGAAGTGCGAGCCATTTGTTGACGACGAGCGGCTCGTTCTCGAAGCGCTGGTAGAAGTCCTCGATCAGGTCCTCGTAGCCCTCGGCCTGGACGTCGGCCAGCGCACGCAGGGCCGCCATCCGGTCGGTCATGTTGCGCGACGTGGTGTATTGCGCGGTGGCGACGGCAGGGGCGGTCTCGAGGCCGGACCAGACGAGGTAGGCCAGGGCCGTGTTCTTCAGGGCCCGGCGCGCCATGGTCTCGGTCGAGGGGGCAGCACCCGAGGGCTGCTCGAGATGGGCCTCGCCCGCTTCCTCGAGGACCAAGAGCCAGCTGTCGCGCAGCTCGTGGCCGATCTGCCGGCGGAGATAGCGGTGCACGGCGTCGACCCCTTCGACGTCGATCACCGGCAGATCCTGGGCGAAGAGCGAGCGGCTCGGCAGGGTGACGGCGCGGGCGGCGAAGGCGGGGTCGGCGCCGCTGTCGTCGAGCAGCTTGCGCAAGGCCGGGGCCAGGGTCGGATCGAGGGTCATGGCCCGGCCGGCCTGGTGGTCGCGCAAGAGCTCGGCCATGAGGTCGAGGAACAGGCGCTGGCCGGCTTCCCAGCGGTTGAAGGTGTCGGCGTCGTGGGCGAGCATGGCGGCGAGGTCGTGGCGCGCATGCTTCAGCTCGAGCTTGACCGGGGCGGAGAAGCCGCGGAGCAGCGACGGCAAGGGTGGGGCGTCGATGTCCTCGAAGGTGAAGGACTGGCGGGTCTCGCTGAGCTCGAGGACGCGCTCGGTGCCACGGGCCGCGTTCTCGCCCGAGAGGCGGAGCGGCAGGCTGCCGCCGCTCCTGCGGTCCAAAAGGCCCATGCGGATCGGGATGACGAAGGGCAGCTTCTCGGGCTGGCCGGGGCTGGGTGGGGTTTGTTGCTCGATCGTGAGGGTGTAGCGCCGGGTTTCGGGATCGAAGCTGTCCTCGACCTCGAGCACCGGTGTTCCCGCCTGGTTGTACCAGCGCATGAACTGGCCGAAGTCGCGGCCCGAGGAGTCTGCCATGGCCTGGACGAAGTCCTCGCAGGTGACGGCCGCGCCGTCGTGGCGCTCGAAATAGAGGTCCATGCCGCGCCGGAACGCGTCTTCGCCGATCAGAGTGTGGATCATGCGGATGACCTCGGCCCCCTTCTCGTAGACCGTCCGCGTGTAGAAGTTGTTGATCTCCATGTATTCGGCGGGGCGGATCGGATGCGCCAAGGGGCCGGCGTCCTCGAGGAACTGGCCCTCGCGCAGGAGCGAGACGTCGCCGATCCGCTTGACCGCTGCCGAATGCATGTCGGCGGTGAACTGCTGGTCGCGAAAGACGGTAAGGCCTTCCTTCAGGGTCAGCTGGAACCAGTCGCGGCAGGTGACCCGGTTGCCGGTCCAGTTGTGGAAATATTCATGGGCGATGATCCGCTCGACCTGGACGAAGTCGGCATCGGTCGCGGTCTCGGGATGCGCCAGGGTGGCCGAGGTGTTGAAGATGTTGAGGCCCTTGTTCTCCATGGCCCCCATGTTGAAGTCGGCAACCGCGACGATCATGAAGAGGTCGAGGTCGTATTCGAGGCAGTAGCGGTCCTCGTCCCAGGCCATGGATTTTTTCAAGGACGCCATGGCGTGGTGGCACTGGTCGATGTTCTCGGGCTCGGAATAGATCCTGAGCGTCACCCGGCGGCCGGAACGGGTGGTGTAGTGGTCCTCGAGGAGCGCGAGATCGCCGGCGACGAGGGCGAAGAGATAGGCGGGCTTGGGGAACGGGTCGTCCCAGAGCGCATAGTGGCGGCCATCCTCGAGATCGCCGCCGCCCACAGGGTTGCCGTTGGAGAGGAGGTGTGGGTAGGCGGCCTTGTCCGCCTCGATCCGCACCTGAAAGCGGGTCATGACGTCGGGGCGGTCCTGGAACCAGGTGATCCGCCGGAAGCCCTCGGCCTCGCACTGGGTGCAGAAGATGTTCGAGGAGATGTAGAGGCCCTCGAGGGCGGTGTTGGCCGCAGGCTGGATGCGGTTCTCGATCTCGAGGGTGAAGCTCGCCGGCGGGTCGAGGAGGGTGAGGCTCGAGGCGTCCAGACGATAGCCACTTTCGGGCAGGGGCTCGCCGTCGAGGGCGATCGAGACGAGCTCCAGGGTCTCGCCGTCGAGGACGAGCGGGGTGCCGGGCTCGCCGGTTCGCTCGAAGCGCTGGCTGCAGGTGACGCGCGTGGTCTTTGGATCGAGCCTGAAGGTCAGCGCCACGTCGACCGTGCGGTAGGCGGGCGGGGTGTAGTCGGCGAGGCGGACCACCGCGCGCCTGGCGGTCTCCGCCACGTTGTCATTGGCCGTCTGGTGCCCGGCTCCCGTCGTCTGGCTCAATTCTGGCACCTCGTTCGCTTTCCGCCCTGTGAAATGGCAGGGCCCGTCGCCGGCGCTCGGCTTGTCGGTCCCTTGGTGTGCGATTAGCTTGCCGCGCGCAAGGCCGGATGCCGGCCGGGCAGTGCACGAGATTCGAAAAAACCGAGAATGAAGGAATCGAGAATGGCCAAGACCGCGTTTATCGGCCTCGGTGTGATGGGCTACCCGATGGCCGGGCACATGGCCAGGAAGGGCCACGAGGTCACCGTCTTCAACCGCACCTTCAAGAAGGCCGAGGCCTGGGCCGCCGAGCATGGTGGCAAGGCGCAACAGACGCCGAGCGAGGCGGCGGCGGGGGCCGACTTCGTGATGATGTGCGTCGGCAACGACGACGACGTCCGCTCGGTGGTCTATGGCGACGACGGGATCATGGCCGGGATCGACAAGGGCGCCATCCTGGTCGACCACACCACGGCATCGGCCGAACTCGCGCGCGAGCTCGGCGAGGCGGCGGGCAAGGCCGCGATCGGGTTCATCGACGCGCCCGTCTCGGGTGGCCAGGCCGGGGCCGAGAACGGCGTGCTCTCGATCATGTGCGGCGGCTCGGAGGCCAATTTCGCCAAGGCCGAGCCCGTGATGCAGGCCTATGGCAAGACGGTCCGGCTGATCGGCGAGGTGGGGGCCGGCCAGCTCACCAAGATGGTCAATCAGATCTGCATCGCAGGCCTGGTCCAGGCCCTGGGCGAGGGGTTGAACTTCGCCCAGAAGGCGGGGCTCGATCCGGCCAAGGTGCTCGAGGTGGTCTCGGGCGGTGCGGCCAGCTCCTGGCAGATGGTCAATCGCTGGCCGACCATGGCCGGGGGCAAGTTCGATTTCGGCTTCGCGGTCGACTGGATGCGTAAGGATCTCGCGATCTGCATGGAGGAGGCGAGGCGCAACGGGGCCGCCTTGCCGGTGACCGCCGTGGTCGACCAGCTCTACCGGCTGATCCAGCAGAAGGGTGGCGGGCGCTGGGACACCTCGTCGCTGATCGAGAATCTCAGGGACGGCAAGAAAGCCGGTCCTCTCCGGCGATCGGCGGGGCGGAGCTAGGCGACCTCGAGGTCAAGCGAACTGGCGGCGTGGTTGCCTGCAGGGGTGCAGGCAGGCTCCGCGGCGGGCAGACTTGGCGCTTCCCGCCGCTCACCCCATATCACCCCATGCGGGATCGTTAATCGGTGTGACTGCCGGCCGACGCTCCCTGGCACGCATGCCTAAAGTGTTGCCGATGGAGTACAGGAGAATGCAAGCGAGAGCCGCCAAGTTCACGATCGGCCAGGTCGTCAAGCACCGTTTGTTTCCGTTTCGCGGCGTGATCTTCGATGTCGACCCCGAGTTCGCCAACTCCGAGGAATGGTACGAGTCGATCCCCGAGGAGATCCGGCCGGCCAAGGATCAGCCCTTTTACCATCTCCTCGCGGAGAATGCCGAGGCCTACTACGTGGCCTATGTGTCGGAGCAGAACCTGCTGGTCGACCCGACCGGTGAGCCCGTGAACCACCCGCAGATCGCGGAGTTGTTCGACAACATGGACAAGGGCCAGTATATGCCCAAGAGGATCTACGCGCACTGACCAGCACGTTCGGCCGGCAGCGTTAACGGTTACGCAATCCATTGCTGCCATCATCGTGAACGCAGGCGAGCCTGCCCGTCCGGTGCCGCACCGGGCGGGCATGTTTTTTTGGGGGACGAGCATGAAGTTTTTCGTGGACACCGCCGATGTGGCCGAGATCAAGGATCTGGCGGCCACCGGGCTCGTCGATGGGGTGACGACCAATCCGTCGCTGATCAAGAAGAGCGGGCGCGATTTTTTCGAGGTGATCGCCGAGATCTGCGAGATCGTGGCGGGGCCGGTGAGTGCCGAGGTCGCGGCCACCACGTTCGATGGGATGGTCGCCGAGGCTGCTCGGCTGACCCCCATAGCCCCCAATGTCACGATCAAGGTGCCGCTCACCTGGGACGGGCTCAAGGCCACCAAGCGGCTCACCGCCGATGGCGTGAAGGTCAATGTCACGCTCTGCTTCACGGCCGCCCAGGCGCTGCTCGCGGCCAAGGCCGGGGCCACCTACATCTCGCCCTTCGTCGGCCGGCTGGATGATATCGGCCTCGACGGGCTCGATCTGATCAGCGACATCTGTCGGATCTACGACCAGTACGACACGCTCCACACCGAGGTCTTGGTCGCCTCGGTCAGGAGCCCGGGCCACGTCATCGAGGCCGCCAAGATGGGTGCGCACGTCGCCACCCTGCCGCCCGCGGTGCTCCGCCAGCTGGCCCTGCATCCCCTGACCGACAAAGGCCTCGCCGCCTTCCTCGCCGACTGGGAGGCGACGGGCCAGAAGATCGTCTGAGGCGATGGCAGGCGAGCCCCGGCCGGTCATCGTCCAGACCAATTGCGGCAGCGAGGCCGAGGCGCAGGCGATCGGCCGGGCCGCGGTCGAGGCCGGGCTCGCGGCCTGCGCCAATATCCACGGGCCGATCACCGCGATCTATCGCTGGCAGGGGGCGATTGCCCAGGAGCCCGAGTGGGTGGTCTATCTGAAGACCACAGAGGCCGCGATCGAGGGGCTCGAGGCGCTGGTCAGAGACCGGCACAGCTACGACCTGCCGGCTTTTCTGGTCCTGCCGATCAGCGGCGGCGAGGCACGCTATCTGGCGTGGCTCGCCGCGGCCGGGCGGGAGTAGAAAAAGAGAGCCGGGGAGGCAGCGCCTCCCCTCGGCCCCTCCGGTTCTAGCCCTCGGCGCACCTCCGCCGGCGCCTGCTGTCGACGGGTACCGAGTCCTCTCCAGAACGGCTCCAGGCACCCAGGCGCCGGAGCAATCACCCCAAAAGGTAACCTGATTACGCAGCTTGCTCAGCCGTTCACAAACCGGTACAAATAGTGAACAAAC
>DAIRDJ010000186.1:0-8088 GCA_036796215.1 Geminicoccaceae bacterium
GGATGACGGTGGCGGTCAGGGCGGCGTGGTCGCGGCCGTAGCGGCGGTAGATGTATTGGATCACCTCCTCGCGGCGCTCGTGCTCGAAGTCGACGTCGATGTCGGGCGGCTCGTTGCGCTCGGCCGAGATGAAGCGCTCGAACAGGAGGTCGATCCGGGCTGGATCGACCGCGGTGATGCCCAGCACATAGCAGACGGCGGAATTGGCGGCGGAGCCCCGGCCCTGGCAGAGGATGTTTTTGGAACGGGCGAAGCGGACGATGTCGTGGACGGTGAGGAAGTAAGGCGCGTAGCCGAGCTGGCCGATGAGCTCGAGCTCGTAAGCCAAAATTTTCGTTACTTTTTCCGGCACCGGTTCGCCGTAGCGCTCGGCCGCACCCAGCCGGGTCAGGCGTTCCAGCTCCTGCTGCGGGTTCCGGCCGTCATAAGCGTCCTCAATGGGGTAGTCGTAGGCGAGCTCGTCCATGGCGAAGCGGCAGCGGCCCACGATCTCGAGGCTGCTCTCGAGCGCCTCGGGCCAGTCGGCGAACAGCCTGGCCATCTCGGCCGGCGGCTTGAGGTGGCGCTCGGCATTGGCGAAGAGCCGGTGGCCGGCCTCGTCGATGGTGCAGTGCGCCCGGATGCAGGTCATGACGTCCTGCAGCGGCCGGCGGGCCGGGTCGTGGTAGTGGACGTCGTTGGTGGCGAGCAGCTTCACCCCGGCCCGCCGCGCCTGCTGGGCCAGCCGGCCGATCCGCTCGCCATCGTCGCCGGCGAAGCGGTGGGAGGCGGTGAGGTAGAGCCGATCGCCCCAGCGCGCGGCGAGGGTTTCGAGGCTCGGCTCGTCCGGGTCGACGGCGGCGAAGAGCTGGCCTTCGTCGTGGGCGAGAACGTCCGCGAGGTGGAGGATGCACTGGCCCTTGGCGGCGCGTCGCTTGCCCAGCGTCAAGAGCTGCGAGAGCCTGGAATAGGCGGGCTTGTCGGTGGGCCAGGCGAGGAGCGACGGGCCGTCCGCGAGATCGAGCCGCACGCCGGGCAGCAAGCGCAGGCCCAGCTCCTTGGCCTTGACGTGGGCGCGCACCAGGCCGGCGAAGCCGTTGCGATCGGTAACCGCGATGGCGGCGAGGCCGAGCTCGTGCGCGCGCGCCACCAGCTCCTCCGGGTGCGAGGCGCCCTGCAGGAAGCAGAAGTTCGTGGTGACCTGGAGTTCGGCGTAGGTGGGCACAGCTGGTGCTGTCAGCGCCCGGTCGCGGACGAGAGGTCGACCAGGCGCAGAATATGCGCATCGAATCCCCTGGCAACGGCACGGCTCGCGAAGTCACGATCATCGGTCAGCATTCGACCCCCCGTGAGCTCGGCCAGGGCCAGATAGCAGCAGTCATAGGCCGCATGATCGAGCGTGTGCGCCAGATGAAAGGCGCGAAGGGCGATCGGGCGCATGTGGTACCATGTGCCGATGGCCGCGGCGACGAGACGGACGAGGTCGGCCCCCTGAATGCGCGTGATTTCCGTTCGGGCATGCTTGCGCGCGGCGACGTTCGCCACCTCGGCCAGCAGCAATTCCGGGGCAATCAGGCGCCTGGACTCGCCCAGCACGCGACGTGCAGCTTCGTGCAATGGTTCATCGATCGCCCATTTGACGGCGACACTGCAGTCGACGACCAGCAGGTCGGTCAACGCTCGTCCCGCATCTGTCGGACGATGGCGGTGGAATCGGTCTGCGGCACGTTCGGGGTCATGGCGGCAAGTCGGTCGGCCCAAGCCAAGAGCTCGTCCGGGGTTGGCCGGGCCACGGCATCGGCGATAAGCTGGCGCAATTCCGCCTCGAGCGAGCGGTTGTGGCGAGCAGCCCGCCGGCGAAGTTCTTCGACCTGTGCCGCGTCGACATTGCGGATGGTGAGTGTGGTCATGTCGTGTTTCCCGATCGTGACGTTGATGCCGGCCATCCGTCGAGGATGCGGGTCATCGTGCCTCGCGCGTTTTCACGCAGGAGCTCGACGCTGTCCGTTTGCTGCGCCTTGGGCGTCATCGCAGCAAACTTGTCCGTCAGAATCAGCAATTCCTCGACGGTCGGCCGATATCGCACCTCGCCTTCGAGCGAGCGATTGCTTCGCGACCGCTCAGCGATGAACTGGTCGATCACGGCATCATCGATGTTGCGGATAATCGGTTTGGGCATTGGCTGTTTCCCTTGCGTCATGGAGCGATCATAGCATGCTAGCAAAATGCAATCACTCGAACACCCCGTGCACGTGCCACGCCGGGGGCTCCGCATCACCGAAGCGGCCTTCGCGGTAGAGCCAGAGCAGCTGCCCCGTGGCGTCGACCACCCGGTAGTAGTCGCGTGGGCGCGGCAGGGGGCGGTCGGTTCGCCACCATTCGGGCTCGAGCCGTTCCGGGCCGCTCGCTTCACGCAGCTTCTCGCTCCGGCCGAAGCGGCGCAGCAGGATGGGTGGGCCGTCGGGGACCGGGGCCACGGCGTCGATGCGGACCGGTTCGCCCATGAGGCGGAGCGGGCGGGGTTGCGGGGCGTGCCAACTGTCGGGTTTACCCGTGACAGCCGCCGGGTCGGCCGTGGCCTCGGCGTGCTCGGGCCAGTGGCTGGCGTGCGGGACCAGGCGCTGGACGGCATCCGGGCCGAGGCGCTGGCGGAGCTGGTCGGTGAGCCGGGCGAGTTCGGCCATATCGTGGCTCTGCGCGAGGTCGGCCTGCTCGGGGTGCAGGGGGGCTATGTCCACCACCTCGACGCGGATGCTCTCGATGCCGAAGCCGACATCGAGCCCCCTGTTGCCGAGGCCGTCCAGCTCGAGGCTGGCGAGCTTCATCAGGTGCGCAGCGTGGCGCGACGGGCGGCCGGTGCGCAGCGACAGCCGCAGGACCTCGCTGTCGACGCGAAAGAGCAGGACCTCGAGCCGCCTGGCACCGGCAACCGACCGCTCGAGCTCGCGCATCAATCGATCGAGCAGGGCCTGGATCGCCGCCTCGATGGCCTCGGTGCGGCCGATCGGTTCGGGCCAGCTCGTCTGGGCGGCGAAGCGCGGCACCTCGCGCAAAGGGGTGAAGGGCAGGCTGTCCTGGCCCTTGAGCCTGGCCATGGCGAGCACCAGATCGCGGCCGAAACGCTGGACCAGCGAGCGCTGCGGCAGGGCCTCGAGCGCGGCGATGGTCGAGAGGCCCAGCTGTTCGAGGGCGGCGGTGACGGCTGCCTCCTGGCGCAAGGCGCGGACCGGCAGGCGGCGGCGGGCGGTCTCGGCCGCCTCGCCGTTGAGGATGCGCTCGCCGTCCCCGTAGCGGGCCCAGGCCCAGGCCTGCGCCGGGTTGGAGGCGATCGCCAGCCGGTGGCCGAGGCCCTGCCGGTCGAGCCGTTGCTCGAGATCGGCCAGGAGGGCCGCCTCGCCGCCGAAGAGATGTGCACAGCCGGTGAGGTCGAGGCAGAGCGCTGCTGCACTCTGATCGGGGTCGACGGCGACGAGCGGGGTGTAGCGCAGGCACCAGGTCGCGAGGCTCTCGAGAAACCGCCGGTCGGCCGCAGGCGTGGCCGGGGCGAGGGCGAGATCGGGCAGGATCGCCCGGGCGTCGGCGAGGCGCATGCCGGACGTGATGCCGGCTGCGGCCGCGGCGTCGTCCACGGCGTGCAGCACGGCACCGTTGGCTGCCGTCGCGTAGAGGGCGAAGGGTTCAGGCAGCCCCCTGCCCTGCCGCTTCGCCTTCAGCCGCAGCCGGTCGATCGCAAGGTTGGTCGATTGCAGCGAAAGATAGCGTCTCGTCATCACCCTCACCAACAGATGGCCATCGCACCAGCCAATGGCCCGGCACCCCGCCCTTGACCCGCCAGAGATCGAGCGACCAGCACCGTGTATTATCGAGAAAAAACGACTCGGCCCGCCAGCGGGTCAGGGCCGCCGAGGGGGCCTGATCGGCCCGGCCGAAGCGGAGCAGCAGCCCCGCCGTGCCGCCGGCCTCGGCGGCGAGCTGCAGCCGGCGGCCGGCCAGAAGATCGAGGGTTTCGAACTCGATGACGACACAGGCGACGGCGGTCGAGCGCAGCGCCTCGTGCGCCGCCCAGAGAACCTCCTGCCGCCCCCGGCAGCGGACCAGGAGCAGCCGGGCGGTATCGATGCCGAAGCGGGCAAGCCCGGGGCCGTAGAGCCGGCCCTGCCGCCGCGTGAGCGCCGCATCGGCACACCAGACCAGTGCGCCGGGCTGCTGCAGGAAGCGGCCGGCGAGCGCTGCCGAGAAGCCCGAGGCGAGCCCGCCCCGCACCTCGTGCAGCGCGCCGAATGGCAGCCCGCCCGCGGGCAACGCCGCATCGATCGCCGGCTCGCCCAGCGTGGCGACGACAGCCCCGAAGCCGCCACCGCCACCGCTCATGCCGCGGATCGTCGCGCGCAGCTCGGCAAGGGTCGAAGGGTCAGCCAAAAGGGTCACCGCTCACGGTTAATGTTCTTCTAATGTTCTACTACTGGCTGGCGCCGGGTCAAGCGGCTTCGACCACGTTTTCTGCCGCAGCGACGGCCCGCGCCCACCGCCCTCGGCAACGCCTCTGCAACGCTCCACGACAAATCCGCCATCGCCGGCCCAAACCCTTGACAGGACAGGCCTGGCGGTCTCTCAACCACAGCACCGCCCTGGACAGCCTGGCGCTCGATGGACATTTACCTTCCCGTCGCCGAAATGTCGGTGAACCTCCTGCTCATCCTCGGCCTCGGCGGGATGGTGGGGTTTCTCTCGGGCGTGTTCGGGGTCGGTGGCGGGTTTCTCATGACCCCGCTCTTGATCTTCATCGGCATTCCGCCGGCCGTCGCCGTCGGCACCGAGGCGTCGCAGATCCTGGCCTCCTCGACCTCCGGTGCGCTCGCCCACACCCGCCGCCGCACGGTCGATTTTCGCATGGGGGCCGTCCTGATCGCCGGCGGCTTCGTCGGCTCGGCACTCGGCATCCTGCTCTTTCGCTGGCTGCGCCAGCTGGGCCAGATCGACCTCACCATCTCGCTCGCCTACGTCATCTTCCTCGGCGTCATCGGCGGCTTGATGTTCGTCGAAAGCGCTCGTGCCCTGATCAGGAGCCACAGCAAGTCATCGAGCGCGCGGCGTCGCAAGCTGCACAAGCACAATTGGATGCACGCCTTGCCGCTGAAGCTGCGGTTCCACCAGTCGCGGCTCTACATCAGCATGATCATGCCGTTCCTGGTCGGCGCCGGCGTCGGTGTTCTGGCCGCCATCATGGGCGTCGGCGGCGGTTTCATCATGGTCCCGGCGATGATCTATCTGATCGGGATGCCGACCAATGTCGTGATCGGCACCTCACTCTTCCAGATCGCCTTCGTCACGGCCCTCACCACCTTCCTGCACGCCTTCACCAACCAGACGGTCGACATCGTCCTGGCCCTTTTGCTGATCGCCGGCGGGGTGATCGGCGCCCAGTTCGGCAGCCGCGTCGGTGCCGTGCTCCGCGGCGAGCAACTGCGCATCCTGCTTGCCATTCTGGTGCTGCTCACCGCCGGCAAGATGCTCTTCGATCTCGTGGCGACACCGCACGACATCTACTCGCTGGCGCGCTGAGCCGCCGCGCGTTGCGGCCGCTCGCCTGCCAATCGCGGGCGCGATGGCGGCGCACGCCTCGAGCGAGGTGATCGCCGCCACGGCAGCGGTGGCCAGCTCGAGGCGGACGGTCGTCGTGCCGGACTTCGTCAGGTCCGGATGCTGGGCTGGTGGCGGGTCAGCCGCACTCGCCGCGACCGCCGGCCGCTGCGCTAGCGGCGGGCTCGGGCAGCCGGTCGCGCAGGATGGCGAGCTCGCGCCGGAGCTCGCGGATCTCGACCACCAGTGCTTCGTGGTCGGCGTGGCTCTGCTCGACCTGGGCGCTCACCTCCTCACTGTGCGACTGGGTCATCGCATTGACGATGATGGCGATGAAGAGGTTGAGCACGGCGAAGGTGGTCAGGAGGATGAACGGCACGAAGAACAGCCAGGCGAGCGGGTAGACCGCCATCACCGGCCGGACGATGCCCATCGACCAGCTCTCGAGCGTCATCACCTGAAAGAGGCTGTAGAGCGAGGCACCGATCGAGCCGAACCACTCGGGAAAGCTGGCACCGAAGAGCTTGGTCGCCATTACCGAGAAGACGTAGAAGACGAGGCCGAGCAGCGCCACGACAGAGCCCATGCCGGGAATTGCCCGAAGCATCGCCTCGACCACGTTGCGCATCGAGGGCAGCATGGTCATCAGCCGGAGCACGCGCAGGATACGAAACGCGCGCAGCACGGCAAAACCCTCGGATGCCGGTGCCAGCGAGATCAGGACGATGGTGAGATCGAAGAGGTTCCAGCCGCGGGCGAAGAAGCGAAAGCCCATGGCCACGAGCTTGAGCGTGATTTCGACGACGAAGATGGCGAGTGCCGCGTGATCGAGGGTGATCAAGACCGACCCGAACCGGTCCATCGCGGCGGGCACGGTCTCGAGGCCGAGGGTCACCGCGTTGATCAGGATGACCGCGATGATGAAGCGCTCGAACGGTGCCGAGGTGACGAAGGCCTCGAGCCGGCCGTGGCCACTCCTTGCGGCAGCCTGCACGGACTAGCGGCCGAGCGCGACCACGGCACCGGCGCCCGCCGGCACGGGTGCGTTGGCGACGGCCGGCATCAACGGACGGTCAGCCGCATCTCGATCCGCCGGTTCTGCCGGCGCGCCTCGGCGGTCTGCTCGGTGGTCACCGGCTGGGTGTCGGCAAAGCCCGCGGCGATCAGCCGATCGGCCGGAACGCCGGCACTGATCAGGTACTGCGCCACCGTGCTCGCCCGTGCCGCCGAGAGCTCCCAGTTCGAGCGGAACCGGCCACTCCGGATCGGCAGGTCGTCGGTATGACCGTCGACCCTGAGCATCCAGGGCAGGTCGTCGGGCAGGGTGTCGGTCAGGCGCCGGAGCTCGGTTGCGATCTCGTCGAGCGCCGCCACGCCCTCGGGCGAGAGCTCGGCCTCTGCCGGGGCGAAGGTGAGCCCCGCCGTGTAGGCGACGCTGCGGCCGCTGACCAGCGGCACATCGTCGGCCCCACCGATCCGGGCGAGCAGCTCGCCCGCGATCCGCCTTTCGCGCGACAAGGCCGCGGCTGCCAACGCGCGCGCCTCGGCCGGCGAGACGCTGCTGCTGGCGGCGAGCTGGGCGCTGATCGCCTCGACCGGATCGGCCGCCGCCTCGTCCTGCTCGGCCAGTGCGGCGCGCTGTGCCTCGGTCAGCGTCCTGAGCTCGGCGAGTTCGGCCGCCAGGGCCGCCAGCCGTTCGCGCGTCGCCGCATCGACGTCGAGCAAGGCTTCGAGCTGTTGCCCGCCCTCGCTCGCCATCAGCGGCTGGATCGCGGCGGTCGCCATGACCTCGCCCTCGAGCTCGTCGATCCGTCCTTCCGCCGCCTCGCGGCGGGCCGTCTCGGCGGCCAGCGTCGCCGTCGCCTCGTCCAGTGCGGCCGTCAACTCGGCCTGCTGGTTGTCGAGTGCCGCCATTTCCTCTTCGAGCGCGGCGAGGCGCTCTTCGGCCGCCCGGCGTTGCTCGTCTGCCGCCTCGGCCTGGGCCCGGGCCTCGCCCAGCGCGCGATCGCCGCGAATGACCACGGCCTCGAGCTCGCGATTGTTCTCGCGCATCGTGGTCAGGAACTCGACGGCCTCGTCGCGCTCGCCCTCCACCCTGGCGAGAGCCGCCTGCACCTCTGCCAGGGAGCGATTGCCGCGGATCAGCGAGGCCTCGAGCTCGCGGATGTTCTCGCGCAGGGTCGCCAGGGAGGCCTCGGCATCGTCGCGCTCGGCCGTCAGCGCCGCGACGGCCGCCTCGGCCTCGCTGGTGCGCTGCTCGAGGGTCGTCGCCTCCGTTTCGAGCGCTGCCACCCGAGCCTCGGCGGCGCGCTTTTGCTCCTCCTCACGAGCGGCTGCCGCCCGGGCCTCGGTGAGCGCGCGGTCGCCGCGGATCAGCGAGGCCTCCAGCTCGGCGATATTGCCGCGCAGCGTGGTGACGATCTCCTCGGCCTCGTCGCGCTCGGCGCGCAACTCGGCAACCGCCTCGCTTTCCACCGCCTGCGACGCGATCAGCTCGTCCTCTGCGGCCGCCAGCTGGGCCTCGAGGTC
>DAIRDJ010000187.1:0-8083 GCA_036796215.1 Geminicoccaceae bacterium
CGCCGCGACGCGCGGCCGTCGGTCTCGGTCTTGGCACAACGACGCAGCTCGGCAGCTGGAATGTCGGTACGAATCGGCACGGCTCTGGGCATGGACGTATCCTTTCTTTCCCAACAGCCAAGCCGGATCGGTCCTATTTTACAAGTCGGGTGAGTCAAAATATCGCAGGGTTGGTATGAGACGTCTCGATACGGAATGGCTTGCTTCAAATGCCTGCAGACGCGCCGATCAGCGTATCGTCCAACTTCGATGCGGTTGAATCTCATGCTCTAGATCAATCCAATCCTTCAATACAGCGCAATGTCGGCCCGCCACGCGCGAACCTGAATGAACGTTGGAGAGTATGGCGCAGACCCAACCAGAATGATAGAAAAAGCAACCCTGGAGGCCAACAGGTCATGCGGCCGAGCCCAGGTGCTCCAGCCTTCGGCACATGTTTTCACGCCCAAAAGTAGCGGAGGGCCCCGGGAGGCGCTGCCTCCCCCGATTTTGTTCTTTTTTTCGCCCCGCATGGCGGCGTCGGCTCGGTTGCTGGTGTTGGGGATGAGGGCTTCGCCGGTGCCTCGGGTGGGGGCGGGCGGACGAGTTGATGCTGTCGATCGGCGGTGCGGCGCTGATCGATCCGGCGCTGGCGGAGGTGCTGACGGTGAATCTGCGGACGTTCGGGTTGCGGGTGCGGCGGTACACGCAGTACCGCAACCCGCCGATCCTGCATCGCACGGAGGTGTTTCTGGCGGCGGAGCATCCGCTCAGGGCCAAGTTCGCGCGGCTGACGCGGCTGGAGGATGCCATGGGGCTTTATGCGGATACGAGCCGGATCGGGACGCGGGATGGGTGGGAAGCGGTGTGGGCGGCCAAGGGATTCCGGCTTTCCGGGCATCGGCTGGTGCGGCGGTCGCAGGTCCACCAACCCAGGGGAACGGAGGGGCTCGGGGAGGCGCTGCCTCCCCGGAAATTGTCTTAGGGCGCCATATGAACCAGCCCTCCGCTGATCGTGCATTGCGGTCAGCGGGGTTGCCAGGTGTTGGTGGTGTAGTCGAACCAGCGGCTGACCCGGTTGCCGTCGTAGTGGTAGCGGATGTGCTGCTCTTGTTCGGGCGGGTGGACGGCCTTGGGGCGGAAGGCACCGACGCAGCGACCGGCGGCGTGGCGGACGCTGCGGTAGACGACGCCGTTGCTGCCAGATTCGCGCAAGTGTCGGCCGAGGCTGCGGCTGGTGCGGTAGTCGTCGGGGTCGAGGACGGCGGTGCGCTCTGGCTCGGGCAGGCTGGTGATGTCGTGGAAGGTCTGGTCGATGCGCCCGACCACGACCCGCATGTCGGCCTCGCGGATCCCGTCGCCGCTGTCCTGGGCATAGCGTTCGAAATGGTGGATCGTCTCGGCCATGGCCGTCGCTAGGTCGATCGCGGCGTAGTAGACCCCGTAGCTGCCGTCCGAGAAGCGCGAGCCATTCGGGTTCACGTGCGTGAAGGAGGCCATGACATAGCTCGCACCGGGACCGCTGACGCGTTCCTCGGGTGCCACCAGGGCGATCTCGCCGACCTCGTCGCGGATGCGCGGATTGGTGAGCATCTCGGCCGCGATCAGCGCATCCCAGACGGCAGGGTCCGCATCGACCCGCTCGAAGAGATCGATCGGCGGGTAGCGCGACGCGATGATCCGAGTGGCTGCGTTCCAGCGGACGCGGGTGAGCGACGGCTCAGGACCAGGGGGCGCGGGCGGCATCGAGATAAGCCCTGACGGCAGCGAGGTCGGTGACGTCGCCGGCGGCCATCCGTTCGAGCGGTGTCTGTCCGCCGAAATAGCGGTTGGGCCGCCTGATCCACTCGTCGGCCTGACGACTGTCCGGGTAGAGGATCTGCAGGGCCTTGTAGATGCCGGCGACGTAGCCGATCCGGCGAACGGTGTCGGCCGAGAGCTTGCCCACTTTGTCCGTTTTTTGGGCCCCGCTCTTCCAGGCATAGAAGGTGCGCTCGGCCGGATCGCCGAGGATGCGCCGGGCGTCCGCGTTCTCGACCCCCCATAGCCGCACGATGCCGAAGAAGCCGCGCAACAGGTCGGCCTGCAGACTTGCATTGCGCAGCAGGGCGTCGGGTGAGGCCGTAGCAGGGTCGGCAAGTGCCATGATCCGTCTCCACGTTGCGCTCCAGATATGGAATGCAGTTCTGCTGATTTCAATGCATTAATGCAAATTTGCGGTTGATCGTCAGGCCGGAGGACTGGCCCTGGTCCAGCGCCCGCGCGCATCTCGGCCTCGCCGACGACACCCTCGTCCAGCCGCGCGCCCTCGACGCTCTGATCCCGGACTGGCGCCGCTTCCTCGACGACGACCCGCCGAGCTGGCAACGCGACGTGCGGCGCGAACACGTTCGGACCGGCCGACCACTCGGCACACCCGCCTTCGTCGCCGACCTCGAACGGCGAACGGCTCGCCAATTTGCCCCGGCCAAGCATGGGTGCGAGCGCCGGGAGACGATGGGGCCGGCCAGTGGTTAAATGAGTCTCGTGGACCCGAAAAGCCGGCGAAGGGATTCCGGCTTTCCGGGCATCGGCTGATGCGGCGGTCGTAGGGCCACCATCCCAAAGGACCGGAGGGGCCAGGGGAGGCGCTGCCTCCCCTGACTCTTTTTCAAGCCGACCGCTGCTCTTGCGGCTTTCGTCTCAGGCGGCGGCCTCGCGCGCGGTGGCGGCTGGGTGGGTCGCGGCTTCTTTCGTCCAGGTGTAGCGGCGCTTGAGGTGGTTCAGGTGGGTGTGTGGCAGGCGAGCTTCGTGTTGCAGGCGGCCGACGACAATGCCGGGGGCGATGCCCAGCTGTTCGGCGAAGGCGATAATGTCGGCCTGGCTGATGAAGCCGGGGCGTGGTTGGAAGGTGGCCCACGCGTGCTTCGGGATCAGCAGGTCGCGCGCGAAGGTGTCGGCCTCGTCTTCCTTGCTGTCGCGCTTGTCATTGGCGACGTCAGGGCCGTTCGCGATGTCGAGGAACGCCTCGCGCTTGCCGTGCTCGAGGATGTGTCCCGCCTCGTGGAAGAAGGTGAACCAGAGGTGGTCGTCCGTTTTGTGGCGGAGGCTGAGTTGAATGATCGCCTTGTCGGCGCGCAGCCAGCGTGCTGCGCCGGACAGGCGCGTGCCGCGAAGCTCCGGCGTGAAGACGACCGCGACACCCGCAGTTGCACAAAGCTCGATCATGCGCGGCCTGAAGTCTTCGACCGGCTGACCGGTCAAGCCGCGGATGGCGCCGAGTGCGGCGCGGAACCCAGCCGCGTCGTATGGCGCACAATCCATGCTTTCAGCAATTCTTTCGCCCCACCTCAGCCATGCTGAAATCGCTTCCGGCTGCATCTCGAATGCAGGAGAGGTGCGATAGAGCGCCCGGGTCGTCGCGAGTTGTCGACGCCATGCCTCGGCACTCGAAACGCCGAGAAAATCCAGCAAATGGCGCACGCGGTCGAGGGGGTTCGTCGTTCTGGGGATGAGACCGAACTTCGCCAGATCGGTCAGCGGAAAGCGCTGCGCCCAGTCGATCTGCTCGGCCAAGATCACCTGCTCTTCACGGCTGGCGAGGCGCAGCCGGTAATTGGTCTCCAGGTTGGCCCAGAGCGAGGCGGGGGTGTTTAGCACGTGCTCGAGGGCTATCGCGGTTTCGGGCGAGAGGGGAGCCTTGCCGGCGATGAGTTCGCTCACGAATTTCGGGGTTCGGCCGATGCGCTCGGCGAACGCCTTCTTGCCGATGCCGCGTGCCTGGAGCGTCTCCTCCAGGATTTCCCCGGGCGGCACGAGGTAGTCGGGCGCATAGTCCAAAGCGGTCGTCTCGGTCGCCATCAGTGATAGTCCTCCACGGCCAGGATGCGGATCGCCGTCACCCTGCGCTCGTCGATGTTGCCGGCGTCGGACGTGCAGGCGCCGGGATCGACCGGCTCGAAGACGAGGCGAAAGGGGTGCTCGACATCGACGGCGACTTGTCCCTGGCGGTCGGCTTTCAACGCGTGGCAGCGTTCCGGTCGCTGCTTCGGCACGTCGGCCAGGCTCTCGGCAGCCTCGAGCACGGCGAGGCGACGTTTGAGCTTCGCGGCGCAGGACTTGCCGAAGGCTCGGATCATCTCGCGCTCGCTCGAGCACTCCTTTTGCAGCCGCCTGGTCTTGAAGGTGATGCGCAAAGCCCGCCAGTCGGCTTAACCGAACCGGTTATGAGATATGCTGGCGTGCTGTTGTTTGCAAGGGAGTGATGGCGCACCTCGCTTCGATGTGCGCGAGAGGTCGGCGCAGATCACTCGGGCGGTTTCGCCGTCAGTGGTGGTGGGGCGATGATGTTCGCCTCTCACCCAGCCCAAGAGTCCCGAGGGGGTGTGGGGGAAATCATTTCCCCCGCGTGATTCGTCTCTTCTTCCGCGTGCCTGCTGGGCCGGTGTCTGGACAGGGTCGATGACTCGGCCCTAAGCTCTGGCGTCGTTCGGGTGTGCGGCGGGCGGCGTTTGCGGGGCACTCAGGGGAAAAGGCGAGGAAAGCCATGTGCGATATTTGCGTGATGACGTCGGTGAAGGAGCGGATGGTCGGCCGGCGGGGCTTGCTCGCGGGGGCGGTGGCGGTTGCCGCGATGGCGGCGGCTTCGTCGCGGCCGGTGTTGGCGCAGCCGGCGCGGCAGATCGTCGACATGACGCACGAGCTTTCGGCCGAGTTTCCGACCTTTGGCGGCTCGCCCGGGATCAGCTTCGACAAGCAGTTCGATTTCGCCGCGAATGGCTACAATCTCTATGTTCTGACCATCAACGAGCATACCGGCACGCATCTCGACGCGCCCTTGCATTTCAGCGCGGATGGCCTGTCGGTGGCGGAGATCCCGATCGAGAGCCTCGCCTGCCCGCTTTGTGTCGTCGACATCCGGGCCAAGGCTTCGGAGGACCGCGACGCGCAGGTTATACCGGACGATCTTAGGGCGTGGATCGGGCGCAACGGGCCGATCCCGGACGGTGCCTGTGTGGCGATGAACTCCGGCTGGGCCGGCAAGCTCGGCACCGATGCCTTCAGGGGTGCGGATTCGGCGCGGCCCGGCACGCTGCACTTCCCGGGGTTCCATGTCGAGGCGGCCGAGCTGCTGCTCGAGGAGACGCGGGCGGTGGCGATCGCGGTGGATACGCTCTCGCTCGATCATGGGCCGTCGGCGGATTTTGCCACGCATTATGCGTGGCTGCCGGCGGGGCGCTACGGGATCGAGTGCCTGGCCGGGCTCGATCGGATGCCGGAGACGGGCGCGACGCTGATGGTGGGGGCGCCCAAGGTGAGGGACGGCACGGGCGGGCCGGCGCGGATCATGGCGCTGGTCTGACGCCGCTGGCCCGCACGAGCAGAAAGGGCCGCTCAAGTCGCTTGCCGAAGCGTTGGCCGAGCCAGCTCCTGCCGCCGTGCGGCGGTGCCGTTAAGCGTACCCGGTACCCTTAACGGCCGTTAACCGCGTCTGTCCGCCGACGCTGCATCGACTCGACGGTCCGGCGGGGTGGGCTGCGGCCCACCGCCGCGCGTCTCGTCGCATGGCGACCGCTGCTGCACCGCCGAGCGAACGACTTGTTGCAGAACGGGCTCCTGGGCAGAAACGACTCCTGGAGTCTTTTTCTCTCCTGCGGGCGTCCCAGGCGGTCCTCCAGGGGCCGGCATCGGCTGGCGGTCTGGCGAGCGCCGACCTAGTCGACGGTCACCGAACTGAAACAACCGAGGGGTGCGGGGAAATCATTTCCCCGCGTGCTTTCCCCTTCTTTCTCTCTCCCCCTCTCCCTCTCTCCCACGCGCGCGCTGTCGCCGGTGATGGTGCTTCGGCCGGTTTTTTTGCGGTGCCCGGAATGGGCGGGAAAACCGTGCGTTGTGTCATCGAACCGTCAAGCAACGGCCACCGATCTGTCGATGGCCGAACGACAACAAGGGAAGTGCCGTCATGACCTTCGCCGCGTCGGGGCTCGGAACGTCGTCTGGTCCGCCGAGGATCGCTCTTTATTCGCACGACACGATGGGGCTCGGCCATGCGCGGCGCAACGGGTTGATCGCGCGGGCGCTTGCCGGAGCACCACTCGGGGCGGAGGTGCTGCTCGTCACCGGGGCGCGGGAGGCCGGGACGTTTCCGATGCCGGCGGGGGTCGATTGCGTGACCCTGCCCGCCTACCGCAAGGGGCGTGACGGGCAGTACACGGCGCGGTCCCTGATGCGGGCGACGGCCAGTCTCACCGATCTGCGCACGCGATTGATCGATGTGGCGCTCGAGCGGTTCGATCCCGACGTCTTCATCGTCGACAATGTGCCGCGCGGGGCGCTGAACGAGCTCGACCCGGTGCTCGACCGCCTCCGCCGCGAGGGCCGGACGCACTGCGTGCTCGGCATGCGCGACATTCTGGATGCGCCGGAGGCGGTGCGCGCGGAGTGGGCGAGGCTCGGCAACGAGGCGGTGATCGAGCGCTTTTACGACGCCGTCTGGGTCTATGGCGACCGGCGGGTGAACGATGTCGTCGGGAGCTACGCGCTCGGGCCGTCGACCGCCGCCAAGCTTCGCCATGTGGGCTATCTCGATCAGCGGCTCAGGCTCGCCGATGCGCCAGTGGTGATGGCGCCCGACCGGTTCGTGCTCTGCTGCGTCGGTGGGGGCCAGGACGGGGCCCGGCTCGCCCGCACGTTTCTGGAGACGACGCTGCCGGCCGGCACGAAGGGGCTCGTGCTGCCGGGTCCCTTCATGCCGCCCGAGATCCTCAGAGCACTCGAAGGGCGGGCGGCCGAGCGGCCGGGCTTCACCGTGCTGCCGTTCGTGACCGAGCCGATCGGCCTCATTGCCCGGGCCGAGCGGGTGGTCGCGATGGCCGGCTACAACACCGTCAACGAGATCCTTTCGTTCGGTCGTCCGGGCCTCGTCGTGCCGCGCGTCCGGCCGCGCGAGGAGCAGCTGGTTCGGGCGAGAAAGTTCGCGGCGCTCGGCCTGCTCGACTGGCTGCATCCGGACGATCTCGATCCGGCAACGCTGGGCGAGTGGCTCGACCGGCCCTTTCAGCTGCGGGCCGAGCCGCGCCGGCAGCTCGATTTCGGCGCCCTCGACGCCCTGCCGCCCCTGATCGAGGTGTTGCTGCAGAGTGCCTCGGCCCAGCGCTCGCCAGCGTCACCGTTCTCGTCGAGCCCAACGCCCAGCCACGAAGGATATCGCCATGTCGACGACCACAGCACCGCGTAAGGTCGCCTATCTGCTCAAGCGCTATCCGCGGTTCTCCGAGACCTTCGTCGTCGGCGAGATCCTGGCGCACGAGGCGGCCGGCACGACCGTCGAAATCCTGGCGCTCCGCCCCGTCGCCGAGGCCTATTTCCAGGGCTCGATCAGCGCCGTCCGCTCGCCCGTGACCTACGTGCCGGAGCGGCCGGTCAAGGCTTCGGCACTCTGGGCCCTGCTCGACGACCTGCGCCACAACTGGCCCGCCGCCTGGCGGGCGCTGGAGCGCGCGGAGATCGTCGACCCGGACGATCTCTTTCAGGCCCTTTGGGTCGCAAAGCTGGTCCGCGAGCGCGGCATCACGCATCTGCATGCGCATTTCGCGACGGTGGCGACGACGGTCGCCCGCCTCGTCGCGTTGATGACCGGTGTGACCTACGGCTTCACCGCCCACGCGAAGGACATCTACCACGACTATCCCGAGGACCAGCAGCTGCGGTTGAAGCTGCGCGATGCAAGCTACGTCGTCACGGTCTCGGACTACAATGTCCGCTACCTGCGCCGGAACTTCGGTGCCGATGCGGCAGGGGTCACCCGGATCTATAATGGCCTCGATCTTGCCACGATGCCCTACCGCTCGCCCAAGGGCCGGGCGCCCTTGATCCTCGGGGTCGGCCGGCTGATCGAGAAGAAGGGTTTCGATGTGCTGATCGATGCCTGCCGGACGCTGGCCGATCAGGGGCTCGCCTTTCGCTGCCGGATCATCGGTGGCGGCGAGCGGCAGGGAGACCTCGAGCAGCAGATCGAGCGGCTGGGTCTGGGCGGCACGGTCGAGCTCACCGGGCCCTTGCCGCGCGACGCGGTGCAGCGGTCGATGCAGGAAGCGGCCGTGCTGGCCGCCCCTTGTGTGGTCGG
>DAIRDJ010000188.1:0-8066 GCA_036796215.1 Geminicoccaceae bacterium
CGACCGACACGCTGGCCTGGCGCTTCGAGCGCTACAACAACGAGATCAAGTTCGGTGCGAAGCTCACCGTGCGCGAGGGGCAGGCCGCGGTCTTTGTCAACGAGGGCGAGATCGCGGATGTCTTCACCCCCGGCATGTACGAGCTGCGGACCGCGAATCTCCCGATCCTCTCGACCCTGCAGGGCTGGAGCCACGGTTTCGAGAGCCCGTTCAAGGCCGAGGTCTACTTCTTCAGCATGCGGCGGTTCTCCGATCTCAAGTGGGGAACCCGCAACCCGGCGATCCTTCGCGACCCGGAGTTCGGCCCGGTTCGCCTGCGCGCCTTCGGCACCTACGAGATCCGGATCGCCGATCCTGCCGTGCTGCTCCGCGAGGTGGTGGGCACCGACGGGCACTTCACCGTCGACGAGATCACCGACCAGCTCCGCAACCTGATCGTCGCCCGCTTCGCCACCATCCTCGGCTCATCCGGCATCCCGGTGCTCGATCTCGCCGCCAATTACGACCAGCTCGGCCAGTTCGTGCACGGCCGGATCGCCCCCGAGTTCGCCAATTACGGCCTCGAGCTCACCAAGCTCCTGGTCGAGAACGTCTCGCTGCCGCCCGAGGTCGAGGCGGCGCTCGACCGGCGCAGCTCGATGGGGGTGATCGGCGACCTGCGCAAATACACCCAGTTCCAGGCAGCCGAAGCGATGCGTGCGGCTGCTTCCAACCCGGCCGATGGCGGGGCTGCCACCGGCATCGGGCTCGGCATGGGCATGGCCATGGCGAAGCATTTCGCCGAGTCGATGGGCGCCCCTGCCCCGGCCGGTGCTGCGGCCGCCCCACCGCCGATCCCGCAAGGTCGCCGCTTCTTCGTCGCCCGGGGCGGCCAGCCGGACGGGCCGTTCGAGCTCGCGGTCTTGGGCGAGCAGCGCAGCGACGGCCTGCTCGGGCCTGACGACCTCGTCTGGGCCGAGGGCATGGCCGGCTGGGAGAAGGCCGCCACGGTGAGCGATCTGGCGACGCTCTTCCCACCGGCACCGCCACCGATCCCGGGCAGCTGAGCCGCCGCTGATGCCGTGGACCATCGGGCCCTGGGGGCCGCGCTCGCGGGCGACCACGGACCAGGCCGCACCGCCAGTGCCGGCCGCCGCGGCAACCGAGCGCGAGGCGCAGCTGGCCTGCGAGCAGTGCGGTGCCGTGCTCAGCTACAAGCCTGGGACCGAGACGCTCGAATGCGCCTATTGCGGCCACCGCAACCCGGTTCGCGTGGTCGAGACCGAGATCGTCGAGCACAACCTGGACACGGCACTCGCCGACGGTCTCGGCACCGCCCCGGTCGAGGAGACCCGCACGGTCAAATGCGCTTCTTGCGCCGCCGAGTTCACCTTCGATCCAGACACCCATGCCGGCGCCTGCCCGTTCTGCGGCCACTCGATCGTCGCCGACACGGGCGTCCACCGGCAGATCAAGCCTGCGGCCCTGCTGCCCTTTCTCATCACCGAGCGTGAGGCCAAGGACCGGATCCGCGCCTGGCTGGAGAAGCTCTGGTTCGCGCCCACCAAGCTCAAGACCTATGCCCGCGACGAGGGTCGCCTCGCCGGCGTCTACCTGCCCTACTGGACCTTCGACAGTCGCACCCGGACCCGCTATCGCGGCAGGCGTGGCGACTTCTACACCGTGCCCGTGCAGGTCAGGACGCGCGTCAACGGCCGCATGGTGACGCAGACCCGGCACGTCCAGAAGGTCCGCTGGCGCGCCGCCTCGGGCGAGATCCGCCGCTTCTTCGACGATGTCCTGGTGCTCGCCAGCCGCTCGCTGCCGACCTGGATGACCGACCGCCTCGAGCCCTGGGATCTCCTCGGCCTCGAGCCCTACACGCCCGACTACGTGGCGGGTTTTCAGGCCGAGGCCTACCAGCAGGGGCTCGAGGAGAGCTTCGAGGTGGCGGCGCAGAAGATGCGCGAGATGATCACGATGGACATCCGCCGCGACATCGGCGGCGATCTCCAGGAGATCCATGCCATGGACATCGAGCACGACGACCGCCGCTTCAAGCACGTCCTTTTGCCCTGCTGGCTCGGTGCCTATCTCTTCGGCGGCAAGAGCTACCACTTGTGCGTCAACGCCCGGACCGGGGCGGTGCAGGGCGAGCGGCCCTATAGCTGGATCAAGATCGCCGCCGCCGTCATCGCCGGGTTCATCGTCGCCGCCATTGCGATCGCCATCTTCGCCGCAACCCAGTGAGCGCGCCGGCGCCGGAGTCTGGCTCCCTGATCTCTTGCCGGACGAGCAGGGGGATGGCTGGACGGCATTGCAGGAGCCTGGAATTGTTCCCATACTCAAGATTATGAGCACCGTGATCTTCGACACTCATGGCTTCGTCAAGCGCCTGGTCGGCGCCGGCATGCCGGAGCCGCAAGCGGAGATCCTTGCTGACGAGCACGCCCGACTGCTGAATGAGCGGTTGGCTACCAAGCTCGATCTGGAAAAGCTGCGCGCCGACCTGCAGCGCGACATGGCGGAGCTCAAGGCCGGCATCCTGCAGTGGGTGGCCGGCATGCTCGTGGCCCAGGCGGCGATCATCGCCACGCTCGTCAAGCTCCTATAGCGCGCCCCAGGCCAGAACGCCGATATAGAGCACGTAGAGCCCCAGCAGCACCGCACCCTCGCGGCGCGACACGATCCAGCCGCTGACCGCGAAGAAGAGCAGCAGCACGGTCGCCACCAGCATCACCCAGATGTCGAACTCGATGATCTCGTGTGGCACGTCGAGGGGATGGACGGCCGCGGTGATGCCGAGAATGGCGAAGGTGTTGTAGATGTTGGAGCCCAGGATGTTGCCGAAGGCGACGTCACCGTGCTTCTTCACGGCCGCGATGATCGCGGTCACCAGCTCCGGCAGCGAGGTGCCGACCGCGACCACGGTAAGTCCGATCACCGCCTCGGAGATCCCGTAGGTGGCGGCGAGCGCGATCGCCCCGTCGACCAGAAGCTTGGCCCCGTAGATGGTGAGGCCGATCCCGCCGATCGCCAGGGCGAGCGCCAGCGGCAGGCGCATCGGCTCGCCGTCGAGCTTGAGCGCCGCCTCGCCGGCATGGACCGCCGCCGCCGCGTCCGGCGCCCGGCTCTCCTTGACATAGGTGAAGACGATGTAGGCGAGGAGGGCGGCGACGAAGGCGAGCCCGGTCCAGCGATCGAGATGGCCGATCATCACCACGCCCGCGAGGATGAGGGCGCTCACGCCGACCACCGTGCCGTCGCGGTAGAACGCCTTGGGGTCGCAGGCGATCGGCAGGAGCAGGGCCCCGATCCCGAGGATGAGCAGGATATTGGCGATATTGGAGCCCACCACGTTGCCGACCGCGATGCCTGGCGAGCCCGCGAAGGCCGCCTGGAGCGAGGTGACG
This sequence comes from Geminicoccaceae bacterium, assembly GCA_036796215.1. Lineage (GTDB taxonomy): Bacteria > Pseudomonadota > Alphaproteobacteria > Geminicoccales > Geminicoccaceae > SLRI01. Next base: position 3,393 of record DAIRDJ010000188.1, read on the forward strand.
AGCTCCGGGCTCGAGGTGCCGAAGCCGACCAGCACGATGCCGATGAAGAGCGGCGACAGCCCGAGTCTCGTCGCCGTGGCCACCGCCCCGCGCACCAGGGCCTCGCCACCGAGGACGAGCAGGACAAAACCTGCCACAAGCGACACCAGCATCGAGGATCCCGGGAAGAGCTGTCGGCCAAACGGAGTCGGTATAGAGGAGTGCCCAGGCGTGCACAGCAGAAGATCACCGTCGGGCCGGCGATCCTGACACCATGTGGCAGGCCGACACCCTCACCCTCGTCACCCTCACCTTCCTCGCCGCCGGCCTGGTCAAGGGCGTGGTCGGCCTCGGCCTGCCGACCATCGTGCTCGGCGTGCTCGCCCTGCCGCTCGGCATCACCCAGGCGATCGCCGTGCTGCTGGTCCCATCGCTGGTCACCAACGCCGTCCAGGGCTTCTCCGGACCCGAGCCGCTGGCCACCTGCCGCCGGCTCTGGCCGCTGCTCTTCGCTGCCGCCCTCGGCATCGTCGTCGGCACCGGTGCCCTGGCCCGAAGCACCGGCACCGGGCCCGCGATCGCCTTGGGCGTGCTCATTGCGCTGCACGGTGCGATCAGCCTCCTCGCCCCGCCGCTGCCGCATCCCGGCCGCAACGAGCGCTGGCTCTCGCCCGTGGCCGGCCTCGCCAACGGCCTGATCACCGGCTTCACCGGCTCGGCCATCCTGCCGGCCGTCCTCTACTTCCAGGCCCTGGGGCTCGACAAGGAACGCCTGGTCCAGGGCATGGGCCTCCTCTTCTGCGTTTCGACCGCGGTGCTCATGGTCGCCTTCACCCGCTACCAGCTGCTGACATCCGAGCTGGCGCTGCTCTCGTGCATGGCCCTCGTCCCGGCGCTTTTGGGCCTCTGGCTCGGCGGCCGCATCCGCCGGCGGATCGCCGAGGAACGGTTTCGCCGGCTCCTGTTCATGGCCTTGATCGTGCTCGGCGTCGGCATCGTCTGGCGGACCACCGGCTGAGGCCGCCGGCCGCAGCCGATTGACCCGAATGGCGGCAGCGCACGTATCACCGGGCAAAGGAGTGATTTCATGCTGTGCAAGCCATCTGGCCCGCGGACCTATGCTGCGGCCCTCGTCACTGGTGCCTCCTCGGGCATCGGCACCGCCTTCGCCCGGGCGCTGCCGCCCGAGACCGACCTTGTGCTCACCGGCCGCGACGGCGAGGCGCTGAGCGGCCTTGCGGCCGAGCTGACGCGCGAGGGCCGCAGGATCGAGGTGGTCCAGGCCGATCTTTCGACCGATGCCGGCCCGGCGGCGGTGATCGAGGCTGCCGACGCCTTCGGTATCGATCTCTTGATCAACAATGCGGGGCTCGGCCGCTTCGGCCCGCATCTAGCCAACCCCGCCGAGGCCGAGGCCTTGACCGTCCGGGTCAATGCCGAGGCCATGACCCGCCTCTGCCGCGGCCTCATTCCCGGCATGCTCGCCCGGGCCAAGGCCGACCGGCGCCGCGCCGGTGTCGTCAACATGGCGAGCACCGTGGCCTTCGCCCCGGTGCCGCAATTCGCCGTCTATGCGGCGAGCAAGGCCTATGTGGTGAGCTATACCGAGGCGTTGCAGGCGGAGCTCGCCCGCGAGCCCGTCGATCTGCTGCTGGCCCTGCCGGGCTCGGTCGCCACGGCCTTCGGCGAGCGTGCCGGCTATCGGGGCAGGCGGCTGCCGGGGGCGATCACGCCCGAGACCGTGGCGGCGAAGACGCTGGCCGCCCTCGGCCGCAAGCAGGTGGTCTATACCGACTGCCTGAGCGAGAGGGGCCTAGGCCCGGTCACCGGCTTGCGCAGCCTCGGTGCCACCGGCATAGCCGCCGGCCTCGGCGTCTTCCAGCGCCTGCAGACGATGCGCCGCTGAGCAAATGCAACGCCTGATCGGCTGCTGCTTCCCCGACGATCAGCACATCGGCGGGGCGCGGCGACCAGGCAGCGTCTCGGGCAATGATTGAGCCGGCGCCGCGGCCATTTTCAGTTTGGACCTCCGCCAGACGAGTGGCTGCAACGCGCCGCGAGTGCAGCGTTGAATGCGTTGCCGGCCCGCATCGCTGCACGACCGAGGCCGCCGACCGGCTGCAGTCGCCGTCGACTCTGACACCCTTGCCCTCGACGGGTGACGCAACCGGCCGGCCCCGCGTCCCCTCGCTTGGCCCCGCCGCGTTCGCGCGTCAGGCGTGGCGGCTCGCCTCGACCACGCTATCGGCAGCTGCGGCAACGGCTCGGTCAGCGATCACCCACATCCCGATAAAGGCGGCTGGTTAGCGATACATGGACCGGACGTCTCGGGCCGTCGGTCGGCTGCTGTTCATTCTTTCTTAATGCACGGCAGGTACTCTTCGCTCGATCTGTGCATCTTGGGGCATTCGAGGACCGCAGAGACGTGTTGTGCAACGACGATGTGCCGCGCTGCGATGCTTCTGGACAAGCTCATTTGGCAATAGCTCGGCTGGGGCCGGACAATCGGGCGAGCGTCACGATTGAGTTCGCGCTGATTGTGCCTGTGTTGTTTGCGATGTTGGTCGCCCTCACCGAGCTCGGGACGGCCATGCTGGCGACACAGCGGATGCATAACACCACCTCGGCAATCGCGCAGCGTATCGCGCTCCAGCAAATCAGCCTCGCCGAGGCAGAGCAGCTGATCCTGGCGAAGCTCAATCCGCTCGACGAGGACGAGAACAACGAGGGCCCTACGGATCAGCCCAACGACAATGGCTATTGGGTCAATATCACATCGACCGGGGAAACATCTGCGGCGATCGAAGTTGGTATCGCCTTTGGCGAAATCAGTACCGTCGATTTCTTTCCCTTTCTGCGGGAATTCCAGTTGAGGGCGAAAGTCGATGTCGTCTACTGAAAACCGGCCGGTCTTGACCCGGCTCGTCGGCAAGTCGGTCGCCGCGCGTTTCGCCCGCGACCGCAAGGGAACCGTCGCTATAGTGGTCGCCGCCGGTGCCAGCCTGTTGATGGCGTCGGCTGCGATCGGGCTCGATGTCGGTCTGATCACCATGAAAAAGGGCGAATTGCAGACCACAGCCGACATGGCGGCGCTGGCCGGTGTGCGCCAGCTCGGATCGGACAGCCGGGTGCGGGCCGAGGCGATCGCCAGCGCCGGGCGCAACATGCCGGTCGCGACCGAGGGCGAGGTCCTCAGGAACGAGGACGTCGAGATCGGCACATGGGACCCGGCGACCAGGGTCTTCACCGCTGGCGGTGCCAACGCCAATGCGGTGCGCGTCCGCACCCGGCGCTCTGCCGACAACAGCAATGCCATGCCGCTAAATTTCGCCCGCACCTTCGGCATCGACTCCTGGGATCTCGCGGCCGAGGCGATTGCGGCAGCATCCGGCGCCCGTGAGATGGCTCTGGTTCTCGATGTCAGCGGCTCCATGAACAAGACGATGACGAGTGTCGTCGAGTCTCCCGACGATGACGGCACGGCTCTTGCGACATGCAGAAGCTCGCGCAACGATGACGACGATGACGACGATGACGACGATGACGACGACGACGACGACGATGACGACGACGACGACGACGATGACGATGATAACAATAGCAACTTCTGGACGTCAGGCTGTTCTGCCGGCAACTGGCAACCCCACAACCCGACGACCCTCAACGAGAGGAAAATCGCCGTCCTAAAGCGCGCCGCCACCAACCTGGTCGACAGCATGGCCGGCGCCGATCCGACCGGCAGCAACGTGCGCATGGCGGTGATGCCGTTTGCCGGCCGTGTCAACATCAGCCGGCATGGCGCGAGCTGGATGTCATCCATGCGCAACGGCACCGCCACCCGACTGTGCACCAACCAGCGCACAGGCAGCAACGCCACCGACGACAGTCCCCCTTCGGTCGAGTTCTTCCCGCCGTTCACGCTCAATTCCCATGCCTGTCCCGTGCCGCGGGCACTCGGCCTCACCCCGGATTTGAATGAGGTTCGAGCGACCATCGCGTCGCTGACGGCGGGTGGCAGCACCAACACCGATGTCGGCATCGTCTGGGGCTGGCGAGCGCTCTCCGAGCGCTGGCGCGGCCTTTGGAACGAGGCTGGCTACCCGACCGCATACCGCCAGCCCTACAACGAAAAGGCGTTGGTGATCATGACCGACGGCGAGAACACGCCGCATCAAACGGGCGACAACTACAACACGGCGCAGGCCGACCAGCGGGTGGGCGACATGTGCACCGCCATCAAGAGCCTGGGTGTTCGGATCTTTACGATCACCTTCGATGCGCCCGAGAGCATCGAGCAGCTCTATCGTCAATGCGCTTCGTCGCCGGATGATTGGTTCAATGCCAAGCAAACGGTCGAACTCGAACAGGCCTTTGCCGAGATCGGCGCGCGTTTCTCCCTCAAGCCGAGCTTGGTCAAGTAGCCCTCGAAGTGCCCCGACTTGGCATCTGCGCGGCCATTCGTTGACCGCACAGCCTAGGCATGGCCCCGCCGCACGTTGCCACGCGGGATCAAGTCTTCGTGCGGCGCGATTTCGAGCTGCGCGATGCCGACACTCTCGCCCCCGCCCTTGGTCAAATCGGCGGTCGACTGCCCGGTCGAACCAAACTCATTCGCTGAGCAGCGCGGACGAGCCCGGACGTCGACCGAGTGTCTGCTGATTCTACTGTGTCATGAATTGTTGCATTGTGTCAAAA
>DAIRDJ010000189.1:0-8050 GCA_036796215.1 Geminicoccaceae bacterium
AGCCGGGCTGGGCGGCCCTGGCGGCGTCGACCGCGGCCTGGACCTCGGCCTCGGCTCCCATGGCGACCCGGGCGGTCTCCTCGCCGGTCGCCGGGTTGAAGACGGGACCGGTGGCGGTGCCCATGCCCGGATGGTGGGCGCCGTTGATGAAATGCCCGATGGTCATGGTCATCGTCCTCTCCCGTCTTGCAGTCGTCTTGCTTGGTCTGCTTCCCCTACCGCTTCGGGGCGCGGCCGTACAGTCGGGAACACGGCAGCCGGGCGAACCGGACGGTGCGTCGCTGCGTATCGGGGGCATCCGTCGACAGCGAAAGGCGATCCGGCCGCATGGCGATCTCTGCCCGTTCCCACACCGACCCCGCTCTCTACGACAGCGCCGCAGCCGACTGGTGGTCCGGGCAGGTGCGCTGGCTGCGCACGTTGCAGAACCTGGTGCCCGCACGGCTCGGCGCGTTCGATCCCGTGGTCGGCGACTGGCGGGGCCAGCGGGTGCTCGATCTCGGCTGTGCCGGCGGCTTCATGGCGGAGGCCATGGCCGCGCGCGGTGCCCTGGTCACCGGGCTCGATCCGGCCGTGGCGGCGGTCGAGGCCGGCCGGGCGCGCAGCCGGATGACGGGCTCGGCGATCGACTATCTCGTCGGCATGGGCGAGCACCTGCCGCTCGAAGACGCGGCCTTCGACATCGTGGTCTGCGTCGACGTCCTCGAGCATGTCCGCGACCTTGCGGCCGTGATCGCCGAGATCCGCCGGGTGCTGCGGCCGGGCGGGCTCTTCCTCTTCGATACGATCAACCGCAACCCGCTTTCGGCCCTGGCGGTCGTGACCATCGCCGAACGCGTGCTGCGGCTGCTGCCGCCGGGCACGCATCAGGTCGAGGGCTTTATCCGCCCGGCCGAGCTCAGGCGCCTCTTGCGCGACCAGGACTTCGTGGTGGGGCCGATGGTCGGGCTCGGGCCGCGCGGCCTGGATCGCAGGCTCGACATCACCTTCGGCCGGGTGCCGACCAAGGCCGTGCTCTATCTCGGCCACGCGCGACTGGGGGCGGAGCCGGTCCTCACCTGATCAGCGATAGAGCTCGACGGCATCCGCGCGGAAGGCCTGCCGCGATGCTTCCCGGTTGTAGAACATGTGGCCGCCCGGATAGGTGGCCTGGCGCAGCCGCTCGGCCGGCTCGAAATCGCGGATCTGGCGGAGGATCAGCGTGCTCGCGAAATAGGGTGTCACGAGGTCGGTGTAGCCATGGACGACCAGCACGCGGAACGCGTGGTCCAAGGCGAGCATCCGGGCGAGCGGGCTTACCGCCTCGGGCAGGCTTCGGCCATCGGTCCAGCGCCAGAGGCGGTTGATGCTACTGTTGAGCAGCGTGTAGCGGCGATCCTCGGGCAGCCAGTCGAGCGTGCCCTGGTAGACGGCGAGGATTGCTGTGGTGAGCGGCGGGATCATGCCGTCCAGCATCGGGTCGGGCCGGCGACCATAGGGGGTCTCGGGCGATGGGTCGTCGGCAGCGACACCGGTGTCGTAGGCGCTCGCGATGCGGCCCTCGTCGCGCAGGAGCTCGCGGGCGAAGGTCTGCTGGTCGAGCCGGCCGGCGAAGCGGTCGATGAGATCCGGTTCGAGGCCGGTCAGGCCAGCGAGTCGTTCGACCAGCCGGGCGCGCGCCGCCTCGTCCTCGAGTCCGGCCAAAAGATCGACCACGAAATCGCCCGCCGCATAGGCCTCGACCTCGGCCAGTGCTGTGCGATCGAGGTCGCCCGCCGTTTCCATGGCGGCAGCGGCATAGGACGGCAGGACGGAGACGAGGGGCAGGGGCGAGACGCCATTGGCCGACCGCCAGCCGAAGTCGAGGACCGGCGAGAGCAGCGTCATGCCCGAGAGCGCCATGCCGTGATCGCGCTGCAGCGCCTCGGCGAGGAGCGGGCCCCGGAAGCCGCCATAGCTCTCGCCGATGAAGTATTTGGGCGAGCGCAGCCGGCCGTTCTCGATGAGCCAGCGGGCGACGAAGTCGGCCAGGGCCGCGATGTCGCCCCCGACCGAGAGATAGCGCTCGCGCAACCGGTCGTCGGGCTCGACCAGCCGGCTGAAGCCGGTGCCGACGGGATCGACGAAGACGAGATCGGTGAAGTCGAGCCAGGTCTCCTCGTTCGGCACGAGATCGACGGACTGGGAGGGCGAGATGGCGTCCTCGCCCAGCGGCAGCCGCCAGGGACCGAGCACCCCCAGATGCAGAAAGGCCGAGGCGGCACCCGGCCCGCCATTGACGGCGAAGGTCACGGGTCGATCGGCCGGGGCATCGTCCTCCAGCACATAGGCGACATAGGCGATATCCGCCTCGGCCTTGCCGTCGCTGTCGGTCAGCGTCACGGCCCCTGCCGTCGCCGAGAAGCGCAAGTCGCGATCGGCGAGCGCCAGGTCGTGCCGGGTGACACTGGCCTCGGGCAGCCGGCCGTCGACCAGGCCCGTCGGTGCGGTGTCCTCGGCTGCCGTCTCCTCGGCTGCCGTCTGGGCCGACTGCTCGTTCTCGGCTTGGGCGGCGAGCGGGCCCGGTACGAGGCAGAGGGCGAAGAGCAGGAGGGCTAGGGCGGAGGGTCTGGTCATCGGCAACGATCTCGGTGTTGTGGTCTTCAGCCCCCAACATGCATCGATCGAGCCTCCGATAAAGGCGGGACCGGGCGATGACGCCCTTGGCCGTCGGCTGGCTCTTGTCATCCGGACGTCGCTGCGCTACCCGTCGGGCCATGGAACATAGAGGGAACATTCCGCCACGCTATGCCATTCGCCTGGGCGATCTCCGGCATTGGCACGTCGTCACCGTCACCTGCCCCGCCTGCGGCCACAAGGGCCGGGTGGATGCAGCCACACTCGGCCGCGGCCGGCCCGACCACGCCCGGCTCATAGACCTCGAGCGCAAGCTCCGCTGCCGCGGCTGCGGCAATCGCGACGACAACCGCATCCTCGTCACCATGGCGTCGCGGGAGTAGGAACCGCGGGCGATCAGCCCGGCTTGCACCGGCCGCGGCGTCGGCTACCTTGCACGTCGACGCCCTTCGGAAACCGGACCTCATGTGCGGCATCGTCGGCCTCTACCTTAAGGATCCGAGCCTTCGTGATCGCCTCGGCGCGCTCTTCGCGCCGATGCTGGTCGAGCTCACCGATCGCGGCCCGGACAGTGCCGGGCTCGCCGTCTATCACGACCCCGCACCCGCCGGGCACTTGAAGCTCGTTCTCTTCCACCCCGACCCGGCCTTCGACTGGGACGAGGTGCACACCGTCCTCGGCCCCGGTGCACGGCTGACACCCCGGGCCAGCCACGCCGTGGTGGTGACCGAGGGCGAGCCGCGCGCGATCGAGACAGCCCTGGCCGCGCTCGACCCCGCCCTGCAGATCATGTCCGAGGGCCGCATCATCGAGATCTACAAGGAGACGGGCCTGCCCGATGCCGTCACCCGTCGCTTCCATGTCCCCGAGATGGCCGGCAGCCACGCCATCGGCCACACCCGGATGGCGACCGAAAGTGCGGTGACGACGGCGGGCTCGCACCCGTTCTCGACCGGGCTCGACCTCTGCCTCGTCCACAACGGCTCGCTCTCCAACCACAACTGGCTGCGGGCGCGGCTGCAGCGGCATTACGGCATGGCCTTCAAGACCGAGAACGACACCGAGGTCGCGGCTGCCTACGTCACCAGCCGCCTGCTCGAAGGCCGCACCCTGCACCAGGCGCTCGAGGACTGCCTGGCTGATCTCGACGGCTTCTACACCTTCTGCGTCGGCACGGCCGACGGCTTCGCCGTGCTCCGCGATCCCATCGCCTGCAAGCCTGCCGTGCTCGCCGAGACCGACGCCTGGGTCGCCATGGCGTCGGAATACCGGGCGCTGGTCGGCCTCCCGGGCATCGAGGCGGCCCGCGTCTGGGAGCCCGAGCCCGCCACCGTCTATAGCTGGGGTGGCTGAGCCCTTGTCCGTCCGCAATCTCGAAACCCTCGACCTCGAGAGCCAAACGCTGCGCGAGGTCAATGCCCGGCTGCAGGCCGCGACGGACGGCCACTTCGAGGTCACCCGGCCCAACGGCGCCCACGCGCTGGCCGTCGGCCTTACCGCCCCGATCGCGGTCGAGATCAGGGGCCACACGGGCTACTACACGGCCGGCATGAACCAGGAGGCAGCGCTCACCATCCACGGCAATGCCGGCCCCGGGCTTGCCGAGAACATGATGTCCGGCAGTGTGCGGGCGACCGGCAACGCCTCGCAATATGCGGGTGCCACGGGCCATGGCGGCCTCCTCGTGATCGAGGGTCACGCGAGCTCGCGCTGCGGCATCTCGATGAAGGGCATCGACATCGTGGTCGGTGGCAATGTCGGCCACATGAGTGCCTTCATGGCCCAGGCTGGCCGGCTCGTGGTGCTGGGCGATGCCGGGGCCGATTTCGGCGACAGCCTCTACGAGGCCCGGCTCTACGTCCGGGGCGAGGTGAAGAGCCTGGGCGCCGACTGCATCGAAAAGCCGCTTCTGGCCGGGCACATCGACGAGCTGACGCGACTCCTCGGGCGTGCCGGGATGGAGGCCGATCCCCTCACCTTCCGCCGCTACGGCTCGGCCCGCAAGCTCTACACCTTCACGATCGACGACGCGGGCGCCCAACCATGACCATCGACGAGCGCGCCTTGCGCCCCTCCGCCAGCTTTCCGCCCGAGACCATCCACGAGATCCAGCGGGCGGCCCGGGAAGGCCTCTATGCCATCCGCGGCAACGGGGCGAAGCGGCACGTCCCCTCCTTCGACGACCTGCTCTTTCACGGGGCATCGATGTCCCGCTACCCGCTCGAAGGCTACCGCGAGCGCTGCGCCACCGACGTCTGGCTCGGCACGCGGCACGCCAGAAAGCCCTTGCACCTCGAGATCCCGATCACCATCGCCGGCATGAGCTTCGGTGCGCTGGGTGCGAACGCCAAGGAGGCGCTCGGCCTTGCTGCCACCATGATGGGCACCAGCACCACGACGGGCGACGGCGGCATGACCGAGGAGGAACGCCGGGCCTCGAAGCTCCTCGTCTACCAGCTCCTCCCCTCGCGCTACGGCATGAACCCCGGCCACCTCCGCCGAGCCGACGCCATCGAGGTGGTGGTCGGCCAGGGGGCCAAGCCCGGTGGTGGGGGCATGCTGCTCGGTCAGAAGGTCAGCCCCCGCGTCGCCGAGATGCGCACCCTGCCGGAAGGCGTCGACCAGCGCAGCGCCTGCCGCCATCCCGACTGGACCGGCCCGGACGACCTCGCCATCAAGATCCTGGAACTGCGCGAGATCACCGCCTGGGAAAAGCCGATCTACGTCAAGATCGGCGGGGCGCGGCCCTATTACGACACGGCCCTGGCGGTGAAGGCCGGGGCGGATGTCGTCGTGCTCGACGGCATGCAGGGCGGCACCGCAGCGACCCAGGACGTCTTCATCGAGCATGTCGGCCTGCCGACCCTGGCCTGCCTTCGCCAGGCCGTGGAAGCCCTGCAAGAACTCGACATGCACAGGAAGGTCCAGCTCGTCGTCTCCGGCGGCATCCGCAGCGGTGCGGATGTCGCCAAGGCGCTGGCCATGGGGGCCGATGCCGTCTCGATCGGCATGGCGGCGCTCATTGCGCTGAACTGCAACCGCCCGCTCTACGAAGAAGACTACGAAGCGCTCGGCACCCGCCCGGGCTACTGCCACCACTGCCACACCGGCCGCTGCCCGGTCGGCATCACGACGCAAGACCCCGAGCTCGAAGCCCGCCTCGACCCCGAGACCGGGGCGCGGCAGGTCAGGAACTACCTGCAGACGCTGACCATGGAGGCGCAGACCCTGGCGCGGGCCAACGGCAAGAGCCACGTCCACAACCTCGAGCCCGAGGACCTCGTGGCCCTGACCGTCGAAGCCGCCGCCATGGCCGGCGTGCCGTTGGCCGGCACCAATTGGATCCCCGGCCGCTGAGCCGGCGCATCAGGGAGACCACCATGACGCTCCGTGTGGCCATCGGCGGCTTCGGCGCCATCGGCCAGGAGGTCGCCAAGGCCCTCGACGAGGGCATCCCCGGCCTCGAGCTCGTGGCCGTGAGCGCCAGGGACCAGGACAAGGCCAGGCGCAACCTCGCCACGCTGAAGAGCGAGGTCGCCCTCTTGCCCTTGGCCGAGCTCGCATCGCAGGCCGACATCGTCATCGAATGCGCGCCGGCCGCCGTCTTTCGCGAGCTGGCTCTCCCTGCGATCGAGCAGGGTCGCAGCCTCGTCCCGCTGTCGGTGGGCCAGCTCCTCGTTCACAGCGATCTCGAGCGGCGGGCTGCCAAAACCGGTGCCCGGATCCTGGTGCCGACCGGGGCCCTGCTCGGTCTCGACGCCGTGCGCGCCGCCGCCGAAGGCACGATCGAGAGTGTGACCATGGTCACCCGCAAGCCCCCGGGCGGCCTCGCCGGCGCCCCCTTCCTCACCGAGAACAAGATCGACCTCGAAGGCCTCACCGAGCCCCGCCGCATCTTCAAGGGCACGGCGAGAGAAGGTGCGAAAGGCTTCCCCGCCAACGTCAATGTCGCCGCCGCCCTCAGCCTCGCCGGGATCGGTCCCGATCGCACCATGCTGGAGATCTGGGCCGACCCGGGGGTGACCCGCAACACCCACACGATCGAGGTCGAGGCGGACAGTGCCCGCTTCACCCTGAAGATCGAGAACGTCCCCTCCGGGGCCAATCCCCGGACCGGCAAGATCACCGCACTCAGCACCATCGCCCTCTTGCGCGGCCTGACCGCGACGCTCCGTGTCGGCTCCTAGGAGTGCGATTGACGGGGGCCCGACCCGGGGCCGATACTCGGGGCCTCGCGAGAAGGAAGCCGCACCATGCTGACCCATGAGCTCGCCGCCAACGTCACGGTCCCCAACGACCTCGAGGCGTTCTGGATGCCGTTCACCTCGAACAAGCATTTCAAGCAGGAGCCGCGGCTGATCGCGCGTGCGAAGGACATGCACTTCACGTCCATCGACGGCAGGCTCATCATCGATGCCACGGCCGGGCTCTGGTGCTGCAATGCCGGCCACGGGCGGCCGCGGATCGTCGAAGCGGTCCAGCGCCAGGTGGCCGATCTCGACTTCGCCCCCTCCTTCCAGTTCGCCCACCCCAAGGCCTTCGAGCTCGCCTCCAGGCTCGCCCAGCTCTTTCCGGGCGACCTCGACCACGCCTTCTTCACCAATTCGGGCTCGGAAGCGGTCGACACGGCGCTGAAGATCGCCATCGCTTATCACCGCGCCCGCGGCGAGGGTACGCGCACCCGGCTGATCGGCCGCGAGCGCGGCTATCACGGCGTCGGCTTCGGCGGCATCTCGGTGGGGGGGATGGTCAAGAACCGGATGTGGTTCGGCGCGCTCCTGACCGGCGTCGACCATCTGCCGCACACCCTCGACATCGGCAAGAACGCCTTCTCCAAGGGCCTGCCCGAGCACGGCGCCGAGCTCGCCGACGAGCTGGAGCGGCTGGTCGCCTTGCACGACGCCTCGAACATCGCGGCCGTCATCGTCGAGCCGGTGGCGGGCTCGATCGGCGTCTACCCGCCGCCACGTGGCTATCTCGAGCGGCTTCGGGCGATCACCGAGAAGCACGGCATCCTCCTCATTTTCGACGAGGTGATCACCGCCTTTGGCCGGCTCGGCCGTGGCTCGGCGGCCGAGTATTTCGGCGTCCAGCCCGACCTCGTCACGACCGCCAAGGGGCTCACCTCGGGCGTGGTGCCGATGGGGGCGGTGATGGCCAGAAAGCACATCCACGACACCATCGTGGGCAGCCAGGCCGACCCCAAGGTGATCGAGCTCTTCCACGGCTACACCTACTCGGCCCACCCGCTCGCCTGTGCCGCCGCCTTGGCAACGCTCGACACCTACCGCGAGGAGAACCTCTTCGAGCGCGCCGCCGAACTGGCGCCTTGCTGGCAGGAGGCGCTGCACTCGCTGAGGGATGCCCCGAACGTCATCGACATCCGCAATCTCGGCCTCATGGGTGCGGTCGAGATGAGCCCCTACCCCGGCAAGCCCGGCCACCGCGCCTATGA
>DAIRDJ010000190.1:0-8016 GCA_036796215.1 Geminicoccaceae bacterium
CCAGGTCCTTGACCAGCACCATGGTCTCGCAATCGACCTGATCGCCGATGATGAAACCGATCCGGTTGCCCGGGACACCCTGCAGCTTCGCCCGAATCGCCGCGAACGCGTCGCGCCAGTCCGCGGTCTCGAGCTTGCCATTCTGCTTGACGAAAGGCACGTCGAGCCGCCGCTTCTTCAAGCCATCATAGGCGAACCGCGTCTTGTCCGAGATCCACTCCTCGTTCACGTCCTCGTGCAGCCGCGGCAGGATGCGCATCACCTCGCTGCCGCGCGCATCGACGCGGATGTTCGAGCCTACCGCATCCATGACGTCGATCGATTCGGTCTTCTTCAATTCCCAGGTCCGGGCGCGATACTCGAAAGGCTTCGAATTGAGCGCGCCAACCGGGCACAAGTCGATGATGTTGCCCGACAATTCCGAGGTCAGCGCACTCTCGACCCAGGTCGTGATCTCCATGTGTTCGCCGCGATCACAAGCCCCGAGTTCCTCGACCCCGGCAATCTCGTCCAAAAAGCGGATGCAGCGCGTGCAGTGGATGCAGCGGGTCATGTGGGTCGAGATCAAGGGACCCAGATACTTGTCCGCCACCGGCCGCTTGTTCTCCGCGAAGCGCGAGCTGTCCGGCCCATAGAAGAGCGTGATGTCCTGCAGATCGCACTCGCCACCCTGATCGCAGATCGGACAATCCAAGGGGTGGTTGATCAGGAGGAGTTCGAGCACTCCCTTCCTCGCCTTGTGCACCTGCGGCGTGTCCGTGCGGATCACCATCCCGTCGGCTGCCGGCATCGCGCAGGAAGCGATGGGCTTCGGTGATTTCTCCATCTCGACCAGACACATCCGGCAATTGCCGGCGATGTGCAGCCGCGGATGAAAGCAGAAGACCGGGATCTCCCGGCCCGCCGCCTCGCAGGCCTGCAACACCGTCGAGCCTGCTGGAACCTCGACCTCCTGGCCGTCGATCGTCAATTTTGGCATCGCTTGGGCCTAACCTCTTAGCAGAATAAGCACGGCCAGAGCAAAGAACCCTGCTGCCTGCGTAGCAACGAGCGTCCGGAAGAGTCGTGTTTCCTGCTCGGCAAAACGCTTATCCAAATGGTCCTTCGTCACGAGGCCTGTCGATGGATCCGTGATTTCGTCACAAATCGCTTCCGCCCACCTGGACTTGTCTTCGCCGGCCTCCTTCAGAAGCCTTCCCAGTCGCGCAGCATTCACGGTCATGCTCCCCTACTCCGCCGCGATCCGCTGGCTCGCCGTGTAATCCTTGATCCGCCGCTCGATCTGCGGGCGGAAGTGGCGGATCAGGCCCTGCACCGGCCAGGCCGCGGCGTCACCGAGAGCACAGATCGTGTGGCCCTCGATCTCCTTGGTGACATCGTAGAGCAGGTCGATCTCCTCGATCCGCGCCCGGCCCTCGGCCATCCGGGTCATCATCCGCCAGAGCCAGCCGGTCCCCTCGCGACACGGCGTGCACTGGCCACAGCTCTCGTGCATGTAGAACTTGGAGAGCCGGGCGATCGCCTTCACGATATCCGTGCTCTTGTCCATGACGATCACGGCCGCCGTACCCAGCCCCGTGCCGGCATTCCTCAGGCTGTCGAAGTCGAGATTGATGTCGTCGCAGATACTCTTTGGGATCATCGGCACGGACGAGCCCCCGGGGATGACCGCCAAGAGATTGTTCCAGCCGCCCCTGACCCCGCCGCAGTGCTTGTCGACGAGGTCCCTGAGCGGAATGCCCATCGCCTCCTCGACATTGCAGGGATTGTTGACGTGCCCCGAGACGCAGAAGAGCTTGGTGCCGCTGTTGCGCTCCGGCCCGATCCCGGCGAACCACTCGGCGCCGCGCCGGAGAATGGTGGGCACCACGGCGATCGTCTCGACATTGTTGACCGTCGACGGCCGGCCATAGAGCCCGACCATGGCCGGGAACGGCGGCTTCAGCCGCGGCTGGCCCTTCTTGCCCTCGAGCGACTCGATCAGCCCGGTCTCCTCGCCGCAGATATAGGCCCCGGCCCCACGGTGCAGATAGAGGTCGTAGTCGTAGCCCGAGCCGGCGGCGTTCTTGCCCAGAAGACCCGCGTCATAGGCCTCGGCAAGAGCCCGCTCCAAGACCTCGGCCTCGCGCACATATTCGCCGCGGATATAGATGTAGCCGGCGGTGCAGCCCATGGCGGCCCCGGCGATCAGGCAGCCCTCGATGAGCTTTTGCGGCTCGTGCCGCATGATCTCCCGGTCCTTGCAGGTGCCGGGCTCACTTTCGTCCGCATTGACAACGAGATAGACGGGGCCGTTCGCCTGCTTCGGCATGAACGAC
This sequence comes from Geminicoccaceae bacterium, assembly GCA_036796215.1. Classification (GTDB taxonomy): domain Bacteria; phylum Pseudomonadota; class Alphaproteobacteria; order Geminicoccales; family Geminicoccaceae; genus SLRI01. The sequence continues at coordinate 2,319 of DAIRDJ010000190.1, forward strand.
CACTTGAGGCCGGTCGGGAACCCGGCGCCGCCGCGACCCCTGAGCCCCGAGGCCTTGACCTGATCGACCAGCCACTCGCGGCCCTTCTGGATGAAGCCCGCGGTACCGTCCCAGTCCCCGCGCGCCCGGGCGGCCGCGAGGTCGACGCCGTCATCGCCGTAGAGATTGGTGAAGATGCGGTCCTTGTCGTGCAGCATGGCTCAGGAACTGCCCTTCTCGCCCGGCTTTGCGGCATCGGGGTTGATCTTGTGCGCGATATCCTCGGCGACCGGATCGGTGAGCTCGGGCCGGTGGTCCTCGGGCCGGCCCTTGCGCACCGGCTCCTGATCCCGGGGATGATCGCCCTCCGGCGCCCGCCCGCTGCCGCCGGCCCTCTCGAAGAGCGTCGTCCGCTTGCCCTCTGGCTCCGAGCCCCGGCGCCCCGATTGCGGCCCCGGCTTCGGCGTCTCGCCCCGCTTGATCGCCTCGAGCACGGCCTTGGCCCTGGCGTAGTCGAGATCCTCGTAATAGTCGTCGTCGATCCACATCATCGGCGCGTTGCAGCAGGCCCCCAGGCACTCGAACTCGCGCAGGAAAAACCGCCCGTCCTCGCTGCTCTCGCCGATCTCGATGCCGAGCGTCTCCCTGGCCGCCCTGACGATCTCGTCCGAGCCGCAAAGCCAGCAGGGGGTGGTGGTGCAGACCCGCACCTGGATCCGCCCGGTGGGCTCGGTGTTGAACATGTCATAGAAGGAAGCGACCTCGTAGACCCGAATCTTCGGCATCTCGAGGAATTCGGCCACATGGTCCAGGGCGGCCCGCGGCAGCCAGCCGCCATGCTGCGCCTGGGCCAGATGCAAAAGCGGCATCACCGCCGACTGCTTTCTCGCCGCCGGATACTTCGCCAGGATCTGCTCGATCTCGGGCTTGAGCTCGTCCCTGAAGCTGAAGGTCTCGACGTCGGGGGCAAAGCTCACCGATCGATCTCCCCGAAGACGATGTCGATGGTGGCGATGATGGCCACCACATCGGCCAGCTGGTGCCCCTTGGAAAGCGCTTCGAGCGCCTGCAGGTGGACGAAGCCCGGCGAGCGGATCTTGCAGCGGTAGGGCCGGTTGGTGCCGTCGGAGACGAGGTAGACGCCGAACTCGCCCTTGCCGCTCTCGACCGCGGCATAGACCTCGCCCGCCGGCACGTGCACACCTTCGGTGTAGAGCTTGAAGTGATGGATCAAGGCCTCCATCGACCGCTTCATCTCGGCCCGAGGCGGCGGCGTCACCTTCTTGTCGTCGGTGCGGACCGGCCCCTTCGGCATCTGCTTGATGCACTGGCGGATGATCCGCAGCGATTCCTTGATCTCCAGCATGCGGACGAGATAGCGGTCCCAGCAATCGCCGTTCTTGCCGACCGGGATGTCGAAATCGACCCACTCGTAGGCGGCATAGGGCTCGGCCTTCCTGAGGTCCCAGGCGACGCCCGAGGCGCGCAGCGCCGGGCCGGAGAAGCCCATGTTCAAGGCGTCCTCGGCGCCGAGCACGCCGATATCGACGGTCCGCTGCTTGAAGATGCGGTTGTCCGACAAGAGCCTGTCGGTGTCGTCGAGCAGGTGCTCGAAGGAATCGCACCAGGCCAGGATGTCGGCCTCGACACCCGCCGGCAGGTCGCGATTGACCCCGCCGAAGCGGTAGTAGTTGGCGTGCATCCGCGCACCGGTGATCTGCTCGTAGAAGGTGAACAGCTTCTCGCGCTCCTCGAACAGCCAGAGCAGCGGCGTCATAGCCCCGCAGTCGAGCGCCATGGTCGCGATGTTGAGCTGATGGTTGATGATGCGGGTGATCTCGTCCATCAGCGTGCGGATGTAGAGCGCCCGCTCCGGTACCTCCACGGCCAGCAGCTTTTCCACGGCCAGCACGTAGGCGTGCTCCTGGAGCAGCATCGAGCAGTAGTCGAGCCGGTCGAAATAGGGGATGTTCTGCAAATACGGCCGGTACTCGATCAGCTTCTCGGTGCCACGGTGCAACAGGCCGATATGCGGATCGGCCCGCTCGATCACCTCGCCATCCATCTCGAGCACGAGCCGCAAGACGCCGTGCGCCGCCGGATGCTGCGGCCCGAAATTCATCGTGAAGCTGCGCAGATCGACTTCACTCATGGCCCACTCCGGCAACCGGCTCGCCCTGACGCCACGTTGCGGTCGACAGGTCACACTGCGGTCGGCTCATTCGCTCCGCTCCGTCGCCTTCTCGTCACCCGGCAGCAGGTCCTGGACACCTTCCCAGGGGCTGAGGAAATCGAAATTGCGGAAGTCCTGGCGCAGCTTGACCGGCTCGTAGATCACCCGCCCCTGCTCCTCGTCATAGCGCATCTCGACATAGCCGGTGAGCGGGAAGTCCTTGCGCAAGGGATGCCCCTCGAAGCCGTAGTCGGTCAAGATCCGCCGCAGATCCGGGTGGTCCGCGAACATGATGCCGTACATGTCCCAGGCCTCGCGCTCGAACCAGCCGGCCGAGCGGAAGATGCCGGTAGCCGACGGCACCGGCGTGGCCTCGTCGGTCAGCACGCGCACCCGCAGGCGCTGGTTGTGGTGCATCGACAGCAGGTGATAGACCACATCGAAGCGCTGCTCGCGATCCGGGTAGTCGACCCCACAGATGTCGACCAGCTCCTTGAACAGCGTCGCCGAATCGTCCCTCAACCAATGCAGGACCCGCGGCAAGGTGGTCGCCGGCACGGTGATCGAAAGCTCGCCGTAAGCGAGCAGCACCTCGAGCAGATCGTCGCCGAGCTGCGCCTCGAGCAACCCCTTGAGCTCACCCAGCGCGGCCTCGATCTCGGACTGCACCGCTGTCGTCATCGTCACTCCTCGACCATTGCCCGGCGCGCGACGCAGCCGGGCGCGATGCTCAGCGCTCGATCGTGCCCGTCCGCCGGATCTTCTTCTGCAACTGCAGGATGCCGTAGACCAGCGCCTCGGCCGTCGGCGGGCAGCCCGGCACGTAGATGTCAACCGGCACGATCCGGTCGCAGCCGCGGACCACCGAGTAGCTGTAGTGGTAGTAGCCGCCGCCATTGGCACAACTGCCCATCGACAGCACGTAGCGCGGCTCGGCCATCTGGTCGTAGACCTTGCGCAGGGCCGGGGCCATCTTGTTGCAGAGCGTGCCGGCCACGATCATCACGTCCGACTGCCGCGGGCTCGGCCGGAAGACCACACCGTAGCGGTCGAGGTCATAGCGACTGGCCGCGGCCTGCATCATCTCCATCGCACAGCAGGCGAGCCCGAAGGTCATCGGCCACATGCTGCCCGAGCGCGCCCAGTTGATGAGATCATTGAGTCCGGTGACCAAAAAGCCCTGGTCCTTCAACCCCTTGTTGACATCCTCGAAAAGGTTCGTCGGGGCCGGCTCGGACGCGGGGCGGACGAGCTGGTTGCTCACTCCCATTCGAGCGCTCCTTTCTTCCATTCGTAGATGAAGCCAACGGTGAGGATCCCCAAAAACAGCATCATCGACCAGAAGCCGAAGAGGCCGACACTGCCGAGGCTCACCGCCCAGGGGAACAGAAAGGCGATCTCGAGATCGAAGATGATGAAGAGAATGGCCACGAGATAGAAGCGCACATCGAACCGGCCGCGCGCATCCTCGAACGCGGCAAAGCCACACTCGTAGGACGAGAGCTTCTCGGCGTCGGGCTTCTGCCGGGCGACCAGGAGCGAGGCCAGAACCATCAGCGCGGCAAGCCCGATGGCGATGCCGAGAAAGATCAGGATGGGCAGGTAGTCGAAGAGATACGCTTCCATCGGGGTCCGGTGCCAGTTGCAGGGGCTGACCGACGCGACCCCGAGGTCGCCGCCCGTCGCTTCCGTTGGGCCGTAAACTAGGCCGCGGCCAAGGCCTTGCCAAGTACCAGGGCAAAGGCGCGCCGCGCTCGAAAGACGCACGATTGCACACCGATCCGTGCACCACGGAACGAGCCACCGACGATCGACTGGAAGCGGACGGATGGCGGGAGTGACGGGACTCGAACCCGCGGCCTCCGGCGTGACAGGCCGGCGCTCTAACCGACTGAGCTACACCCCCTCTGCCGTGCGGCGGAGATAGTGAGCGCCGCCCCCCCTGTCAAGCGACACCGGCGGCACGGCTTGACAACCAGCCCGGCTCTTCCCATACGAGCGACAAGTCGACGGGCGCCCCCGTCGGCCATGTGGCGCCGCCGCGTTGGGGGATAGTTTAACGGTAGAACTCTCGGCTCTGGACCGAGCAGTCCTGGTTCGAATCCAGGTCCCCCAGCCAACCGCACGGTGCACCATGGACAAGACCATGGATCGGCAGACGCCATCGAGTGGGCCGGCCGTCCTCAGGCCGCTACCCGGACCAGGAGCTTGCCGAAGTTCTTGCCCTCCAGCATGCCGAGAAACGCCTCGGGTGCCTTCTCGAGGCCCTCGACCACGTCCTCCTTGTAGTGCAGCCGCCCGGCCTGGAGCAGCGAGCCGACCCGCGCCTCGAAGACCGGCCGCCGCGCCCCGTGATCGGTGATGATCATGCCCTCGAGCCTGAGCCGCTTGACCAGGATCTGGCGCAGCAGCAGCGGCATGCGGTCGGGGCCGGGCGGCAATTCCGCGGCGTTGTAGTGCGCGATGCCGCCGATCACCGGGATCCGGGCGTGGTCGTTCAAAAGCGGCAAGACGGCGTCGGTCACCGCACCGCCGACGAGTTCCACGTAAATGTCGACGCCATCGGGACAGGCAGCGGCGAGGCGGCCCGGCAGATCCGCCTCGTACCGGTCGAGGCAGACGTCGAAGCCCAGCGCCTCCTGTGCGTAACGGCATTTCTCCGCACCACCGGCGACGCCTATGACCCGGCAGCCCTCGAGCTTGGCGAGCTGCCCGGCCACCGCCCCCACGGCACCCGTGGCAGCCCCGATGACCACCGTCTCGCCGGCCTTGGGCAGGGCGATCTCCATCATCCCGACCCAGGCGGTAAAACCCGGCATGCCGAGAATGCCGAGTGCGGTCGAGATCGGGGCGGCCTTGGGATCGACCTTGCGCAAGGCCGTGCCCGGCAGGGCGAAATGACTGCGCCAGCCACCGCCACCGACCACGATCTCGCCCGCCTTGAAGCGCGGATGGCGGCTCTCGGTCACCGCGGCGACGCACTCGCCGACCATCACCTCGCCGGGCTCCACACCTCTGGTGTAGCCCTTCGCCCCGCTGATCCGGCCGCGCATGTAGGGGTCGAGCGAGAGCCAGAGCGTGCGGCAAAGCACGTCGCCGTCGCCCGGCACCGGCAGCGGCGTCTCGACCAGCTCGAAGGTCTTGGCCGTTGGTGCCCCGGTCGGGCGTTCACGCAAGCGGATTTCGCGGCAGGTCGTCATCGTGGCTCCTTTCCTGGCGACCCGCCCCCTCTAGCAGAAGCCCCGCCCGATCGCGAAGCATCGCCGCACCGGTCCAGACTCGACGAGGCGCGCCGATAGCGACCCGCTGCGCCACCGGTGCGGCTACCATGGCCGACTCATCGTCTGGCTCGTCGCCATCCCCAGCCACCATCAGCGGAAGTCGTTGCCGGCAACGCAATAGTCGAGTTCTTGGATACCACAATCAATCCACGGCTGCGCTCGCCTTGCGGTGACCGCAGCACGCTCGCACGAGGCGTAATAAACCAGAAATTTATTCTTCGCGCCTGAAATGCAAGCTTGGTGACATCGCACCCCTACTCAATAT
>DAIRDJ010000191.1:0-7933 GCA_036796215.1 Geminicoccaceae bacterium
CGTTCATCTCGTCGCCGCCTGCATCCTCTTGCGGTAGAATGTCAACAGAGCCTAGGCCAGGACATCGCAGCCCTCGGCAGTCGCCATCCGAGCTGTTGCGCCCAGGCCACGAAGGCCTGAAGCGTTCCCCTTCTGACGCAGCGACACATTATTTGGTGGGCGCGGCCCTTGGCAATGCTGCCCGGGTTTTGTAGTGTGATGGAGGAATTACAACTGACAGTTGATCTTCATGTCTACTCATGAAACCTATGCTGCGCACGGTGCGATCAAGACCGCGAGCAATCGAAGCTTTGGCCTGACCGTCGGCGGTATCCTGGCGGCCATCGCCCTCGTTCGCTGGTATTGGGTGGCCCATCTGTCCTGGCTGATGCTGGCCTTGCTCGTCGTCGGCCTCGCACTGGTGGCCGCGGCAGCGATCCGTCCCGCTAGCCTGGCCTTGCCGAATCGGCTCTGGACCAAGCTCGGGCTCCTCTTGTTCCACGTCGTCAATCCCGTGGTGATGCTGCTGCTGTTCATCATCACCATCGTCCCGGCGGGGCTGATCATGCGGCTCGTTGGCCACGATCCGATGCGCCGACGCTTCGAGCCCGATGCCGAAACCTACTGGCTCGATCGCGACCCGCCGGGGCCGCCCCCGGAATCCCTGAAACACCAATATTGATCACGCGGCTGGGAGCAAGCAACGCATGGAATTTCTCTTTGAGCTCTGGGGTTTTCTCAAGGCCCGCAGGAAGTTCTGGCTGGCGCCGATCATCCTGATCATGGCGGTCTTCGGCGGCCTTCTGGTTGCAGCGCAAGGCTCGGCGGTGGCACCGTTCATCTACACGCTGTTCTGAACGGACCGATCATGCGGGTTCTCGGCATCTCGGCCTTCTACCACGACAGTGCCGCGGCCCTCGTCGTCGACGGCGAGATCCGTGCGGCAGCCCAGGAAGAGCGCTTCACCCGCAAGAAGCACGACCCGGGCTTCCCGCGCCACGCCATCGCATATTGCCTCGATGAGGCCGGTGCGGCGATCGACCAGATCGACCACGTCGTCTTCTACGACAAGCCGTTCATCAAATTCGAGCGGCTGCTCGAGACCTACCTCTCCTTCGCCCCGCGTGGCTTCGCCTCGTTCCGCATGGCCCTGCCGATCTGGCTGAAGGAGAAGCTCTTTCAGAAGTCGATGCTCAGGGATGCACTCCGCGAGCTGCCGGGCGGCGACTCGTGGAATGGCAAGCTGCTGTTTGCCGAGCATCACCAGAGCCATGCGGCGAGCGCCTTCTTCCCCTCGCCCTTCGACGAGGCCGCGATCCTGACCATGGACGGGGTCGGCGAGTGGTCGACGACCACGCTCGGGCTCGGCAAGGCCAACCAGCTCGAGATCGTCAAGGAGCAGCACTTCCCGCATTCGCTCGGCCTGCTCTATTCGGCCTTCACCTACTACACCGGCTTCAAGGTCAATTCGGGCGAATACAAGATCATGGGCCTCGCCCCCTATGGCGAGCCACGCTACGCCCAGACCATCCTCGACCATCTCATGGACCTGAAGCCGGACGGCACGTTTCGCCTCGACATGGACTATTTCGACTACTGCACCGGGCTGCGCATGACCAATGCGAAGTTCGATGCGCTCTTCGGCGGGCCGGCCCGCCAGCCCGAGCAGCGCTTGACCCAGCGCGAGATGGATCTCACGGCATCCGTGCAGAAGGTGACCGAGGAGGTCGTGCTCAGGCTCGGCCGCTCGATCGCCAAGGAGACCGGGCAGAAGAATCTCTGCCTCGCCGGCGGCGTGGCGCTCAACTGCGTCGCCAACGGCAAGCTCTTGCGCGACGGCTCGTTCGAGAACATCTGGATCCAGCCGGCGGCCGGCGATGCCGGCGGGGCGCTGGGTGCCGCCCTCGCCGCCTATCACCAGCTCGAGAACCGGCCGCGTCCGGCCATCAACGGCCATCTCGACCATATGCAGGGGGCCTATCTGGGCCCCGCCTTCTCGACCGAGGCGAGTGCCGAAAAGCTGAAGGCGGCCGGTGCCGTCTTCGATGTGCTCGACGACGACGAGGTGATCACCGCCACCGCCGATGCTCTCGCCGACGGCACGGCCGTGGGCTGGATGCAGGGCCGCATGGAGTTCGGGCCGAGAGCGCTGGGTGGCCGGTCGATCCTCGGCGACCCGCGCTCGCCCACCATGCAGAAGCTCTTGAACCTCAAGGTCAAGTACCGCGAGAGCTTCCGCCCCTTCGCGCCTTCCGTGCTCGCCGAGGATGTCAGCGACTGGTTCGAGCTCGACGAGCCGAGCCCCTACATGCTGCTCGTGGCCGACGTGGTCGCCAGCCGGCGTCGCCGGATGACCGCCGACGAGGAAGCGCTCTTCGGCATCGACAAGCTCAACGTGCCCCGCTCCGAGATCCCGGCCGTCACCCATGTCGACTACTCGGCCCGGGTGCAGACCGTGCACGAGGCGACCAACCCCCGCTACTGGCGGCTGATCCAGGCCTTCAAGCAGCGGACCGGCTGCCCGGTCATCGTCAACACCAGCTTCAACGTCCGAGGCGAGCCCATCGTCTGCACGCCAGAGGATGCCTTCCGCTGTTTCATGGGCACCGACATCGAGATGCTCGTCGTCGGCAACTGCCGCCTGCGCAAGGAAGCGCAAAATCCGAAGCTGAAGCGCGACTACAAGGACGCTTTCGAGCTCGACTGAGCCGCCGCCCGCAGCGTCGCTGCCAGCCACCGCGGATCGGCCGCGTGCACACGGCTTTGCGCCGGCGGCCGCAGCCGCTATGACAGCGCCACGGCTCCGTGGAGAACGCCTGGGCGATGCAGACCGTCAACGATATCCGAACCACCTTTCTCGACTATTTCGCAAAGCACGGCCACGCCATCGTGCCGTCGAGCCCGCTCGTCCCGCACAACGACCCGAGCCTGCTCTTCACCAATGCCGGGATGGTCCAGTTCAAGAACGTCTTCACCGGCGTCGAGCATCGCGACTACCAGCGTGCCGTCACCTCGCAGAAATGCGTGCGCGCCGGCGGCAAGCACAATGATCTCGACAATGTCGGCTATACCGCCCGGCACCATACCTTCTTCGAGATGCTGGGTAATTTTTCGTTCGGCGACTACTTCAAGGACGTGGCGATCGAGCTCGCCTGGAACCTGATCACCAAGGAGTACGGGCTGCCCGCCGACCGCCTCCTGGCCACCGTCTTCGCCGAGGACGACGAGGCTTTCGATCTTTGGAAAAAAATTGCGGGCCTGCCCGAGAGCCGGATCATCCGGATCGCCACCTCCGACAATTTCTGGGCGATGGGCGATACGGGCCCGTGCGGCCCCTGCTCCGAGATCTTCTTCGACCACGGGCCGGAGGTGGCGGGCGGCCCGCCCGGCAGCCCGGACGAGGACGGCGACCGCTTCATCGAGATCTGGAACCTCGTCTTCATGCAGTACGAGCAGGTCGATGCCGCGACCCGGGTCAGCCTGCCCAAGCCCTCGATCGACACCGGCATGGGCCTCGAGCGGATCGCGGCCGTGCTGCAGGGCCACCACGACAATTACGACATCGACCTCTTCCAGAAGCTCATCGCCCATTCGGTCGAGCTCACCGGCACCCCGGCGGCCGGCCCAACCCGGGCCTCGCACAAGGTGATCGCCGATCATCTGCGCGCCTCGGCCTTCCTGATCGCCGACGGCGTCACGCCGCAGAACGACGGCCGCGGCTACGTGCTCCGCCGGATCATGCGCCGCGGCATGCGCCATGCGCATCTGCTCGGTGCGGCCGAGCCCTTGATGCACCGCCTCGCACCCGTGCTGATCGAGGAGATGGGCCGCGCCTTTCCCGAGTTGAGGCGTGCCGAAGCCTCGATCATCGAGTGGCTGAAGCTCGAGGAGACCAGTTTCCGCCGGACGCTGGAGCGCGGGCTCAAGCTGCTCGACGAGGCGGTAGCCGGGCTTCCGGCCGAGGCGGCCCTGCCCGGCGAGACCGCCTTCAAGCTCTACGACACCTATGGCTTTCCCCTCGATCTCACCGAGGACGCGCTCCGGGCCAGTGGCCGACCGGTCGACAAGGCCGGTTTCGACGCCGCCATGGAGCGGCAGCGCGCGGAGGCCCGCCGGCACTGGAAGGGCTCGGGTGCCGAAGCCACCGCCCCTTTGTGGTTCGAGCTCCTGGAGCAGCACGGCAAGACGGAGTTCCTGGGCTATACGACGACCGTGGCCGATGCCCGGGTGCTGGCCCTCGTCGTCGACGGCGAGCCCGTCCAGGCAGTGGCGGCCGGCCCGGATCTCGAGCTCGGCCCCGAGGTCGAGATCGTCACCAACCAGACGCCGTTCTACGCCGAATCCGGCGGCCAGCTCGGCGACACCGGCTGGCTGCTCGGCCAGGAGCTCGAGGCCACGATCACCGACACCACCAAGCGGCTGGGCGAGCTCTGGGTCCACCACGCGCGGCTGGAGAAGGGCCGCCTCGCGGTCGGCGACACGGTCCACCTCCAGGTCGACGCCGGCCGTCGCGACCGGTTGCGCCGGGCGCACTCGGCAACCCATCTGCTGCACGCCGCCCTGCGCCACCGCCTCGGCGACCATGTGGCGCAGAAAGGCTCGCTCGTCGCCCCCGACCGGCTGCGCTTCGACTTCAGCCAGCCCAAGGCGATGACCGCGGACGACATCCTGACGGTCGAGCGCGAGGTCAACCACTACGTCCAGCAGAACAACCCGGTCGAGGTCCGGGTCATGGCCCGCGAGGACGCCATCGCCGGCGGTGCCATGGCCCTCTTTGGTGAGAAATACGGCGACGAGGTCCGGGTCGTGACGATGGGCCAGGAACCGGACGGCGAGACCTATTCGATGGAGCTCTGCGGCGGCATCCACACCGCCCGGACCGGCGACATCGCCCTCGTGAAGGTCGTCGGCGAAGGCGCCGTTGCGGCGGGTGTGCGCCGCGTCGAGGCGCTGACCGGGGCTGCAGCCCTGGCGCATGTCGAGGAGGAGGAGCGCTGGCTGGAAACGGCGGCCCAGGCCTTGAAGACCGTGCCGGCGGAGCTGCCGCAGCGGGTGCAGGACCTCTTGGCCGAGAAGCGCCGGCTCGAGCAGGAGCTCGCCGAGCTGCGCCGCCGTCTCGCCACCGGTGGTGGGGCCGCCGCCGATGCCGCCAAACGGATCGGTGCGGTCGTCTTCACCGCCAAGACGCTCGAAGGGGTCCCGGCCAAGGAGCTGCGTTCGGCCGCCGACAGCCTGAAGGAGGGCCGGGGCAGCAGCGTGGTGGCGCTGGTCGGCGTCAACGACGGCAAGGCCGCCGTCGTCGTCAGTGTCAGCGACGATTTGAAGAGCCGCGTCGATGCCGTCGAGCTGGTCAAGAGCGGCGTTGCCGCGGTCGGTGGCAAGGGCGGCGGTGGCCGGGCCGATTTCGCGCAAGGCGGCGGCCCCGATGGTGCGGCCGCAGCCAAGGCGCTCGAAGCCATCGAGTCACGCCTCGCTGCCATGGTCGGCAGCTGAGCACGCAGCAGCAGCGCGGAAAACCCGGGTGCTCTACACCTTTGTCGATTGGCAGCGCCGGCTGCTCCATCCCTGGCTGATGGGCCTTCGCCTGGGTGCCGAGCTGCCGCCCTGGCAGCGCGTCCTCATGGCCCAGCACACGCTGCTCCAGCGCACGCTCCAGGCCGGCGACGGCCTGCCCATCTCGATCGAGGCGGCCGTGGCCCGCGATCATCCGGGGGTCTCGAGTGCCACCACGCTCGACGAGGGGGCGTTCTTCAGGCTGGTCCGGCTGCGCGGTGCCAGGAGTGGTCCTGCCGTCTTCGTCGTCGCCCCTTATTCGGGTTATGCCGGGGCCGTGCTCGGCGAACTCGCTGCATCACTGCTGCCCGTTGGTGAGGTCTATTTCCTCGACTGGACCGACGCCCGGCAGGTGCCGACCTCCTTCGGCGATTTCGGCCTCGAGGACCAGCTCGCCGTGGTGCTGGCTGCCCTTCGCCGGATCGACATGCCCGTGCATCTCGTCGGCATCTCGCAATCCGGGCCGGTGACGCTCGCCGCGGCAGCCCTCTGCGCGGAAGCTGCCGACCTCGCATGCCGGCCGCTGTCCCTGACCCTGCTCGGCACGCCGATCGGGGCGAGCCGGGCCCGCTCGGCGGCCGACTGGTTGCTCGCCAGCCTGGAGCCGGTGCGCCTGGAGAGCCAACTGATCGCGGTGGTCCCCGACCGCTACCCGGGGGCCGGGCGCCGTGTCTACCCGGGCCTCCTTCAGCTCATCGGCCTCTGCCTCACCAACCCCACGACCTATCTCGAGACCCAGGCCGGGCTTTGGGCCGAGCTCGTGAACGATGCGCCCGGCAACTACGATCGCCTGCACGGCGACCTGCACCGTGTCGCCGACGTCCCGGCCGAGCTCTTCACAGAGACCGTCAACGAGCTCGTCCGCCAACCGGCTCTCTCGCCGGCCGGGCTGCGGATCGGCCACCGCACGATCCCGGCGCAGGGCCCCTTCGTCGTGCCGCTCCTGACCATCGAAGCCGGTCGCGACGAGCTGGTGGGTGCGGGAGCGACCCATGCGGCCCAGGCCCTCGGCGGCGAAGGCTCGGCCAGGCTGACGGTCGAGGCGGCAGCCCACCACACCCTCTTTTCGGGGCCCGTCTTTGCCCGCGAGGTCGCTCCGTCGTTGCGCCGGTTCATCAGCGAGACCAGCTGATCAGCGCTGGCGCTCTGCCTCGGGAACGACGACGAGCGTCACATGGCGAAGGTCGATCGTCACCTTGCCCGCGTCCTCGAAATTGACGGTCACCCGATGGCCGACGGCGGATTGCACCCGACCCAGCCCCCAGTCCGGCCGGTCGGGGTGGCGCACGACGACACCGGGCCCGAGATCCGCTTCCATGCGCCGAGCCTAGCCCGATCGGCGTTCAGCGTAAATCAACGAAGCTCTGCGATGGTCGCTGGCGCGAGCGAGCGGGAAGAGGTGATGCCGGTGGCGGTCGCCCACCGCGCTCCTGCTGGCTGCGCCGACCGACGGACAGGCCCGATGGACGCCCTCTTGCGCGCGTTTCTGGGCGAAAGCCTGGAGCGCATGACGATGCTCGAGGAGGACGTGGTCAGGCTCGGGCAGCTGCCCGACGATGCCGAGCTGCTTGCCGGCATCTTTCGTGTCGTCCACACGTTCAAGGGCACCTGCGGCTTTCTCGAGCTCGCACGCTTGGCAGCCGTGGCGCATGCTGTCGAGACCGTCTTGGCCGGCCTGCGCGACAAGGAGCTGGCCGCCACACCCGCAGTGGTGGGTGCCGTGCTCGAGGCCCTCGATCGGATCGAGGAGATCCTCGAAGGTCTGGCCGCCGAGCAGGTCGAGCCCCCTGGCGACGATGCAGCGCTGATCGCCCTGCTCGACGCGATAGCCGCGACTGGCGGGCCAGCGGCACAACGTGCTGCCGGGTTCGCAACCGGGGTGCCGTTCGAGCCCGCTGCAAGCGCCCGGGGTGGATCGGCGCGGACGGCGGTTGCCCTTGCCGCCGAGGCACAGCGCGGTCAGGGGACAAGAGCGCTTGCAGCCCAGACGGTCAGGGTACCGACAGGCTTGCTCGACCAGTTGATGACCCTCGTCGGCGAGCTGGCGTTGGCGAGGAACCGGCTCGTCGAGACAGCGCGTCGCGGCGACGATCCGGCGCTTCGAGCACCCTTGCAGCGACTGAAGGAGATTGCCGGCAAGCTGCAGGACGGGGTGATGCAAACCCGCAAGCAGGCCGTCGGGACCGTGGGGAGCAGGCTCCCGCGGCTGGTCCGCGAGCTGGCACTCGAGCTCGACAAGGAGATCGAGCTCACCATGCAGGGGACCGAGACGGAGCTCGACCGGCAGGTCCTCGAGAGGATCAAGGACCCGCTCACCCACATGGTGCGCGACGCCGCCGATCACGTCTGGTGAGCGACAACCACCCTGAGCGGTAGCGACAGCCATGTTGGCCGGTGGGCC
>DAIRDJ010000192.1:0-7877 GCA_036796215.1 Geminicoccaceae bacterium
GCGTCGTCCGCATAGGTGTCGATCCAGGGCTGATAGAAATTGTCCGGCACGGTCTCCTTGGCGATCCGCACGCCGACATCGTGATAGATCCAAAAGCAGGGCAGGATGGCGGCGACCGGCACCGGCCAGGAGTCGTGATGCGCGGCGGCGAGCAGGAAGTTGGTGTAGGCGAGGCAGGAGGGGGAGGGCTCGGCGGCCAGGATGTCCGCCTCGCTCATCCCGAACTGCTCGAGGAACTGGCCGTGCAGGGCACGCTCGACCGCGAGGGCGCCCAGAGCGGAGCCCACGAACTTGTCCATGGCCGCGAGATCGGGGGCCCGGGCACCGGCGATCGCCAGGGTGCGGGCGTACTGGTCGAGATAGAGCTTGTCCTGGGTGATGTAGAACTTGAACCGGTCGCGTGACAGCGTGCCGGCCGCGAGTTCCCGGTTGAAGGGAAGCGCGTCGATGGCGCGGCGCAGCGGCACCGTCTGTTGCCAGATCTCGGTCGAAAACAGCTTGTCGGCCACTTGCGCCCCCCCTCTCTGCCGCGAAAACACTTCACAGCGTGAGGTCGGCTGTCATGCTCGGATTTCCAGCCGCTGTGCTGAAAAGGTCTGCTGCCTGCGGTGGCGGGCGCCGTCGAGATTGGTGTGCGAGGCTGCGTCAGGCGGCTTTTTTCGAGGGCGCCAGGTCGGCCACAGCACCGGGTGCCCGGGGGTCGACCTTGAGCGCCACCTGCCGCTTGTAGCGCTGGCGGTCCTGCATGCCGCTGACCCGCCAGGCGACGGCGAGTGCTGCCTTGGCCCAGAACGATGGCCCGCTGATCGCTCGCGAGCGAGGCTGCCAGCCGAGCTCGCGACGAAGAATGCCATTGCCGCAATTCATTGCATAGTGTCGCCGCGTCTCGGTCGTCCAGTGCTCGGTGGTGAGCGAGACGTTGACGCAGTCGTGGTTTTTCACCCGGTGCGGCCCGTTGAGCGCCCAGTGCAGCATGTCGCCGGGCTCGAGATCGATCACTTCGGCATACTCGTCGAACCAGGGCTCGTAGGGGATGTCCTCCTCGATCATGCCGCGCGCGACCATCTCGAGGTCAGCGGGCTGCAGGAAGGGCTCGGCCGCGGGATAGACCCAGATGCGCTTCCTGCCACGGATCTGCCAGAGTGCCTGGCCCGGCTTGTCGACGTGGTAGAAGACCTGCGCACCCGGCGAGGAGACGAGCAGGCCGAGGCGCTGCTTGAAGGTGCGAAAGCCGGGGATTGCCGCATGCAGCTCGTCATAGGCCGCCGCCAGGAGCGCCGAAAAACACGGATCGATCTCGTTGATGCCGCTCAGATGAATCCAGATGCGCCCGGCATGCACGGCCGCCAGGAGTTGCTCGCCGGAGAGACCGGCACGGTCGACATGCCGCCAGCTGTCGAGGTCGTGGCCCTCGGCCGCCATGGTGGTGATCGTCAGGGTCTTCGCCGGCACGGCCTCGATCAGGGCGGCGAGGCCGGCATCCGAGAAGAGCTCGGACTCGGCGAGGCGATGGCGAAGCTTCACCGTGCGGCGCCCCCAAAGTGCCGCATGCCGGGGCTCGATACCGGCAAAAACGCTCTCCATGATCGCCCTCGTTCTCGCTGTTGCGGGTCGATGCATCTCGAGCCAGGCTCGCGCAATCCGAGCCTCGGCTGGATGAATGTACCACTTATGTCCTTACCGGTCGCCGGTGCAAGGCGGCTGGCCTCGGCTCTACCCTCTGGTACGGCCGGCTATAGAGCATAGTGGCAAGGGCGAGCCGGCTCGCGGCCGCGGCGGCGCGACCGTCAGATGGCCGACAGCAACTGTCGCAGCACGGCTGCAAACCGGGTTGTGACTTGCGCCGCAGCAACATGCCGCCCGCCTTCGACCACCCGCTTTCCGCCGGCATAGACGCTGTCGATCGGCGAGCGGCTGGCGGCGAACAGCCAGCCGTCCAGGAGATCGTCGCCGGTCTTGCCGACGAGGACGGGGTGGTCGGGATCGAGGGTGACGATGTCGGCCTTGAAGCCTGGGGCGATGGCGCCCATCGGTTGCTGCAGCGCTTGTGCCCCACCGGTACTCGCCTTGTCGAGCACTGTGCGGCCGACCGACCTTGTGGGTGCGGCGAGGCGGTTGCGGCGGCGGTCGCGGAGTCGCTGGCCGTATTCGAGCGTGCGCAACTCGGCGGCGAGATCGACCCGGATGTGGCTGTCGGAGCCGATGCCGAACCGGCCGCCGGCTGCGAGGTAGTCGATGCCGCGGAAGATGCCGTCACCGAGATTGGCCTCGGTCACGGGGCACAAGCCGGCGACCGCCCCCGAGGCTGCGAGATCCCTGACCTCGCCGTCGTCGAGATGGGTACAGTGGACGAGGCACCAGCGCTCGCTCAGGCCGACCTCGTCGAGCAGCCAGCGCACCGGGCGGCGGCCGGACCAGTCGAGGCAGTCCGCGACCTCCCGCTCTTGTTCGGCCGCATGGATGTGCAGCGGCCCGTCCGCCAGGGTATTGGTCACCGCACGCAGGCTCTCAGGGGTCGTGGCGCGCAGCGAATGCGGGGCGGCGCCGACGACGAGGCCCGGGTGCCGGCGGCGCAGCGTCGCCACGAGATCGAGCAGCCTGTCGGCCGGCATCGTGAACCGTCGTTGCCCATCGCCGAGCGGGGCTGCCCCGAAGCCGCCCTGGTGATAGAGCACGGGCAGCAAAGTGAGGCCGATGCCCGTGGCCGATGCGGCTGCCGCGATCCGCTCGGCCATCTCGGCCGGGTCCGCGTAGGGGCTGCCGTCGGTGTCGTGGTGCAGGTAGTGGAACTCGCCCACGGCCGTGAACCCGGCCTCCAGCATCTCGACATAGAGCTGGCCGCCGATCGCCTCGACATCCTCGGGTGTGAGCCGGCCAAGGAACCGGTACATGACCTCGCGCCAGGTCCAAAAGCTGTCCTCGCCGGTGCCGGCCCGCTCCGCGAGGCCCGCCATGCCGCGTTGGAAGGCGTGGCTGTGCAGATCCGCCATGCCGGGCAGTGCTATCGCCTCGCGCGTAGCGTCCGGTGGCGGTGCGGTCCCGGCTTCGACGGTCTCGATCAGCCCGGTCGGGCCGACCCGGACCGCGACGTTGTCCGCCCAGCCGCCGGGCAGGAGTGCCGTGTCGAAAAAGAGCTTGATCATCGTCACCTCCCGCTCGACCCTGCGCCAGAAAGCGCGAGCTGCACAAGCCGGAAAGCGGCTCGCCTGACGGGGACGCCATGGCCGAACCTGGAACGCTCAGTCTGACCCGTGCGCGGCTCGCCACGATGCTGCCGGGCGGGGCGCCCTATGGTGCCATCGAGGACGCCGCCATCCTGATCGAGAACGGGCGGATCGCCTGGATCGGACCCTCGGCCGAGGTGCCGAGGGCCGAGGAGACGGCCGATCTCGGCGGCCGCTGGGTGACGCCCGGCCTGATCGACTGCCACACCCATATCGTCCACGGCGGCAACCGGGCGCGCGAATTCGAGCTCAGGCTCGAGGGGGCGAGCTACGAGGCGATCGCCAAGGCAGGCGGTGGCATCCTTTCGACCGTTGCGGCGACCCGGTCGGCCAGTGTCGACGATCTCGTGGCCTCGGCCTTGCCGCGGCTCGACCATCTCCTCGCCGAGGGTGTGACCACGATCGAGATCAAGTCCGGCTACGGGCTCGAGCTCGAGAGCGAGGTCAAGATGCTGCAGGCCGCCCGACGTTTGGGTGCCGAGCGCGACGTCGAGGTGCAGACCTCGCTTCTGGCAGCGCACGCCGTGCCGCCCGAGTTCAGGGATGATCCCGACGGCTATGTGCGGGTGATCACGGACCAGATCATCCCGGCTGTCAGGAAGGCGGGGCTCGCGGATGCCGTCGACGGCTTCTGCGAGGGCATCGCGTTCAGTCCGGAGCAGATCCGCCGGGTGTTCGAGAAGGCAAGCGCGGTCGACCTGCCAGTCAAGCTGCACGCCGAGCAGCTCTCGAATCTCAAGGGGGCGGTGCTCGCCGCCGAGTTCAACGCCCTGTCCGCCGACCATCTCGAGTACCTCGAGGAGGACGGGGTTCTGGCCATGGCGAAGGCCGGCACGGTGGCGGTGCTGCTGCCCGGTGCGTTCTACACGCTCAGGGAGACGCAGCTGCCGCCGGTCGCTCTCCTTCGGCAGCACGGCGTTCCCATCGCCATCGCCACCGACTGCAACCCCGGCTCCAGCCCCGTCACCTCGCTGCTCTTGATGCTGAACATGGCGGCCACCCTCTTTCGCCTGACGCCCGAGGAGGCCCTGGCCGGGGTCACCCGCAACGCCGCGCGGGCCTTGGGTCTCGAGGACGTGATCGGCACCATCCAGGTCGGCAGGCGGGCGGATCTCGCCATCTTCGATATCGAATCCCCGGCCGAGCTGGCATACCGTTGCGGCTACAACCCGCTTTTCGCGGTGCTCGGGGAGGGTCGATGGCGGAAGTGGTGACGCTGGCACCGGGTGCGGTCACGCTTGCCGAGTGGCGCGCCGTCCTGGATGGCGCTGCGGTGACGCTCGATCCGTCGTGTCGGCCGGCGATCCGCAGGAGCGCCGACGCCATTCAGGCGATCGTCGAGGAGGAGCGCGTCGTCTACGGCGTGAACACGGGCTTCGGCAAGCTCGCCTCTACCCATATCGCGCGCCGCGACCTCGAGACGCTGCAGCGAAACCTCGTTCTCTCGCACAGCACCGGCACCGGTACGCCGCTCGCCGATCCCGTGACCCGCCTCGTCATGGCGATGAAGGCTGCCTCCCTCGCGCGGGGCTATTCCGGCATCAGCGAGGGGACGCTCGACCAACTTTTCGCGATGCTCGGGGCCGGCGTGCTGCCGATCATTCCGGAGAAGGGCTCCGTCGGGGCGTCCGGGGATCTGGCGCCGCTGGCCCACATGGCGGCGGCGATGCTCGGCGTCGGCGAGGCCCGCATCGATGGCCGCACCCTACAGGCCGCGGAAGCCTTGGCCGCGGCCGGTCTGGCACCGCTCACGCTTCATCCCAAGGAAGGCCTGGCGCTGCTCAACGGCACCCAGGTCTCGACGGCCCTGGCGCTGGCAGCGCTCTTGCGCATCGAGCGGCTGTTCCAGACAGCACTCGTCACCGGGGCGATGAGCGTCGATGCGGCCAGGGGCTCGGATGTACCGTTCGATGCGCGCATCCACGCCATCCGCGGCCACCCTGGCCAGATCGCGGTTGCCACCGCCTTTCGCGCCCTCATTGACGACAGTGCCATCCGGGCGAGCCATCTGGAGTGCGGTAAGGTCCAGGACCCCTACAGCCTGCGCTGCCAGCCGCAGGTCATGGGGGCCGTCCTCGACCAGCTGCGCTTCGCCGCATCTGTGATCCTCACCGAGGCCAATGCGGTGAGCGACAATCCGCTGGTCTTCGCGGACGCGGGCGACGTCCTCTCCGGCGGCAATTTCCATGCCGAGCCCGTGGCCCTGGCCGCCGACCAGATCGCGATTGCGACGAGCGAGATTGCGGCCATGGCGGAACGGCGGATCGCCATGCTGACCGACGGCTCGATCTCCGGCCTGCCGCCCTTCCTGGTCGCGGATCCGGGCCTCAACTCGGGCTTCATGATCGCGCATGTGACCGCCGCCGCTCTGGCGTGCGAGATCAAGCAGCGGGCGATGCCGGCTTCGGTGGACAGCCTGCCGACCTCGGCCAACCAGGAGGACCACGTCTCGATGGCGACCCCTGCGGCAAGGCGGCTTTTCGCCATGGCGGACGACCTCGAGGGAATCCTCGCGATCGAGCTCCTGGCAGCAGGGCAGGGGCTCGACGTCCACGCGCCCGTCTTGACGTCGCCACGGCTGCGGGCACCGCATCGGGCGTTGCGGGCGAAGGTCGCGACCTACACCACCGATCGGTTCTTCGCCCCCGACATCGCTTCTGCCAGAGCCCTGATCGGTGCAGGCTCGATCACCGTCGACAATGCCGACATCCTCCCCGGCCTGGAGAGCAAGCCATGACGACCGTGCTGGTCGAGGAGCACGACAGCCCGCTCATCCTCAGTCTGCCGCACAGCGGCACGGCCCTGCCCGACGGCCTGCGCCGTCGCCTGACCGAACTCGGCCGCATGCTGCCCGATACGGACTGGCACATCGACCGGCTCTATGCCTTTGCCGAGCTCTTGCCGGCGACCACCGTCACGGCCGTTTACTCGCGCTACGTGATCGACCTGAACCGCGACCCCTCGGGTACGTCGCTCTACCCGGGCCAGGCCACGACCGGTCTCGTGCCGACCACCACCTTCGCGGGCGATCCCCTCTATCTCGAGGGCGAGGCACCGGATGCGACCGAGATCGCAGAGCGGCGCCGGGCCTATTTCGACCCCTACCATCGAGCGCTCGCCGAGCAGATCGAGCGGGTCAAGGCGAGCCACGGCGTGGCCCTCCTCTACGACTGCCACTCGATCAGGAGCCGGGTCCCGAGGCTGTTCGAGGGCGAGCTCCCGGTGCTCAATCTCGGCACCAATGACGGCACGTCCTGCGCGCCGGCGCTGCAACAGGCCCTCGAGGCCGCGATGGCCGAACGCCCGTTGAGCCATGTCGCCAACGGTCGCTTCAAGGGCGGCTGGCTCACCCGCCACTACGGCAACCCGGCCGAAAGTGTCCACGCCGTGCAGATGGAGCTGGCCCAGCGCGCCTACATGCACGAGGACCCGCCTTATGCCTACGATCACGACAAGGCGCAGGCGCTGCAGCCGACACTGCTCGGGCTCCTGGAAACGATGCTCGACTTCGGAGAGAAGCGATGAGTGCCGGTCGCCTCGACAACAGCCGCAAGATCAAGTCGCCAACGGGCACCACGCTGCGCGCCAAGTCCTGGCTGACCGAGGCCCCCTTGCGGATGCTCATGAACAACCTCGATCCCGAGGTCGCCGAGCGCCCGGAGACGCTGGTGGTCTATGGCGGCATCGGCCGGGCGGCCCGCAACTGGGAGGCCTACGACCGCATCGTGGCGTCGCTCGAAACCCTCGAGGATGACGAGACGCTCCTGGTCCAATCCGGCAAGCCCGTCGGCATCTTCAAGACCCACCCCGACGCGCCCCGCGTCCTGATCGCCAACTCCAACCTCGTCCCGCACTGGGCCGACTGGGATCACTTCAACAAGCTCGATAAGCTCGGCCTCATGATGTACGGCCAGATGACCGCCGGCTCCTGGATCTATATCGGCAGCCAGGGCATCGTGCAGGGCACCTACGAGACCTTCGTCGAGGTCGGCCGGCGGCACTATGGCGGCCATCTCGACGGCCGCTGGATCCTGACGGGCGGGCTCGGGGGGATGGGCGGGGCGCAGCCCCTGGCCGCCACCATGGCCGGTGCCTCGATGCTCGCCGTCGAATGCCAGCCGTCCCGCATCGAGATGCGCCTCGAGACCGGCTATCTCGACGTGGCCTCGGAATCGCTCGACGAAGCCCTGCAGCTAATCGAGCGCTCGACGAAACAAAAGGAGCCGCTGTCCGTCGGCCTGCTCGGCAACGCCGCCGAAATCTTCCCGGAGCTGGTGAAGCGCGGCGTCAAGCCCGACGTCGTCACCGACCAGACCTCCGCCCACGACCCGCTGCACGGCTACCTCCCCGCCGGCTGGACCCTCCAGGAATGGTTCGACCGCCAGGAGAAAGACCCCGAAGCCACGGCCAAGGCCGCCAGGCAGAGCATGGTGCTGCAGGTCCAGGCCATGCTCGACTTCCACCACCAGGGCATCCCCACCCTCGATTACGGCAACAACATCCGCCAGATGGCGCAGGACGAGGGCCTCGAGGGCGCCTTCGAGTTCCCGGGCTTCGTCCCGGCCTATATCCGCCCGCTCTTCTGCCGCGGCATCGGACCCTTCCGCTGGGCCGCCCTCTCCGGCAACCCAGAGGACATCTACAAGACCGACA
>DAIRDJ010000193.1:0-7837 GCA_036796215.1 Geminicoccaceae bacterium
TGGTGATCAACGACTGGAGGGATGCGGCCATCGGCAATCGGGAAGGTCCCAACAACGGCGGCATCGATACCCTCGAGGTGGCGCCGGGCTTCGCCGCCTCGCTCAAGGGCCGGTTCTCCGCCGCCGGTCCCAATGGCGAGGCGACGCTGGTCATGGGCCCGAGCCCGATCGGCCGGACCTTCCCCGATGATGTCAACCCGCACAAGTGGCAGGTCCACACCGACATCGACCAGGTCCGGCTGACGGGCGATGTCGGCCACGACGTGATCGCCTCCGACCAGGGCAACACCATCTGGGGCAATGCCGGCGACAACCGGCTTTATGGCGGGGCCGGCGACGACGTCCTTTATGCCGGCGCTGGCAACGACGTGCTGCGCGGCGGCGGCGGCAACGACACGCTCTACGCTGGCCCCGGCAACGACGTCCTCTTCGGCGATGCTGGCGACGACATCTTCTATGGCGGTTCCGGTGAGGCCGAGCTGCACGGTGGTGCGGGCGACGATCTCTTCGTCTTCGGCCTCGCCGAGGGCGGCAAGAGCACGATCTTCGACCACGAGGGCGTCAACCGGCTGCGCTTCGAGGGGCTCGAGAAGCCCGAAGACCTCGAGGCCCGCCTCGACGGCAGCGATCTCGTCATCGGCCACGATGGTGCCGACATCGTCCGCATCGCCGACTACGCCGACCACCGCGAAGCCTTCGCCGGGATCGAGCACGCGGGCGAGGTCCTCTCGCTCGACCAGTTCATCAAGGGCCCGACGACGACGGCCGCATTGGCACCCGCCGGCGAGGACGATCTTTTGGCGATCTATCTCGGCCCGCAATCGGTCGAGGCCCCGGACGACATCCTCGATCCTGCCTGGCTCGACGACGACGGCCCGGGCCACGATGCCCCGTTCGCCCTTTACGAGAGTGCCGCCGACAGCGCCTTCGCCGGCCCCGCGCCTGCTGATGCAACCGCCGAGGGTGGCGACCTGCTCGGCGGCTTCATGCAGAACGAGCCGCTCTGGGTCGGTCCCGAGGACGGCCTCTACGTTCCCGACCAGGCGGGCTATACCGGCGACAGCGGCGACGAGGCGCAACAGTCCAAGGGCTGAGGCCCGGCTTTACGGGGCCCAGCTTTACGGGGCTGAGCGGCAGGGCTATAGGCAAGCGGCGTCCACCGGCAACGGCGGGCGCCGCTTTGCTTTGCCCTCTCTCCAACCGGCCGCGACCCTTGCCCACAATCGTCCACCTCGCCTTGCCCAAGGGACGCATGCAGGAAGCCGTCGTCCAGCTCCTGGGCGATGCCGGCATTCGTCTGACCTACGACCGGCGCGGCTACCGCCCGTCGCTCTCCCTGCCGGAATTCGAGGCGAAGATCCTCAAGCCGCAGAACATCGTCGAGATGCTCGATGCCGGCAGCCGCGATCTGGGCTTTGCCGGGGCCGACTGGGTCGCCGAGAAATCCGTGGACCTGGTCGAGCTGGTCGATACCGCGCTCGATCCCGTGCGCATCGTGGCGGCCGCCGATCACCGCTTTCTCGAGGGCGGCAGGCCGCCCCGGACCCGCTTCGTCGTTGCCACCGAGTACGAGAAGCTGACCACTGCCTGGCTGCTCGAGCACGGCCTCGACGCAAGGATCGTCCGCTCCTATGGCGCCACCGAGGTCTTCCCGCCCGAGGATGCCGACTGCATCGTCGACAACACCGCGACGGGTGCGACGCTCAAGGCCAATGGGCTCACCATCTTCGACGAGCTGATGCGCTCGTCCACCCGGCTCTACGCCCATCCCCGCTCGCTCGAGGATCCGGCCAAGCGCCCGGTGATCGAGCATTTCGCGTTGCTCATCCGCTCCGTCCTCGACGCCCGCCAGCGGGTGATGCTCGAGGTCAACGTCGACAATGCCAGGCTCGAGGCCGTGGTCGAGGTGCTGCCCTGCATGCGCGAGCCGACGATCTCGCCGCTCCACGGCGACGGCGGCTTTGCGGTCAAGGCGGCCGTACCCCGGGCCGACCTGCCGGCCCTGATCCGCCGCATCAAGGAAGCTGGCGGCACCGATATCGTGGTCTCGCACCTCGCCCAGATCGTGCCCTGAAAGGTCGAGCGATGAGCGAGCGTACCGCCACGATCGAGCGCCACACCTCGGAGACCGAGATCCGCCTGACCCTCGCCCTCGACGGTAGCGGGTCCACGGCGATCGACACCGGGCTCGGCTTTTTCGACCACATGCTGACGGCCTTGATCAAGCACAGCCGCTTCGATCTCCAGCTGGCGTGCTCGGGCGATCTTCACGTCGACGACCACCACACGGTCGAGGATTGCGGCCTGGCCCTCGGCCAGGCGCTCGACCAGGCGCTCGGCGACCGGCGCGGCATCCGCCGCTTCGCCCACGCCTATGCCCCGCTCGACGAGGCCTTGGCCCGGGTCGTGGTCGACCTCTCCGGCCGGCCCTCGCCGCAAGTCGATCTGGGCCTCGGCCGCCCCAAGATCGGCGACGTGGCGGCCGAGAATCTGGGGCATTTCTTCCAGTCGCTGGCGATCGCCGGGCGCATGGCGCTGCATGTCGACGTGCTGAAGGGTGCGAACGACCACCACCGCGCCGAGGCCGCGTTCAAGGCCGCCGCCCTGGCGCTGAAGGACGCCGTGGCGCTGACGGCGCACGGCGACATCCCGTCGACCAAGGGGCTGCTCTAGCCGTGGCCAGCCACGAGGCACCCGACACGTTGCCGCGTGATCTCGCGAGCTTTCTCGACTGGCGCGAGCACCAGAACAGGGCCTTCGAGTTCCTCGGCCTGCAGCCGAAAGCCTGCTTGCCGAGAGACAGGCGGGCATCGCTCATCAAGGGCAACCTGCTCGCGGCCCTGGACGAGGCGCTGGATGGGCGGCCTGACGTCGTCGTCGGCGAATCGGTCGAGGTCCGCACGGCCGACGCGTTCAGCATCGCCATGCTCGTTGTCGCCAGCCGCGCCGGCTGCCTCGCGAGTTCACCCTGCTATCTCGAAAGCGACGGCGTAACGCCGCTCGTCATCGTCGAGACGGCAACACCCGAGACCGCTTTTCGGGCGCACGCCGAAAAATGGGAGGCCTACCGGCACATCCCGAGTCTCTGCCACTACCTCGTGGTCGAGACGGACCAAAGGCTCGTTCGGCTGCGCACGCGAAAGCACGAGATGGTTTTCGAGGAGCGGTTTTTCGAAGCTGGCCCCGTACCCCTGCAAGCACTCGGCATCACGCTCGATCTGGACAGCATCTATGCCGGCGTGATCGATGGTTGAGGTCGCCATCGTCCCCACCGGCACGGCCAATCTCGCCTCCGTCGAGGCCGCCTTCCGCCGGCTCGGTGCCGAGCCACGGATCATCGAGGACAGGGCGACCGTGACCGCGGCGAGCCACGTCATGCTGCCCGGCGTCGGGGCCTTCAGCACCTCACTGCAACGATTGCAGGAGCACGGCCTCGACAAAGCGCTGATCGAGCGGATCGAGGCCGACAAGCCGACGATCGCGATCTGCGTCGGCCACCAACTGCTCTTCGAGACGAGCGAGGAGAGCCCGGGCGTACATGGCCTCGGCATCGTGCCGGCCAGCATCACCCGCTTTCCCGCCACCGTCCGCACCCCCCAATTCGGCTGGAACAAGGTCGAGGCGGACGAGGACTGCAACCTCCTCGATTCGGGCTACGCCTATTTTGCCAACTCCTACCGCGCCACCCTGGCCCCGGGCTGGAGGGTGGCCCGGGCCGAGCATGGCGGCCCCTTCATCGCCGCCATGGAGAAGGGCAACGTCATCGGCTGCCAGTTCCACCCGGAGCTCTCGGGCGATTACGGCGCTGCCCTCCTCTCGCGCTTTTTGGAGCTCTCCTGATGCTCACCAAGCGCATCATCCCGTGTCTCGATGTCAGCCACGGCCGGGTCGTCAAGGGCATCCGCTTCGAGCGCATCCGTGATGCCGGCGATCCCGTGACACTGGCACTCGAATACCAGCGCCAGGGGGCCGACGAGATCGTCATCCTCGACATCTCGGCCACGCCCGAGGGCCGCGGCCACCAGCATGAGACGGTCAAGAAGATCCGCGAAGGCCTCGCCATTCCGTTGACCATCGGCGGCGGGGTCAGGAGCGCGGACGATGCCCAGGCGCTGCTCGAGGCCGGCGCCGACAAGGTCTCGATCAACTCCGCCGCCGTCGCCGACCCGTCCCTGATCGACGCCATCGCCAGCCGCTTCGGCAGCCAGTGCTGCGTCGTCGCCATCGACGCCGCCCTTCGGAACGGGATGTTCGAGGTCCTGGTCCGCGGCGGCCGCGACGGCACCGGCAAGGACGCCGTGAAGTGGGCGGTCGAGGCACAAGCGCGGGGGGCAGGGGAGATCCTGCTCACCTCCTGGGACCGCGACGGCACACGGCAAGGCTACGACCTGCCGATGACCCGTGCGGTCTGCGAGGCCATCCACCTGCCCGTGATCGCCTCCGGTGGCGCCGACCACGCCGGCCACGTCGCCGAAGCCTTCGCCGCCGGCGCCGACGCCGTCCTCGCCGCCTCGATCTTCCACGACGGCGACCTCACCGTCGGCGACGTCAAGCTGCATTTGATGGAAAGCGGGGTCGTCGTCCGGCCTTAAATTGCGCGAGACGCGTCGGTAGCGCATGGCGCATCGGACGCGACAGCTGAATTCTCCATCTTTCGAGGCCCGCAATTTACCCTGCGATGCATCAGATTCAAGGCGGCCTCACCATTCAAATTTTCTCGGACGCGTCAACCGATTTCAAAATTCTTGAACGGCTACGCTAAATTTCTGAAGTGTTTTGACAGGCTAAGGCGCTTCGGTCGCGCTAGCTCTGTGCTCAAAGTGCGTGACTCTATCTGCCCCACTCTTGGTCACGCTGCGAGCTAGAAGCTGTCACGCTTTAGCGAGAGGATTGTGCTTCTGCAAACTCAAGGGCCAGACACATTTTTGTAGTTCGTTTTAGGCAAATTTTGGCCCTCCGCTCGACACGGCGAACGGCGCAAAATGTATGCCTTGGGGCTGTGGAAGATTGCGGGGAATTCGCGTTGCTGCGTTCGCGCGCCAACATCTGCTTACGGTTCACGTCTTGAGCGACGGTTGCTACCGAAAAATCCTAAGCGAAAGCAGTCGAGAAAAATCCCCATCCCAATCGCTATGGAGTCCACCTTATCGTCCGCCCTTGCTTGCGCGCTGTCAGCAGCCTTTGCCGAAAAAACCTTCCATAAATTCGACAAGCCATGTACCTTATCGATGGTTGGGTTGGTGCGGGTGACAGGTTTCGAACCTGCATGGGCGTCTGAGCTGTGAGAGGCTCGCCCACTGGATCCCAATTCCAGCGCGTCTACCAATTCCGCCACACCCGCGAGGGCGGGGCCGACTAGCAGCAAATGCCGTTAATCGACCCCGCGCGGTGATCTAGGCAGTGCTAGTTATGGAGGCGGCATAGCTGTTCTCCCTCTTGTGCTGTTCCGATGAGGGGTCGGAAGACCGCTCGCCAGCATCAGCCGGCCCCTCATCGCTCAATTGCTTGGCAGTCTGATCATGGTAAAGGCGTCCATCGATCTGGACCACCACGCCTGTTTCGATCAGCCGTTTAATTGCCATATGAATGCTAGAGCGCTTAATTCCTTCATCCACTAACCTTTGACGGTAGCTTGCCTCGTCCACTCCGGCTTCGCCGCAAGCTTTCAAATCGGCGCCAATACGGCCGATAACCTTGCCACGCCCTGGTCTCGCTCCGCTCTCGACCTGCTTCTTGGCGGCTGTCGCTGAAGAACTGGTCGGGAAAGCCATTGCCAACTCGGCAAGTCGGTGAGCTGCCTGCCGGCCACCTTGTTCAAAGGCTGCATCGAGCGCACGCGGCAGAAGTTCTTGGATTTTGGCGGCGGCGGCGAGCAGTTCGGCCCGCAGATACTCGAACTCGGTCTTGTCGGTCATGGCGTACTCTCGTTCGACCCACGATTGAACCATCTACGGCGGAGCGGAGCGCGCTGTCAAGATTGTTCAAATCATGCGCGTGCGTTTTCTGTGTTCCTTTTTTGACGCCGACGCAGCGGCAGTCGAAGCGAGCTGGCTGTGAAGCCAAAATCGCAAGAAGATACGATCGGACTGCTCCATACGCCGACTGGTGACCAACGCTCCTTGATTGGCATGAATTTCCTTGCCACAGCGCTGAAGCAGCGTGATTTTCCCTTGCACGTCATGATCACCGTTCTGCGCTAGGTCGGGTAAGGATCGGAAGCCGGAGCTAGCAAACTCAAACTGCGAAAAGGTCCTCCTTCGATGACACGATGGGTGTTACGTATCTTCTTTGTGTGCAGCCAAATGTCGGTGGTCCGGCCATGATCATCCCCTCGATCGACCTCATGGGCGGCCAAGCCGTGCAGCTGATCGGCGGCGAGGCCATGGCGATCGAGGCGGGCGATCCCATGCCGATCGCCGAGCGCTTCGCCGTGGCCGGGCCCTTGGCCGTGATCGACCTCGACGCGGCCTTGCAGCAGGGCTCGAACAAGGCCTTGATCGAACAGCTGGTGGCCCGCTTCGACTGCCATGTCGGCGGCGGCATCCGCGACGTCGAGACGGCCGTTTTCTGGCTCGATGCCGGCGCCCGGCGGATCATCCTCGGCACCATGGCGAAGCCCGAGATCCTCAAAGCGCTGCCCAAGGACCGGCTGCTCGCAGCACTGGATGCCAAGAACGGCGAGGTCGTGGTCGAAGGCTGGAAGCAGGGCACCGGCCGCGGCATCCTCGAGCGCGTCGCCGAGCTCAAGGAGCTGGTCGACGGCTTTCTCGTCACCTTCGTCGAGCGCGAGGGCCGGATGGGTGGCACCGACATGACGCTCGCGCGGACCATCGTCGAGGCCGCTTCCCCGGCCAGGGTGATCATCGCGGGCGGCGTCACGACACCCGAGGAGGTGGCCGAGCTCGACGCCATGGGTGCGGACTGCCAGGTCGGCATGGCGCTCTATTCGGGCAGGCTCGATCTCGGCGAGGCCGTCGCCGCCCCCTTGTCGAGCGACCGCGCGGACGGCCTGATCCCGACCGTCGTCACCGACGAGCGTGGCACCGCACTCGGCCTGGTCTATTCGTCGAAAGCGAGCATCAAGGCCGCCGTCGACGAGCGCCGGGGCATCTACCAGTCGCGCTCCCGCGGCCTCTGGCGCAAGGGCGAGAGCAGTGGTGCCATCCAGGAGCTCATCCGCGTCACCCCCGATTGCGACCGCGATGCCGTGCGCTTCACCGTGCGCCAGACCGGTGCCGGCTTCTGCCACCTCGAGACGCGCACCTGCTTCGGCGAGGACAGCGGCCTCGGTCGCCTGCACCGCCGCCTCGCCGAGCGTCGCGACCAGGCCCCGGACGGCTCCTATACCGCCCGCCTCTTCGCCGATCGGGTGAAGCTCGCCGACAAGATCACCGAGGAAGCGCAGGAGCTGAACGCGGCCCAATCGCGCGACGAGACCATCTGGGAAGCCGCCGATCTCCTCTACTTCACCCTCACGCGCCTAGCCGCCGACGGCATCGATCTCGCCGAGGTCGAACGACACCTCGACCGGCGCGAGCGCCGGGTGCGACGGCGCGACTAGCCGGCGAGCTGCCGCCTTCTGGGCATCACTCGAGCCGTTCTTCGAGCTTCGCCCGCTGGTCGGCATCCTGCTCCTTGGAGCTGCTGCCTGGGCCTTCATCGACATCGCCGACGAGGTGGTCGAGGGCGGTGAGCGTCCGGTTTGCCCCGCCCTACCGCTTGGCGATTTGGTCTGCTGAGATAGCGTGATTGGTGGGGTCGATAGTGTCCACCAAAGCCTAGCCTGAAAAATTCATCAGCGTCGATTCCGAGGCTGGCGGGCGCGACATCAGCCGTT
>DAIRDJ010000194.1:0-7714 GCA_036796215.1 Geminicoccaceae bacterium
CTAGAAAACGTCTCGGACAGGCTCTTGGATGTTGACCCGAAAGCGCAGGGCGACACCTCCTTTGCCAACCGTTTCCGTTACCGGCCAAGCGTCGCTCGGGAGGGCATCGCGCGCTTTTTTCACTCCCGCCTCACGTATCCGCCAGCGCAAAGGAATGGATGGGCGCGGGAAGGCGTGCCTTCCCGCGTTTGATCGGGGTGTTGTCCAGCCCAATTTTGATCGGCTGGTCGGTGGTCTTTCGCATGCAGAGTTGACCGGCTGGTGTGAACGACGTCTGTTGTGGCTGAGGGGTTCGGCTGATCGCGGTGGGGCATTGGAGGGGACGAGATGAGTTGGAATCCAACGCACAATCCGGAATGTCCGGCGGGCGGGGGTGGGGCGCTCGAGGCGTTGATCATTCCGCGGGCGCGGGATCTGGGTGGGTTCGAGGTGCGGCGGGCTTTGCCGTCGGCGCGGCGGCAGATGGTGGGGCCGTTCATTTTTTTCGATCAGATGGGCCCCGCCGAGTTCATCACCGGGGCCGGGATCGATGTACGGCCGCATCCGCATATCGGGCTCGGCACGGTAACCTATCTCTATCGGGGCGAGTTCGAGCATCGGGACAGCCTCGGCACGCATCAGCTGATCTATCCGGGCGAGGTCAACTGGATGGTCGCGGGCCGCGGGGTCACGCATTCCGAGCGCACCAGTGCTGCGACGCGGGCCGGTCGGCACGCGCTGTTCGGGATCCAGACCTGGATCGCCCTGCCGGCGGACAAGGAGGAGATGGCTCCCGATTTCGAGCATCACAAGGAAGGCGCGCTGCCGTTGATCGAAGCCGACGGTGTTGCGGCTCGGCTCATTCTCGGCACCGCCTATGGCGAGACGAGCCCCGTCACCATGCAGTCCGAGACCTTCTATCTCGACGTCTCGCTGGCGCCCGGCACGTCGTTTCCACTGCCCGACGAGCACGAGGACCGCGGCATCTATGTGACCGAGGGCGCGATCGAGGTGGCGGGTGACCGGTTCGAGTCCGGGCGGATGATGGTGTTCCGCCCCGGCGACCCCATTGCGGCGCGGGCCGGGGCGGAGGGTGCCCGTCTGATGCTGCTGGGTGGTGCGACGATGAACGAGGGCCGCTACATCTGGTGGAATTTCGTGTCGTCCTCGAGGGAGCGACTCGACGCTGCGATCGAAGGCTGGAAAAGCGGCGACTGGACCAACGGCCCTTTCCGGCTGCCGCCCGGCGACGACGACGCGTTCATCCCGATCAGCGCCGAGCTCGAACGGACCCGGCCACGCGGCTGACGGGTCGCTCCCGGCAGCTGGTGCGGTGCTGCGGCGGGTTCGCCCACGTCAGTGAGCCCCCGACAGCCTGGACGGCGTGCCCGCGACTGCGTAACTGCAGAGCGAAGAGAGGGAGACCGCGATGACACCCGGATCAGATCTCGCGAAAGTCGACGCCACGCTCGCCCTGTTGATGCGCGCCTTCGCGGATGTCCTGACTGACCTCGGCGAGGGCGACATCGCCAAGGTGCTGCCCTGGGGAGCGCTCTGGCGCGACGGTGCGGCGGGCGACGGCAGCTGGCCCGCCGAACGCAGCGAGCGCGCCCTGCAGGCCTGGTCGATCGCCTTCCAGCTGCTCCATCAGGCCGAGGAGAACGCGGTCGCACAATCCCGGCGCCGGTTGGATTTCGAGGGTGCCAAGCATCAGGAAGCCGGTTCCTGGGACCAGCGTTTCAGTCGCCTGACGGCCGCCGGGTGGCAGCCGCCCGAGATCGCGGCGGCCCTCCGCGGCATCAAGGTCGAGACCGTCCTGACCGCACACCCGACCGAGGCGAAGCGGCAGACGGTGCTGGACCATCACCGGACCCTCTACCGGCTGGTGGAGGAGCTCGAAAACACCATGTGGGCGCCGTCCGAACGGGCGGTTCTGCAGTCGCGGCTGCGCGCCACGATCGAGCGGCTCTGGCGGACCGGCGAGGTCTATCTGGAAATGCCGACGGTCGAAGACGAGCGCCGCAACGTGATGCACTATCTCGCCGGTGTGTTCCCCGTCGTGCTGCCATGGGTGGACCAGCGGCTCAATGCGGCCTGGCTGCAGGCGGGTTTCGATCCGGCACTCCTGGCGGGTCCGGCGGCGCGGCCGCGCCTGAGCTTCGGCAACTGGGTCGGCGGCGATCGCGACGGGCATCCGTTCGTCACCGCCGAGATCACGCGCGAGACGCTGGCATCGTTCCGCGCTGCAGCCCTCGACCTCGTCCGACAGCGCCTCGTCAGGCTCGGGGCGAAACTCAGCCTGTCCGGCTTGTATCAGGACACGCCCGCCGCTCTGGAAAGCTGGATCGACGCCCGCACCACGGCACTGGGGGAGCGCGGCGAGCGGGCGGTCGAGCGCAATCCCGAGGAGCCGTTTCGCCAGGCCTTGAACCTGATGATCGCCGCCTTGCCCCCCGCGACCGGGCGGGCGCCGAGCGGTGCCTACGCCGATGCCGCAGCGTTGCGAGGCGATCTGTTGCACCTGCGCGAGGCGCTCATGGCGGTCGGTGCCAGACGGCTGGCGACCGTGGACGTCGATCCGGTCCTGCGTCTCGTCGACAGTTTCGGCTTTCACCTCGCCGCGGTCGACATCCGCCAGAACAGCGCCTTTCACGACCGGGCGCTGAGCCGGCTCCTGGTCGCTGCGGGCGAGCCCGACGCCGGCAGCTTTGCCGATTGGCCCGAGGCCCGGCGCCACGCCCTGCTTGCCCGCGAGGTGGCGACCCCGCGCCCCTTCACCCATCCCAACGACGAGGCCACCGGCGAGGCGCGGGACGTCCTGGACGTGTACCGCGTCCTGGCGGAGCACCTCGAGGCGTACGGCGGTGAAGGGCTCGGTGCGCTGATCGTGAGCATGACGCGCTCGGCGGCGGATCTTCTGGCGGTGCTCGTGCTCGCCCGTGACGCCGGCCTGCTGCGGCGTGAGGCGGACGGTGCCTGGTGCCCCTTGCCCGTCGTCCCGTTGTTCGAGACGATCGACGACCTCGAAGCCGCACCGGGCATTCTCGATGCCTTCCTGGGCGAGCCCCTCGTCTGCCGCTCGCTCACCCGACAGGCGGCAGCGACGCGCCTCGACGAGCCGGTCCAGCAGGTGATGATCGGCTACAGCGACAGCGGCAAGGACGGCGGTTTTGCTGCGAGCTTCTGGAGTCTCTACCGGGCGCAACAGGCGCTCGCCGAGGTCGGACGCCGGCACGGGGTGCGCATTCGCTTCTTTCACGGCCGCGGTGGCACGATCGGCCGCGGTGCCGGGCCGACCCATCGTTTTCTCGCCGCCCTGCCGCCGCAAACCCTCGCGGGTGATCTGCGGCTGACCGAGCAGGGCGAGATCATCTCGCAGAAATACGCCAATCGCATCACCGCCGCCCATCATCTCGAGCTGCTGCTCGCCGGCACGCTCGGCACGACGCTGCGCGACCGCCGTGGCGCCGACGACCGGCCGGAACTGGTGGAGACGATGGATGACATCGCCCGATGGAGCCGCGACGCCTATCGGGCCCTGGTGACCGCCGACGGGTTCCTCGACTTTCTCGCCACGGCGACGCCGATCGACGCGATCGAGCAGAGCCGCATCGGCTCCAGGCCGGTGCGGCGCACCGGTCAGCGGAGCCTCGCGGACCTGCGTGCCATCCCGTGGGTGTTCGCCTGGAACCAGGCGCGCTTCGTCCTGCCCGGCTGGTACGGCCTGGGCACCGCCCTGCAGCGACTGCAGCGCGAGGCACCGGAGCGCTTCGAGCTCTTCGCGCGTGCCAAGAGCGAGGCACACCGGTGGGCGCCGGTCCACTACATGATCAGCAATGCGGCAACGGCCTGGGCGTCGACGGCACCGTCGATCATGCGCCAATATGCCGGGCTGGTGCCGGATGCCGAGGTGCGCGAGCGCATCCTGGCGACGATCTTCGCGGAGCACGCGGCAACCGGTGCCGGGCTCGAGGCGATCTACGGCGCCCCGCTGGCTGCTGCCCGACCGGACAACCAGCGCCTGCTCGAGCGGCGCGCCGAGGCGCTCGAGCCCCTGCACCGGCACCAGGTGACGCTGCTCGGGCACTGGCGCGACGCTCGCGAGGCGGAGGACATGGGGACGGCGGACGCGCTCCTGCCCGAGCTGCTCTTGAGCATCAATGCCATCGCCGCCGGGCTCGGGGCCACGGGCTGAGCGGTCGGCATGGCGAGGACGCGCCAGCAGGCTGGCCGATCCCGGGCGGGGATCGAGCCGCGGCGGAGGTCAAGCCTGGGCGGCGATCAAAACAGGAGTGTGGTCAGCACGGCTGCCGTCCACAGCGTTCCCAGGAGGGCAGCGCCATAGCAGACGGCCTTCCAGACGCCGAGCCCGCGATGCATGCCGAAGTCGTGGGCCGAGTGGGCGATACGGTGGGCGGCGTGCCAGAAGGTGAGCGAGATCACGACGAGCAGGGCCAGAGCACCGATCAGGCTGCCGGCGAAGCTGCTCATCCGCGCATAGCCGAGGGCATCCTCGGACATCAGGCCGAGCGGCCAGAGGATCCCGGTGATCAGCACCAGGACCGGCAGCACCATGGCCGAGACGACACCGCCGGCGCCGAACAGCGACCAGAAGATGGGCTCGTGCGAGCGTTTCGGCATGGGCTTTCTCACCAAAGGGCAAGGACGAGAATGACGAGGCTGACCACGGCACAGGTGGCGTAGCCGCCGCCGATGATGGCGCTGTCGGGGACGGGCTTGCCGCCGAGCACGAGGGGTGGGGTCGCCTTGGGTGCGACCTGGAACCACGACCAGGTGTGATAGAGGGCGGCCGCCAGGATCACGAGGTGGAGCAGCACCGAGAGCGGGCTCGCAAGGAAGGCCTGCCAGCGCTCGAAGCTTTCCGGGCCACCCGAGAGTGCGGTCAGGCCCCAAAGCAGAATGACTGCATAAAGCGCCACGAAGACGCTCGTTCCCTCGCGCAGGAGATAGGCCAAAAAGCGCGGGTTGCGCCGGTACCAGCCGGCCATCGGCCGCATATAGGTGTTGCGCGCACTCATGAGTTGGCACCGCGCGGTGCGAGGAAGCGGAGGAAATAGTCCATGGTGCTGTTGACCTTGTTGCGGTTGACGGCCGCCGCCGGGTCGACGTGCTTGGGACAGACCTCCGAGCAGTAGCCGACCAGGGTACAGCTCCAGACCCCCTCCTCGGCATTGACGATCGGCATGCGCTCGGCCTTGCCCTGGTCGCGCGAATCGCTGTTGTAGCGGTGCAGGAGCGCCATGATCCCCGGCCCCTGGAAGTCGCTATTCAGGCCGTATTGCGGGCAGGCGGCGTAGCAAAGCAGGCAGTTGATGCACTGGCTGAACTGCTGGTAGCGGGCGAGCTCCGCCGGGGTTTGCCGGTAGACGCCCTCGCTGACCGGCTTTTCCTCGTCGCGGATGATGTAGGGCTTGATGTTCTCGAGCTTCTCGAGGAAGTCCGTCTGGTCGACCGCGAGGTCACGGATGATCGGGAAGTGCGACAGCGGCTCGATCCTGAGCTTGCCGGGGTAGTAGTCGCGCAGGAACGTGTGGCAGGAGAGCTTGGGCTCGCCGTTGACCATCTTGCCGCAGCTGCCGCAGATCGCCATCCGGCAGGACCAGCGAAAGGTCAGCGAGCCGTCGAGGTGGTCCTTGATGTATTGCAGGCCCTGCAGCACCGAGGTGTCGTGGGCGAAGGGCACGGTGTAGGTCAGGAATCGCGGCTCCCGGTCGCGCTCGGGATGGTAGCGCAGCACCTCGATGTCGATCGTCCGCTCGCCCTCGGTCATGCCTCGGCTCCTTGCCTTTCCAATACCCCCTTCTTGGCAGCTCCCCCGTAGACCCGCTCGGCCGGCGGCAGACGGGTGATGTTCACCGGCTCATAGTCCAGCCGCGGCGGCCCGTCCGGCTGGTGGAAGGCCAGCGTGTGCTGCAGGAACCGCTCATCGTCGCGCTTGTCGAACTGGTCCAGCCGCTTGTGCGCACCGCGCGATTCCTTCCGCTCGAGCGCCGACCACGCCATGGCCTCGGCCACGTCCAGCTGAAAGCCGAGCTCGATCGCGGTCAGCCACTCGGTGTTGAAGCTGCGCGTCCGGTCGTCGAGATGGACCCGGCGATAGCGCTCCTTGAGCTCGGCGAGCTTGTCGCAGCTCGCCTGCATGCCCTCCGCACTGCGGAAGATGCCGACCCCCTCCTCCATGGTGTCGCCCATGGCGTCGCGGAGCGTGGCGATCCGATCCCGGCCGTCCTCGCCGGTCAAAAGCGCCATGGCACGGCGTTCGATCGCGTCGGCCGCCCGGGTCAGGGCATCGGCATCGGCGGGCTTGGCGTCGCGGGCGAAGCGGGCGGCGTCCTCGCCGGCCACCCGGCCGAAGACGCAGAGCTCGGCCAGCGAATTGGAGCCCAGCCGGTTGGCGCCGTGGATGCCGACGCTCGAGCACTCGCCGCAGGCGTAGAGACCGGGCAGTGCGGTCGCGGTCCGGGCGTCGGCGCCGATCCCGCCCATGGTGTAGTGCACGGCGGGGCAGACGGGGATCGGCGCTTCTGCCGGGTCGATGCCGAGGAAGGTTTGTGCCAGCTCATAGATCATCGGCAACCGCTCGTGCAGCTTCTCCCGGCCGAGATGCATGAGCTGCAGATGCACCGTGTGGCCGAGCGGCGTTTCCACCGTGCGGCCGGCCTGCTCCTCGTGCCAGAAGGCCTGGCTCAGCCGATCGCGGGGGCCGAGCTCCATGGTCTTGGGCGTGGGCTCGCTCACCACGGGGCCCAGATTGTAGTCCTGCAGATAGCGGTAGCCGTCCTTGTTGACGAGATAGCCGCCCTCGCCCCGGCAGCCCTCGGTGATCAGGATGCCGCTCCCCGGCAGCGCCGTCGGGTGATACTGCACGAACTCCATGTCGCGCAGCGGCACGCCGTGCCGGTAGGCCATCCCCATGCCGTCGCCCGTCACCGTGCCGGCGTTGGTGTTCTGCCGATAGACGCGGCCCGCACCGCCGGTCGCGATGACCACGGCCTTGGCCCGGATCTGGACGAAGTCGCCGGTGGCGATCTCGATGGCGACCAGGCCCTGGCAGCTGCCGTCCTCGACCACGAGATCGACCGCGAAATACTCGTCGAAGCGGCGGATCGTGCCGTACTTGAGCGAGGTCTGGAAGAGCGTGTGGAGGATGTGAAAGCCGGTCTTGTCGGCGGCGAACCAGGTGCGGGCGGTGCTCATCCCGCCGAAATTGCGGACATTGGTGTCGCCGTCCGGCTTGCGGCTCCAGGGGCAGCCCCAATGCTCCAGCCGCACCATCTCCTCGGTGCAGTGCCCGACGAAATAGTCGACCGCGTCCTGATCACAGAGCCAGTCGCCGCCCGACACCGTGTCCTTGAAATGCAGGTCCAGGGTGTCCTTGTCGGTGATCACGCCGGCGGACCCGCCTTCGGCGGCAACCGTGTGGCTGCGCATCGGCACCACCTTGGAGACCAGCGCGATCCTGAGACCCGGGTCGGCCTCGGCCGCGGCAATCGCGGCCCGCAACCCGGCACCACCGCCACCGACGACGGCGAGATCCGTGTCCACGACATGCATCGGTCAACGTTCCTCCACGGCTCGCCGGTCTCTCGGCACCTGCAGGCGCAACATGCGTCGCATCGCGGCCGCGGGCAAGCGCGGATTTCGTGGCCTGGTGACAGGGTGGGGGAAGGGGAAGAGGGCGGGGGAAATGATTTCCCCCGCGGCCCCCTCGGGA